>JAUNOT010000043.1 GCA_030537065.1 Conchiformibius sp.
GCCGCTAAATCCACACGCAAAAAAAGCAGCGTATTGGGTGCATTGGCCAGCGGCCTGTTGCCCGAGCAGCCCGATACCGCCCCGTCCGCCGATATTTTGGCCGAGCGCCTGCCACAAACCGCATCCCTGTTTCCCTCGCTGCCGATACCCGATGAAGTACCGCCCAAAAAAACCGTCAGCAAAAGCAGCAAACGCACCACCGCGCAAGACATTTTGGCCAAACGCCTGCAAAACCTCCATTCCGCCAGCAAAAAAACGGCGGCTATTCCTGCAACACCCGTTCAGGCAGCCCCGAAAAGCGCGATTCAAAACGCACAAGCACGCGAAAATAACGAACAACAACGCAACCGCACCAATCTGTCGCCCGAATACACATTCGGCACATTGGTTGAAGGCGAAGGCAACCGTCTGGCGGCCGCCATTGCCAAAAACATTGCCGAAAAACCCGGTGATGCCATGTATAACCCGTTTTTTGTTTACGGAAGCACCGGCTTGGGCAAGACCCATCTGGTTCAGGCAGTCGGCAACAAAGTGTTATCCCTCAATCCCCAAGCCAAAGTGCGCTATATTCACACCAACGAATATTTAAAAAACTTTATGACCACCGTGCGCAATAAAAACTGGGACAACTTCAAACAACAATATTTAAACTACAACCTACTGATTATTGATGATATTCAATTTATCCAAGGCAAAGAACGCACCATGGAAGAATTTTTCTTCCTGTTTGAACACTGCCATTCGCGCAACCAGCAGATTATCCTAACCTGCGACCAACTGCCCAGCAGCTTGGAAAATATGGAACAACGGCTGATTTCCCGTTTTTCATGGGGCATGACCATCAAGCTCGAACCGCCCGAATTGAGTATGCGTATCAACATTCTCAAACACAAAGCCCAAAGCGAAGGCATTGTTTTGCGTGACGATGCCGCCCTGTTTATCGCCCAAAACATCAAACAAAACGTGCGCGAACTGGAAGGCGCATTAAAACGGGTGTTGGCACGCTGCCGCTTCCAGCGCAGCCAAACCATTGATTTGGATACCGCCGCCGAAGCCTTGCAGGACATTATTACCACCACCCGCAACCCGCTGACTGCCGAACTGATTATGAAAGCAGTGGCCGATTATTACCATATCCGCATCAGCGACCTGCTTGGCAAAAAACGCTTGCGCAGTATTGCCCGCCCGCGCCAAATCGCCATGACCTTAAGTAAAGAACTGACCAATATGAGCCTGCCCGCCATCGGCGAAGTGTTTGGCGGACGCGACCACACCACCGTGATGCACGCCGTAAAAACCGTTGCAAAACTGCGCCACGACGATGAAGAAATCGGGCAGGATTATGAAAAACTGCTGATTCTGATACAAAACTAATTTTCAGGCAGCCTGAAAACCGCTCCCTCTCCAACCAAGAAAAAGCCGATTAATGATGAACAAATACCAGATTCTCCTGCAGACCATCAGCTATGCCTGCATAAGCTGCACCAGCATCCAATTATTTACCTTGGAAGCCCACGCCGCACTCAAGCTGCTGGTTCAACTGTTGGTTACCGCAGCCATATTCGGCGCATTCCTGTATTACCGCAACCGTCCGCCCAAAACCTGATACCGCTTCAGGCAGCCTGAAAACTGTTTTCCCATAATTAACCGTTCAAAGGATATTCCCATGCTGATACTGCAAACCGACCGCGATTCCCTGCTCAAGCCCCTGCAAGCCGTCAGCGGCATTGTAGAACGCCGCCACACCCTGCCCATTCTCGCCAACGTCCTGCTGCAATGCCGCAACGGCCAAACCAGCCTGCTGGCCACCGACTTGGAAATCCAAATCCACACCGACGGCCCGGCCAGCGACAAAGGCGATTTCAGCATCACCACCAACGCCAAAAAATTACAGGACATTTTACGCGCCCTGCCTGAAAGCGCCATTGTGCAACTGGACTGGGCCGACAACCGCCTGACCCTTAAAGCCGGCAAATCCCGTTTCAACCTGCAAACCCTGCCTGCCGAAGACTTCCCCACCATGAACGTCGCCGCCGACAGCGGCACCGCTTTCACCCTGACCCAAGAAGCCTTCAAAACCATGCTCGGCCAAGTCAAATACAGCATGGCGGTACAAGACATCCGCTTTTACCTCAACGGCCTGCTGATGCAAACCGCAGGCAGCCAAGTGCGCTTTGTTGCCACTGATGCCAACCGTCTGGCCTACACCGCCGCCGCCTTGGAAAACGAGCTGCCTGAACAAGACATTATCCTGCCGCGTAAAACCGTATTGGAACTGGACAAACTGCTGACCAAACCCAATGACAATATCCACATCGAACTGCTGAACAACCAAGTGCGCTTCCGCTGCAACGGCACCGTTATCGTCAGCAAAATTATTGACGGCAAATTCCCCGACTATAACCGCGTTATTCCTTTGGACAACGACAAAATCTTCCTGATTAACCGCACCGCCCTGCTGGGTGCATTGGAGCGTTCCGCTATTCTCGCCAACGAAAAATTCCGCGGCGTGCGCCTGCAACTTGCCCCCGGCATCCTACGCGTCCTGTGCAGCAACAACGAGCAGGAAGAAGCACAGGAAGAACTGGAAATCGCCTATCAGGGCGAAGAATTGGAAGCCGGTTTCAATATCGGCTACCTGATGGACGTGTTGCGCAATATTCACAGCGAAGACATGCAGTTGGCATTCGGTGATGCCGTGCACCCCACCCTGTTCACCGCCCCCGAACAGCCCGATTTCAAATACGTCGTGATGCCGATGCGGATTTAAATTTCACCCGTTTGCAGGCTGCCTGAAAAGTTTTCCCCTTTCAGGCAGCCTGTTTTTCAAGCTATAATTCCCCCGTTTGTACAAATAAAATCAACATACTGCAAACCCAACCCCCAACCGTCATGAAAGGAAAACACCATGAACCGTCGCTGCCTGACCCTGATGCTGGCATTATTGTTAAGCGCCTGCCAACCCGACAGCCGCCACAACACCGCTCCCGCATCCGCCGTACCGCCGGCTGCATCCGCCGACCCTGCCCCCCACAACAGCCCCGCCCCCACCACCGCCGAGTGGAAACTGATTGCGGCAGACTATCCCGATGAACTGCTCAACACCACCGCCGCCAATTACCGCAACACCCTGTCCTATATTCCTGCCGACGGGGAAACCGTTTACTACTTCAACAAACTGGGGCAATACACCAGCCAAAGCGACAAAGACGGCTACTTCCGCCGCCTGCTCGGCCACACCGACAACGGTCGTGCCGTCGTCCAAGACTTTTACCAAAGCAACAAAAAAATCCAAACATCTGCTTTTATCCTCAAAGCCGATGCCGACCCGAAAAACTTTTCCGTAGAAGCCGCAGACAGCCTGAACATCGGTTTCCGCCGCGACGGCTCACTGCAAAGCATCAGCCGCCCGCGTGATGGCAACAATATGCCCATCATCGACAACTACGGCAAAAACAAACAGCGCATCGCCCAAACCCAAGACGGTTATATCCTGCTGCTCAACCCCGACCAAAGCATTTTTGCCGCCGTACCGGTGGACGACAACCCGTCCGACACCATGACCCTCTACCGCAACAACGGCCAAGCCATGTTGCGCTTCAACCTACAAAATCAAGAAGTCAGCCAAATCCAAGTATGGGATGAACAGGGCAAACCCGTGCGCTACCGCGAACACGCCGAAGCCATGCGCCCCGAATGGGAAGCACAAATGAAGCGTGTCCAATCGCATATGGCTGAAATTATGCAGGAATAAAACCGCATGATGTCCCGTCTAATGCAAGAGTGGGTTAAATCCTGTAGCCGTGCTTGCGCGAAAATCCGCCGCCGCCTAATATTGCGCCATTTTGCCCCTAAAGCGTCCGCATAATGAGCCAGCCATTTATTGAATGCCGCAACCTTGCCTTTGCCTACGGCGACCGTCCGATTCTCAACAATGTCAGTTTTACCGTTGAAACCGGACGTTTTGCTGCCGTGATGGGCGGCTCGGGCAGCGGCAAAACCACGCTGCTGCGGCTGATTACCGGCCAGTTGCGCCCGAGCAGTGGGCAAATATTGGTGCAGGGGCGCGATTTGGCGACATTTTCCGCCGCCGAACTGACCGCCCACCGCCGCCGCATGGGCGTATTGTTCCAGCAAGGTGCGCTGTTTACCGATTTGTCGGTGTACGACAATATTGCTTTTCCGATGCGCGAGCTAACCACGCTGCCTGAAGCGGTGATTCGCGATTTGGTGCTGCTGAAACTGCACGCGGTCGGTTTGCGCGGTACGGAAAAACTGATGCCCGCCGAGCTGTCGGGCGGCATGGCGCGGCGGGTGGCTTTGGCACGCACCATCGCGCTTGACCCGGAACTGATGCTGTTTGACGAGCCGTTCACTGGCCTTGACCCGATTTCTTTGGGTGTGATTGCCGAGTTGATACGCCGCGTCAATCAGGCGCTGCATTCCACCAGCATTATGGTGACGCACGATATTGAGCAATCTTTAAAAATTGTTGACCAAGTGGTGTTTTTGGCGCACGGCGAAGTGCTGTTTTCAGGCAGCCCCGACGAAATCCGTCAAACCGATTCGGAATGGGTGCGCCAGTTTGTCGGCGGCCTGCCCAACGGGCCGGTGGCGTTCCGTTATCCTGCCGCCCGCGATTTGCAACAGGATTTGTTAACCCCCTAACTTCAGGCTGCCTGAAACGGATTTTATGATGACAAAAAAATATACGATCCAATCTATCCCCTCCTCCGATGAATTGCGCTTTGAAGACGGCAGCAGCTACGAGCTGGCTTCAAGTCTGCGCCGCATTGCCGCCTATTTATTGAATAATTTTATTTTAATTATCTTTTCCATAGCTGCCCTTTTTATGCCTACGGTCATGGATACGCTCGGTATCATGCAAGTAAGCAACGAACCATCTGACGAGCTGGTCTTTTTAGTATTAGGACTGGTACTTGTGCTTTACTTTATTCTACAAATCGGCTTTATCCACCGCTACGGGCAAACCATCGGTAAAAAAATAATGCGCATACAGGCAGTAGATTCCCGTAGCGGACAGCGCATATCCACGTTTAAATACGTTATGGTTCGCGAATTGCTGATGTTGCTGATTAGTAGCCTAATCAGCCTGATTTTGATTGTTGATTGGATATTGGCCTTGCAGGCCAGTAACCGACGCCGCTCCATTGAAGACCATATGGCGAAAACGGTCGTCATCAAACTACCGCCTAAAGAAAGAACATGAATTTTATCCAAACCACCGGCCGCAAAACTTTAGGCTTTATCCGCAGCTTGGGCGCACACACGCTGTTTTTGCTGCGGATTGTGTCGCTGCTGCCGCAATCGCTGCTGCGCCTGCCACTGACGGTTCGCCAGATTTATTTTGCCGGTGTGCTGTCGGTGCTGATTATTGCCGTGTCAGGGCTGTTTGTCGGCATGGTATTGGGCTTGCAGGGCTATACGCAGTTGGCCAAGTTTAAATCGGCCGATGTGTTGGGCTTTATGGTGGCCGCTTCGCTGTTGCGCGAACTGGGGCCGGTGTTGGCAGCGATTTTATTTGCCAGCAGCGCAGGCGGCGCGATGACCAGCGAAATCGGTTTGATGAAAACCACCGAACAGCTGGAAGCGATGAATGTGATGGCGGTCAATCCGGTGGCACGGGTGGTGGCACCACGCTTTTGGGCGGGGGTGCTGTCTATGCCGCTGTTGGCTTCGGTGTTTAATGTGGCCGGCATTTACGGCGCGTATTTAATCGGCGTACAGTGGCTGGGCTTGGACGGCGGCATTTTCTGGTCGCAGATGCAGGGCAATATCCGCTTGGATTATGATGTGCTGAACGGTTTGGTCAAATCGGCTTGCTTCGGCGTGGCGGTGTCGCTGATTGCGGTGTATCAGGGCTTTCATTGTACGCCCACTGCCGAAGGGATTTTACGCGCCAGTACGCGCACGGTGGTATCGTCGGCGCTGACGGTATTGGCTTTAGATTTTATTTTGACGGCATTTATGTTTGTAGGCTGACGGTTTTTCAGGCTGCCTGAAAAGGATTTTTGATGAAAAAAGGTATTTTGGAATTTTGGGTCGGGCTGTTTGTGCTGCTGGGTATCGGTGCTTTGGGCGTGTTGGCGTTTAAAGTGGCCGGCGGCGGCAGTTTTTCAGGCAGCCGCCCTACTTACGCGGTGTATGCCGAGTTTTCCGATATCGGCGGTTTAAAAGTCAATGCGCCGATTAAGGCTTCGGGCGTGCTGGTCGGGCGCGTGGGCAATATTGTTTTGGACCCGCAGAGTTATCAGGCCAAAGTCACTTTAAACTTGGATACGCAGTATCAGTTCAGCAGCGATGTGAGCGCACAAATCCTCACTTCCGGACTGCTGGGCGAACAATATATCGGCCTGCTTCAGGGCGGCGACACCGAAAACCTGAAAGCAGGCGACAGCATCAGCCTGACCAGTTCCGCTTTGGTTTTGGAAAACCTGATTGGCAAATTTATGACCGGCTTTTTAAACAAAGGCAAATCCGAAGCCCCTGCCGGCGAGGCTGCATCCGCACCCGCCGAATAATTTGATTAAGATTCCTTTTCGGTTTGAAACCCCACTGTTTACGGCGGTAAAATCAGCTTTTTATTCGGGCGGTGTAAGCCCGTCCGAATCAGGACAACACATAGGGCTGTGCTTTATATGCAGCCCTGTGAGTTGAAACATACAACAACATTTTTTACTTATACTGCGGGCGCTTCAGGCTACCGCCTCCACCAACCTTATGAAAGGAAACAACCTTATGAAAAAATCAGCCTTCCTGTCGGCTTTAAGCATCGGCGTGATGAGCATCAGCATGGCCTTTGCCGACCCCGCCGCCGTTACGCAGGTGCGTGAAAATGCCGCCCAAGTATTAAAAATCCTCAAACAGGCCAACGGCAAAAACAACGCCCAAATCCGCCAGCAGGCCGAAACCTACGCCACCCCCTATTTTGATTTTGACCGCATGACTGTGTTGGCAATCGGTAATCCGTGGCAGCAGGCCAATACCGCGCAAAGAAAAGCCTTGGTTGAAGGCTTTAAAAACATGATGCGCAGCAACTATGCCGAAGTGATGCTGACCTACAAAAACGCCAAAGTGGAAGTAAAAGACAAACCCGTTGTCAAAGGCAGCTCGGTGGAAGTCAAAACCGTCCTGTCGCTGCCCAACGGTAAAACCGTCAACGCCACTTTCGTTACCCACAAAAAAGGCAGCCGCTTTTTGGTGTATGACGTACAGGTAGAAGGCGGCAGCCTGGTCAGTACCTATCGCGGCCAATTTCGCGACATTGTCCGCAAACAGGGCATTGACGGCCTGATTAAACATCTCAATACCCCCGGCGCAGGCAAAAAATAATGCACAGCAGCGTCCGCGATGACTGCCTGTACTTACACGGCTGGGTAACCGCGCAAACGGTTACCCGCCCCTTGTACAAAAAATTTGTTCAAGAGTGCAGCCAAAACCGCATTACCAGCATCAATCTGCACGGTGTCAAACGTGCCGACTCCGTCTGTATCACCCTGCTGCTGACGGCATTGCGCCACAACCGCCAACTGACGTTCAGGGGGCTGCCCCCGTCCGTCCGCACCTTGGCCGAACTCTACGAAATACGCGAATGGATACCCGCATGGACTCCCGACACACCCGCACCGCTTTCCTACTCGCATTCGGCTTGAGCATTGCCCCTGCCGTTGCGGCGGACAATGAACGCAATCCGAACGACCCCTACGAGCCATACAATCGTGCCATGCACGCTTTTAACAATCAGGCCGACCGTTACATTATGCAGCCTGTGGCGCGTACCTACCGCACGGTTACGCCGCAGCCGGTACGCAGCGCCGTCAGCAATTTTTTTAACAATTTGCGCGATGTGGTCAGCTTCGGCAGCAACCTGCTGCGCGGCAATGTAGAAAATGCCGGTCACGACTTTATGCGGGTCGCCATCAACACCACATTCGGCTTGGGCGGCCTGATTGATATGGCCGGCTATGCCCAAATCCCCGACAATAAAAATAATCTCGGCGACACTTTCGCTTCATGGGGCTGGAAAAACAGCCATTATCTGGTGGTGCCGTTTTTGGGCCCCAGTACCGTACGCGATACGGTCGGTAGCACCGTTACCACCGTCTATTCGCCAAACAGCCTGATTAACGATAAAATCTTCCGCTATTCGTCCACCGCACTCAATGCGGTAAACAAGCGCGAGCAGCTTCTGGACACTACCGATGCTTTTGCCAAAATGCGTGCGCCGGACGAATACGCCTATATGCGCGACTTTTATATGTCGCTGCGTAACAAACAAGTCGGCAACAAAAAAGCCGCCGATAACGCCGATGATGTCAATTTAGACGAACTGCTCAATTCGGAAGCACCCGATGCCACCAATGCAACGGAAAATCCGTCTGCGCCGGAAAACCACAACACCGCCCCCGAACAAGCCGCACCACAGCAAAGCAGCTCGGCTGAGCCGCTTTATCCGGCCGCTTGGGAGCAGGAAGAAGCCGACCGTTTCACCGCTTTAGACGATGCCGAACCGGCGGCGATTGACCGCTATATCCCTTCGCAAGCGGAACAGACCGTTTTTGCCCAACCCTAAATTTTCAGGCAGCCCACTTTTAAGGAGCGCATGATGTACGAAGTGAACCGCAGCGTGTTTATGCTGATTCCCCTGCCGCCGTTTTGGAACTGGCTCAACAGCCTGCCCGACAGCCAGTTGGACGGCATTACCTTGGAAGATTTGCAGGCCGATGCCAATGCCTATTTGGTGCCTGCCTGCGAAAACGCCGAACAGGTGTGGGAAGAAATTTCCGAACGGGTGGAAGAAATTTTTGCCGCCGAGCTGGCCGACTGGTGCGAAGACCAAAGCCATTGGCCCGACCTGCACCCCGATATTTTCGGCGAATGGTTTGCGGTGGAATTGTCCAGCATTGTAATGGACTTAAGCAGCGACGCTTTGGCACGCGATGCCTTTGAACCGCTTGCCGCAGGCTGAACCGGTGTCCGCCGCTTACCGCATCCGCGTCTATAACTGCCACTTGGACGGCTACGGCCACGTCAATAACGCCCGCTATCTGGAGTTTTTGGAACAGGCACGCTGGGCGTTTTTCAGGCAGCACGGCCTGCTGACCGAGCTGAAAGCCGTACATCTGGTGGTGTTACGCGCCGACATCCGCTACCGCCGCGCCGCCGTATTGGACAATGAACTGCATATTTTCAGCCGCCCCGTATCGCTACGGGCGCGGCAAATTGTGTTAAACCAGCGCATTCTGCTGGCCGACGGCAGCCGCATTGCCGAAGCCGACATCACGCTGATGCCCACGCAAAACGGCAAAGCCGCCCGTCTACCCGATGCCCTGCTGGAGCGGCTGAACGGGCTGCCTGAAACCCAGTTGAAAGGATTTCAACTCACAGGACAACACATAAAGCACAATCCTGTGAGTTGCCCTGATTCGGACGGGCTGACACCGCCCGAATAAACAAGCTATTTTACCGCCGTAAACGGCGGGGTTTCAAACCGAAAAGGAATCTTAATGAAAAAAACTCTGGCCGTTGCCGCCGCCGCTTTACTGATTGCGCTGGCGGCATTTATCCTGATGCCGTCGCGCCCTACTGCCCCCGCCTTTCAGGCAGCCGACCTAAACGGCCAAGCTGTCGGCAGCAGCAGCCTGCAAGGTAAAGTAACCCTGCTGAATTTTTGGTTTCCGTCCTGCCCCGGCTGCGTCAGCGAAATGCCCAAGCTGATTAAAACCGCACACGACTATCAGGGCAAAGATTTTCAAATTATCGGCATTGCCGTACCGGTTGACCCGCTTGCCAGCGTGCAAAACTACGCGGCCACACGCCGCCTGCCGTTTACCATCGTGTTTGACGGCGACAAAAACATTACCCGTTCCTTCGTCAAAACCGAGCTTTACCCCACCAGCGTGTTGCTGGACAAACAAGGCCGGATTATCAAAACCTTTGTCGGCGAACCCGATTTTGCCAAACTGTATCAAGACATCAACAGCGAACTGTCAAAATAGGAAAAACAATGAATCTGAAACAGCGTCTGAACGAAGACATGAAAGCCGCTATGCGCGCCAAAGACCAAACCGCGCTCAACACCATCCGTCTGGCCAATGCCCAAATCAAACAGTTTGAAGTGGACAACCGCACCGAAGCGGACGATGCCCGCGTAACCGCCATTTTGAGCAAAATGATTAAGCAGCGCAAAGACAGCGCCGCCATCTACACCCAAGCCGGACGCAACGATTTGGCCGCAAAAGAAGAAGCGGAAAACGATATTCTGCGCCGCTACCTGCCTGAAATGTTGTCGGAAAGCGACATCCGCGCCGAAGTGGCGGCGGCCGTTGCCGAAAGCGGTGCCGCCGCCCCGTCCGACATCGGCAAAGTCATGCCCCTGCTTAAATCCCGCTTGGCAGGCAAAGCCGATATGGGCGAAGTAAACCGCATTTTAAAAGCCTTTTTGGCACAATAAAGCGCAATTTTTACTGCTCATGCAGGCACAAAGCCCGTGATGCTGTTATGATATGCAAGGCTGCCCGAAACTTTCAGGCAGCCTGAATCTGTTTATCCGCAGGCAGAGATGCCCATATTTGTTTACGGAACCCATTATGCAACCGCTCAACGATTTTCTGCGCCACCAGCAACCCACCGCCGCCACCGTCCGCGTTTTATGGTATCTGAATAACTTTTTTCAGGAAAAACCGTGGCAGGGCGGCTTTGCACACGAGCAGGAATTGCGCCGTTGCCGTTTGGATTACTCCCTAAACAGCCTCCAGCGCATTGACGCGCTGCTTGACCACGTCCACACCGCCCATCACCCTGATGCCGACACTTTCTTTAACGAAATGGCCAACCAAAACTTCCTGTCGGTTATCGCGTTTTACTGCGGCGAAGTATTGGGGCGGGCGCGGCGTCAGGCAGGCGTATGGCGTCAATATGAAGACCTTATCCGCCAACACCCCGATATGGCCGAAACCGTACCGCCGGCGATGTGGACGGACTTTCTGGTTGAATTTCCCCAGTCCGAAGCAGAAGAAAACGCCAGCGTATTTTTCCCCTTGCGCGCCATTTGCAGCCGCCTGTTCGGCATTGAACCGATTGACAGCATCGCCGTTACCGTGCGCCGCCAGATTCCTGCCGACCGCGTACCCGATGCCGACCAATCCCTGCCCGAACCACCGCCGCAGTCTTTAGATTTCAGTATCCGTCATGCCGTTGCCACCACACCCGCCCACGACCTGCCCTATCTGCAAATGCTGCCTGCGCCCGAACTGTCGCGCAGCCCGCTTTACTTACAGATAGACGCACTCAGCACCCTCTACCGTCAGGGGCGTGCAGTGTGGGCGGCGCTGGTGCAGGCCGACCCCGACTTGCTGAAAGCCAACAATTTCCACGCCGCCGCCGCCGAATTTATCTACGACCCGAGCGGCCGCACCGACCCCGACACCCTGCTTCAGGCAGCCAAAAACTTCAACAGCCTGCGCAACAGCCACGATGACGAAGAAGACGCCGATGACGGCGAAACCGCTTATGCCCGCCCCTCCGTCAGCACCGACAGCCGCCTGCTACACAAAGTCCCCTCATTTATCAGCCATATGCCGCTTCAGGCAGCCACGGTGTTGGTTTGGCGGCCACACCTACCAGACGGCGTATTGTCGCGCCCCCTTGTGCCGATACTGATTAACGAGAGTACCCACGCCGTTACCTTGCTGCCCGCACGCTACTGGGCGCACACCGAGTGTTACCAACAATGGCAAAACGGCGAACAACCCGAACTTCAAGGTGAAACCGCTCCCGCCTTTGCCGCCCTGCTGGCCGATGATGCCGGTTTCTGGCGGCATTACCCCGAGCTGCTGCGCCCCCTATCGGAAGAACTGCCCGACTTGGGTCATTCGGCCCAACCCTACACCGCCGAATACACCGACGGCGGTAAACAGCGCGTACGCAACTACCGCACCGCCGCCCAAAGCAATTATCCGCGCTTTTCCGAAGACCTGCCCGACCCGCAGGACATCGCCGCCTGCGAAGCCGAATTGGCCGCCATTGACAATACCGCCTATCCGCCCGCAGTAGAAAAATACGCCCGCCTGCGCCGTGC
The DNA here is from genome assembly GCA_030537065.1 of Conchiformibius sp. GTDB lineage: Bacteria > Pseudomonadota > Gammaproteobacteria > Burkholderiales > Neisseriaceae > Conchiformibius. Next base: position 12,101 of record JAUNOT010000043.1, read on the forward strand.
CGATTTTGACGGTATTCTGGCCGAGTTAGCCGATGCCGATGCCAACAACCGCACCGGCGGCCGCCCCCTGCCCGATGCCGCTGCCATGCTGCAACGTGCTACGCCGCCTAGTGCCTACCAAATTTCCCGCTTTGTCCACAGCCTGATGAAACAAAGCGGCAGCAACCACACCGCCGCCGTTTATCTGGCTTATCTGTACGGTACCGGCAAACTGCTGCCGCAATCGCTGTATGAAGCCGCCTATTGGGCGCATCAGGCCGCAGATGGCGGCGACTGGCGCGGTACGCAGCTGCTGGCGGAAATGCTGATTGCTTCACCGCAGGCCGCGCCCGAACTGATGTACGAGCGTGTCAGCAACGAAGCCTACGCCTTTTTGCCCGAACTCAAATCGGCCAAACTGGGTGCAAAAGAAGTGGAAATTCAGAAAAAAGCCTATCTGAACCACCCCGATGCCGTTACCGAAATTATCCGTAACCTGCTGGCACAGGCTTCGGCACAAGGCCACCCCGTTGCCCCTGTGCGCCTGCAACAACTGATTGAACGCCAACGCCTGCCCGCCATTCCGCCCGCAGAAAAATACCGCAATATCCGCAGCTGGCTGCTGGCACATGTATCCGAACCCAAATCCACTACATCAGCCGCTACCGACAGCGGCACAGCGGCGGCCGAGATGGTGCGTGCTGCAGCCGCTACGCATAAAGCGGAAAAAGCCGCATGGTGGTCATCACGTTTGGTATTTTGGATGCTGCTGGTGCTGGTGATACTGGTGTTGGTCTGTCTGTTTTATGCCGGCCTGCTGCCTGAAAGCGAATTGCACCGCAATCTGGCCAACCTGAAAAATCAACTGCATCCGTATTGGCACGGCTTACAAGCATTTATTCGGGATTTGATATATTAAACAATAAGCCAACCTTAAAAGGTTGGCTTATTGTTTATGGCTGCCTTACAGTTTTGCCGCCGCATCACGCAAGGCGGTACGCAGGCCTTCTTCAATAACGGGATGATAAAACGGCATATCCAGCATTTGCGGTACGGTCATGCGCTGTTGATGCGACCACGCCAGCAAATGCGCCAGATGTTCGGCGGCAGGGCCGACCATTTCCGCACCGAGCAGGCGGCCGTCCGCCTTGTCGGCATACACGCACAAATGTCCTTTGTTTACCAGCATCACGCGGCTGCGCCCCTGATTGTTAAACGACACTTGTCCCACCACCACTTTTTCATCAAAACGGTCGCCGTATTCGGCCTGTAACGCGGCATAATGTGTACCGACAACAGCAATCTGCGGGTCGGAAAACACCACGCCAATCAGGCTGCGGCGCAAACCGGCCGCAATATCGGGATAACGTCCGGCATTTTCACCGGCAATCCGTCCTTGGTCGCTGGCTTCGTGCAGCAGGGGAATTTGATTGGAAGCATCACCGGCAATAAAAATATGCGGGATGCTGGTTTGCATGGTGTGCGGGTCGGCCACCGGCACGCCGCGTCCGTCCAGTTTGATATTCAGGTTTTCCAAACCGATATTGTCCACATTGGGGCGGCGGCCGGCCGCGGCCAGCAGGTAGTCGGCACGGAACACGCCCTGCCCGCTTTCATCCGACCAATGCACCGCTACTTTACCGTTTTCATCCAAACCGATTTGGGTTTCGGCACGCAGATGCAGCGGCAGCTCGGCAGAAAAAATTTGTTTGGCGGCTTCTAACACGGTCGGGTCGGTAATGCCGCCCAGCGAGCCGTTCAAACCAAAAATTTCTACTTTTACACCCAAACGGTGCAGCGCTTGCCCCAGTTCCAAACCAATCACCCCAGGTCCCATTACTGCAACGCTTTCAGGCAGCCTGTCCCAAGCAAATACGTCATCATTCACAATCAGTTTGTCACCCAAATCCTGCCATTGCGGCAAAATAAGCGGGCGCGAACCGGTGGCAATCACAATTCTTTCGGCACGGATTTGGGTATGGTCGCCAATTTGCACGGTGTGTTCGTCAATAAACTTGGCTTCACCCATAATGCGCCGCTCGGCCGGCCAAGCTTCCACGTCTTCCAAAACAAAACCGACAAAGCGGTCGCGCTCGCTTTTTACCCGCCGCATCACCGCTTCTCCGTCCACCCGCACCGAGTTTTTGTCCAAATGCACGCCAAACGGGTCGGTATGCAGGGCATGGTGGCGCGACTCGGCCGCCGCAATCAGCAGCTTGGAAGGCATGCAGCCGACACGGGCGCAGGTTGTGCCGAATACATGGCTTTCAATCAGATAAACATTGTCGGTATAACGCCGCGCATTACGGAACGCACCCATACCGGCCGTGCCGCCGCCCAATATCGCCACATCGGCTGTCAGTTGTTTCATTATTTTGATTCCTTGTGAAAAAGAGTTATTCAGGCAGCTTTGCCGTGTTGATGCAAGGCTGCCTGAATAACCCTGCGGTTATCCAGGGGACGCGGCAGAAAAGGAGGAGAAAACTGCCGCACCCGATAGAACAGAAAATTTAGGGCTTATGAACCGGCCAAATATTGCGCCAGTTCTTCGCTGCCGCCGATGCGTTTGCCGCCGATAAATACCTGCGGTGCGGAAGCCTGGCCGCTAATTGCACGCAAAGAAGTGGTGCTGGCATCTCGTCCCAACACGATTTCTTCGTAAGCCAAGCCTTTTTCTTCCAATAAGGCTTTGGCTTTGGCGCAAAACGGACAGCCGGGCTTGGTAATGATTGATACCGATTCTTGCGGCTGCCATTGCGGGTCGATGTATTTAAGCATGGTATCGGCATCGGACACTTCAAACGGGTCGCCGTCTTTTACCGGCTCAATAAATACTTTTTCAATGGTGCCGTCGTTTACCAGCATGGAATAACGCCAAGAACGGTCGCCGAAACCCAGTTGTTCTTTAGACACCAGCATACCCATGCCTTTGGTAAACTCGCCGTTACCATCCGGCACCACGATAATGTTTTCCGCTTCTTGGTCAGCCAGCCAGGCATTCATCACAAAAGTGTCGTTTACCGAAATGCAGACGATGCTGTCCACACCGTGTGCATAAAACTCTTGCGCCAATTCGTTATAACGCGGCAGGTGGGTGGAAGAACAGGTCGGGGTAAACGCGCCAGGCAGCGAAAACACCGCCACTTTTTTACCTTTAAACAAATCGTCTGTGGACACATCTACCCAAGCATCTGCTTGACGGGTATGAAAAACCACGGCCGGTACTTTTTGACCTTCCAACTCTTGCGCAGTTTTAATATTGACTGACATAAAACACCTCCGAGAAAAAGTATGATGAAAAACGGAGGCGATTATAGGCAAAATCAATTCCTATTTTTATTTATAATACAAATTTATTTCATAATCCAA
>JAUNOT010000044.1:0-14988 GCA_030537065.1 Conchiformibius sp.
GCTTAACACGTTTGCCCTTTAATATTTATGGGATTCTTATCCCGAACTCACGTTACTACGGTGTTTACTGCAGGCAAGCTGGTGGTTAAAGGCACGGGCGCGCTGGTAGATGCGGTGATTCCTGACGGCGATGATAAAGACGAAAAGGAACAGGACAAGCAAAACGATTAAAACGGCACGGCTTTCAGGCAGCCTGAAACCTTTGCAAAACTTAACGGAAAGCCGTATAATCCGCGCCGTTTCAGATTGCTTCATGTAAAGTTTCAACCCACAGGGCTGCATATAAAGCACAGCCCTATGCGTTGCCCTGATTCGGACGGGGTTATATCCCGAGCGAATAAAAAAGCTACCTTACCACCGTAAACGGTTAGGTTTCAAACTGAAAAGGAATTTTGATGAATGCTGCTGCCTGCCTGTTCCGATGCCGTACCGCCTATGGCGGCAGCCCCGTTTTTCCCGCCCGTTTTGATTAACGGGCTTTTTCTTGCCTGCCGTTCAGGCAGCCTGTCCAAAACAAGGAAACACCATGCCCAATCCGCTTTACCGCAAACACCTGATTTCCATCGCCGATTTAGACAGCAGCGAATTACTGCTGCTGCTGGATACCGCGCTCAAACTCAAACAGCAGCCGCGTAGCGACCTGCTGGCGGGCAAACTGATTGCCTCCTGCTTTTTTGAGCCGTCCACCCGCACCCGCCTGTCGTTTGAAACCGCCGTGCAGCGTTTGGGCGGACAAGTTATCGGTTTTGCCGACGGCGCCAACACCAGCGCGAAAAAAGGCGAAACGCTGGCCGACACCGCCCGCATTATTTCCGGTTACGCCGATGCCATTATCCAACGCCACCCCAAAGACGGTGCGGCACGGGTGGCAGCGCAGTTTTCCGCCGTTCCCGTCATCAACGCCGGCGACGGCACCAACCAGCACCCCAGCCAAACCTTGCTGGATTTAGTAACCATTTACGAAACCCAAGGCACTTTGGAAGGATTGAACATCGCCATGTGCGGCGATTTAAAATACGGCCGCACCGTTCACTCGCTGGCGCAGGCACTAAAAAAATTCGGCTGCCGTTTTGCCTTTATTTCCCCGCCCAGTCTTGCCATGCCCGACTACATTACCGAAGAGCTGGACGAAGCAGGCTGCCCGTGGCAAATCCTGCCCGATTTGGAAAGCGCGGCAGAATGGGCGGACATCCTGTATATGACCCGCGTCCAACGCGAACGCTTTGATGCCGAAGAGTTTGCCAAAATTCAGGGCAAATTCAATTTATACGCCGCCACCCTGCAAAATGCCAAACCCAATTTGCGCGTTCTGCACCCCCTGCCGCGTGTGGACGAAATTCACCCCGATGTGGATGCCACCCCCCATGCCTATTATTTTGAGCAGGCCAACAACGGCGTGTTTGCACGTATGGCGATTTTATCGCTGATTTTGAACGAAGAAGTGTAAGGAATACCAATGAAAGACAATAAAAAACTCAGCGTGGAAGCGATTGAAAACGGCACCGTGATTGACCATATCCCTGCTGGTTTGGGACTAACCATTTTGCGCCAGTTCAAGCTGCTGCATTACGGCAATGCCGTAACCGTCGGCTTTAACCTGCCCAGCCGCACGCAGGGCAGCAAAGACATTATCAAAATCAAAGAAGTGGCCTTTAGCGAACAGGATGCCAATCGTTTGGCTCTGTTTGCACCCGAAGCGGTGGTAAATTGTATTGAAAACTTTGCCGTTGTCAAAAAAATGCGCCTCACGCTGCCTGAAAGCATCTGCGAAGTGTTCCGCTGCCCCAATCCCAACTGCGCCAGCCACGGCGAACCCGTTTCCAGCCGCTTTGACGTAAAGCAGAAAGGCAGTCAGACCAAACTCAAATGCCACTATTGCGAAAAAACCTTTGCGCGTGAAGCGGTGGCCGAAGCGTAAAAAAACGCAAAAACAGGAAAAAATCAAGCGGCAGACAGCCGCTTGATTATGTAATAAAATTACAATTTATTTTGTCCGCAAAGACAAAGCCCCACTTTTTTCAAAGTGGGGTTTGCCTCAACCAGAAAGGAAATCATCATGAAAAGGTAGCGAGCCGAACCTCCGGCACTAACGCTCTCGGGTGGGCTGCTGGCTTCCGCCCCTGACCCGTTGTCCGACATTGTTATGCGGAGAGACCCGCTACTGGCTGCGCATTATACAGATTTGTTGTAATACTTCAATCACTTTTGTAAAAAATATTTAAATAATTAAATAAATTATTATTTTTAAAATAAATTTTCACACTTTTACGGTTTCAAAACAAACTGTAAAACTGCTTTAAGACGAACCTTCTTATAATGCACGCTTTTATTTGGAAGCCGTTATGATGAAACCCGACACTGCCACTACCTACGGCACGGTTAGCCGCCTGCTGCATTGGACGATGGCCGCCGCCTTCGCCTTTATGCTGTTTACCGCACTTGCTTGGACGGTTGATGAAGATTATTTCAGCCTGATGGCCTATCATAAGGCGGTAGGCTTTATTTTAATGCTGCTGATTGTGATACGGACGGTATGGGCCGCCGTCAATCTGCGCCGCCGCCCACACAGCGGCCTGCCGGTCAAACTCGGCCACGCCCTGCTCTACCTGCTGATGCTGGCGGTACCCTTTATCGGCCTGCTGCGCCAATACGGCAATGCACGCGGCAGTTTGGAAATTTTCGGTTTCAGCGTGATGCCTTCAGCACCAGAAAAAATTGAATGGATGGTCAAAATCGGCGGGCTGGCACACGGCAAATTGGGCTGGCTGCTGTTTGCGCTGGCAGCAGGACATATTTTAATGGCGGTGTTGCATCAGCTTAAAGGGGAAAAAATTATTAACCGCATGATTGGTAAAAATTAACAACAGGCTGCCTGAAATATTTTCAGGCAGCCTGTTTGCATACTGCTTATTATTTGGATTCTTCGCTGTCTAAAAAGCTTTTCAGCTTATCGCTGCGGGTGGGGTGGCGCAATTTCCGCAACGCCTTGGCCTCAATCTGACGGATGCGCTCACGGGTCACGTCAAACTGTTTGCCCACTTCTTCCAGCGTGTGGTCTGTATTCATATCAATGCCGAAACGCATCCGCAGCACCTTCGCCTCACGCGGGGTCAGACTTTCCAACACGTCTTTAGTTACTTCGCGCAGGCTGGAATACATCGCCGCATCGGCAGGGGCAACATTATTAATGTCCTCAATAAAATCACCCAGATGCGAATCATCGTCATCACCAATCGGCGTTTCCATAGAAATCGGCTCTTTGGCAATTTTCATGATTTTGCGGATTTTGTCTTCCGGCATTTCCATCAGTTCCGCCAGTTTGGCCGAATCGGGTTCTTCGCCCGTTTCCTGCAGGTATTGACGCGAAATGCGGTTCATTTTGTTAATCGTTTCAATCATATGCACGGGAATACGAATCGTGCGTGCTTGGTCGGCGATGGAACGGGTAATCGCCTGACGAATCCACCAGGTGGCATAAGTGGAAAATTTGTAACCGCGCCGGTATTCAAATTTATCCACCGCCTTCATCAAGCCGATATTTCCTTCTTGAATCAAATCAAGGAATTGCAAACCACGATTGGTGTATTTTTTGGCAATGGAAATAACCAAGCGCAGGTTGGCCTGAATCATTTCCTGCTTGGCGGCGGCGGTTTCTTTTTCGCTGACCACCATATTTTTGCTGATTTCTTTCAGCTCAGTAATGGAAATACGCGCGTGTTGTTCCAGCTCGGCCATTTCGGTTTGTTTTTCCAAAATCGCGTGTTGGAAACGCTCCAATGCGCCGCTCCATACGCGCTCTTTGGCAATTTCTTCAGCCAGCCAGTTCAGATTGGTGGCATTGGGCAGGAAACTTTGCAGGAAGTAATCGCGGTCCATCCGCACGCGATCCAAGCAAATATCGCGGATTTCGCGCTCCAAACGGCGGATTTTGTCCACACGGCCGCGCAGGTTTTCGCTTAAACTTTCAATTTGGCGGGTGGCAAAACGCACCTCCAACAATTTAGAAGCAATGGCATGGCGGTGTTCCAGATATTTGTCGTGACGGCTGCCGTATTTATCCAAAGCGGCAATCATTTTATCGTAACTTTTTTGAATCTGTTTGAAGTGTTCAAAGACTTGTTCTTTTAATTCCTCCAAATTGGTTTCCATACCGTTGCCGACATCGCCGTCATCGCTGTCATCATCGTTGTCGCCGTCATTTTCTTCACCGTCATCATTATTATTGTTGTGGGCGGCGGACGGCACCGGCGTGGCCTCCAAATGGCTCAAGCCCAATTCGTTCAATAACACTTCGTTGGGGTCGATAATGGCTTCCACTACTTCGTCCACTCGGATTTCGTCCTGTTTGATTTTTTCAACCAGCTCCAAAATCTCACCCACCGAACCTGGGCAGGCAGCAATGGCCTGAATCATGTTTTTCAGGGCGTGTTCGATTTTTTTGGCGATAATGATTTCGTCTTCGCGGGTCAGCAAATCCACCTGCCCCATTTCGCGCATATACATCCGCACGGGGTCGGTGGTGCGGCCGAACTCGGAATCGGCCTGCGACAACGCGGCTTCGGCTTCGGCTACGGCATCTTCATCAGTCATGCTGGCGCTGTTGTCGCTCATCAGCAGGGTTTCGGCATCCGGGGCTTCTTCGGTAACTTGTATGCCCAAGCCTTGTATCATATTGACGATATTGTCAATCTGTTCGGCATCCGACATATCGTCAGGCAGCGCGTCGTTGATTTCGGCATAGGTAATATAGCCGCGCTCCTTGCCGAAAATAATCAGGCGGCGTAGGCGTTCGCGCTGCTCTTCGGGGGTAAGCGGGCGGTTGTCGGCAGGTTGTTCTTCGTTTTCTGGTTCGTTGAGGTAGGGGTGTTGGGACATGGTTACAGATGCTTTCTCAATATCGGTTCCGCAAGCGGCCGGCGTGGAAACGGGGTTGTTGCAAAACGGGCAGCTTTAAGCACTGGCCGCCGTGCGGACGGAATATAATGTCTGCCATAGCCCGTCAAGGGCTTTCAGACTGCTTTCAGAGCCGGATTGGGACGTTATATAATGGCTGTTGCGTAAAACTCAAGACAAATAGGCGCGGATTATAACAAAAAATACCGTTTGCCCCTATGTTACAATGGCGTTTTGCCGCGCTTTTAAGCTGACGCGGCCGCCGTAACCGTTTGTGTACCGCCCCACCCCGTTATTTAAAGGAAGCCCCGACAATGTTCCCGATGCAACGAGCCCCCCTGCTTGCCGCGCTGCTGTTGGCGTTTTCAGGCAGCCTGTATGCCCACACGCCCGCAGACGATGCAGACAGTACGCACCGCATCTACCGCCCCGCCGCTAAAATGATTCCGATGAGTGCGGCTGAAAGACAGGCAGACGAAACCCGCCGCCGCACCATTATCAGCAATACCCAAAACCTGTTTACCCTGCTGGGCGCGGAAATCGCCTTTAATCAGGGACAGACTTCGCTGGCACTCAATACCTATCTGGCCACACTGGTTAAAACCAAAGACCCCGAAGTGGCCGAACGCGCCATGGAGCTGGCGGTGGGGCTGAACGCCTATGATATTGCCGAACACATTTACCGCCAATGGCAGCTGCTCGAACCCGAACCGGGGCCGGCACAACGCCGCATCGCTTGGACGCGGGCATTGGCATTAGGCGACAACGAGCAGGTCATTAACGGCTTGGAAAGCGTGATTGAAGAATCCGATGTCGAACAGACACGGCGGATTTTCCTGCTGCTGGCGCGAATAGCCGCTACCAACGACGGGTTAGCCAAAAAAGGCAGCCGCGCCGTAGCCAAAGCCGCCGCCCGCCATCCCGACATGACCGAAGCCCTGATTGCCGCCACCCTGTTTCACTCTGCTGCCGGTGAAAAACAAGAGGCGGTAAAAGGCTTGGAAAAACTGGCCGCCAACGACGCCACACTCACGCCCACTACCCGTGTGGCACTCGGCCTGATTGTGCGTAACGACCCCGAGCTGCTGCCTGAATTTTTCAAACAAACCGACACCGACAAGCTACCGCAAATCTGGCAGGAACTGGAAGTGGAAAGCCTGATTCAAGGGCAGAAAAACGAACAAGCCTACCAACGCCTGCAAAAACTGCTGGAAAACCGTCCGAGTGCCGACCTGTTTATTCAGGCAGCCGTGCTGTCCTACCAGCAGAAAGACCACATCAACACCACATTGGGCTATTTGGAAAAAGCCTACCGTCAGGGGACGCAACTGCAAAAATCCCGTGCCGCCGTTTTAAGTGCCATCCGCCTGCTGGCCGAACACCGCCACGATGACGCGGCTCAATGGATAAGCCGCATCAGCGACCCCGAAACCGCCTTTGACAAACTGGTTTTACAAATCTCGCTGGCCGCCGAACGCCAGCAATGGCGCGAAGCCCTGCGTCTGGCACAAAACACCGGCAGAATCAGCGAACAGCAAGGGCGTTTTTTTACCGGCGAAGACCTTGACCAACTGCAACTGTTTGCCTTGGCGCAAAGCGGACAACCGCAACAAAACGCCGCCGAGCTAACCCGCATCATCAACCGCTTGGAAAAAACCAACGGCAGCCGCGACAGTCTGGCCGCCGCCCTGTATCAGCGCGGCCTGCTCTATTCCGACAAGCTGCGCCAGTTTAACCGCGCCGTGGCCGATTTCCGCCACTACCTGCGTTTAAAACCCGACAACAGTCAGGGCATGAACGCACTGGGCTACACCCTGCTGGAAAAACCCGAATATCTGGCCGAAGCCTACGAATTATTGAAAAAAGCCTACCGTGCCGAGCCGGACAATGCCCAAATCAACGACAGCTTGGGCTGGGCGTATTACAAAAAGGGCGATTACCAAACCGCCCTGCCGTATCTGCAATATGCCTACCAGCAAGAACCCGATGCCGAAGTGGCCGCCCATTTGGGCGAAACCTACTGGGCTTTGGGCAATCGGGACAAAGCCCGCGAAGTGTGGAAAGAAGCATGGGGTAGAAACCGCAAACACCATGTCCTAAACGCCACGTTACGCAAATACAAAATCCGCTTTTAATTTTGACACCGCAGGCAGCCCGAAGCGCATCTTTTTCAGGCTGCCTGAAACCATTTTTCCCATCTTAACCCCGCCATACCATGAACAGACTGACCCATCAAAAAATCCTTGTTGCCGGACTGGGCGGTACCGGCCTGTCCGTGCTGGACTACTGCCGCCACACCGGTACCGACTGCGCCGCCTACGATGCCCGCATCAGCCCCGAACGCGCCGCCGAACTGAACGCCCGTTATCCAGACGTACCCCTGTTTTCAGGCAGCCTGCGCGATGCCTTAAACGGCCGCGATGTGCTGATACTCAGCCCCGGCATCAGCCGCCGCCTGCCTGAAATTGTTGAATTTGAACAAAACGGCGGACGGGTAAGCGGCGACGTTGCCATCTTGTCCGACCTGCTGCGCGGTACGGATAACCGCATTATTGCCGTTACCGGCAGCAACGGCAAAACCACCGTCACCAGCCTTATCGGCCATCTGTGCCAAGCCTGCGGCTGCGACACCGTGGTGGCCGGCAATATCGGCACGCCCGTGTTGAGCGCGTGGCTGGAGCGTCAAGGCAAAGGCGGCGCGGTGTGGGTGCTGGAGCTGTCCAGCTTCCAACTGGAAACCACGCCGCAACTGGACGCGGCCGCCGCGCTGTGCCTGAACGTATCGGAAGACCATCTGGACCGCTACGATGATTTGCTGGATTACGCCCGCGCCAAAGACCAGATTTTTAACGGCGGCGGCGTGCAAATCCTCAATGCCGACGACCCGTTCAGCCGCGCCATGAAACGCAACGGCCGCAGCGTCAAATATTTTTCATTAAATCAAACCGACGAATACCATCTGGACCGCGTTTCAGGCAGCCTGAAACACAACAGCGACACGCTGCTGGCACAAGCGCAACTGCCGCTTCAAGGCGAACACAATGCCGCCAATGTGCTGGCCGCGCTGGCTGCCTGCGAAGCCGTCGGCTTGCCGCGCCAACAACTGTTGCAGGCGGTTGCCGGCTTTCAAGGGCTGCCGCACCGCGTACAAAAAATCGGCGAGAAAAACGGCGTTGTCTTTATTGACGACAGCAAAGGCACCAATGTCGGCGCGACTGTGGCCGCTTTGGCCGGGCTGCCTGAAAAAATCGTCCTGATTGCGGGCGGACAGGGCAAGGGACAGGACTTTACCCCGCTTCTGCCCGTGTTGCGCGACAAAGCCCGCGCCGTGTTTCTGATTGGCGTGGATGCCCGCCTGCTGGCACGCGATATTGAAGGCAGCGGCGTACCGCTCCACTTCTGCGACAACCTGCCCGATGCCGTGCGTCAGGCCTATGCTGCCGCCGAAACCGGCGATACCGTGCTGCTCAGCCCCGCCTGCGCCAGCTTGGATATGTTCCGCAACTACGCCCACCGCGCCGAAGTGTTTGCCGAAACCTTTGCCGAATTGTAAATTCAGGCTGCCTGAAAAACCTTTCCGCTTTTCAGGCAGCCTGTTCCCCGCCGCACCATTATGACCGACCAAACCCCATCTTGTTTCCATTGCGGCCTGCCCGTACCCGAAGGCCTACACCTGCCCATTATTTACCGCCAAAGCGAACACCCTGCCTGCTGTGCCGGCTGTCAGGCCGTGGCACAAAGCATTATTGATGCCGGACTGGACAGCTACTACCGCCACCGCACCGCCAATCCCGAACAGGCCGCCCTGCCCCCGCCCGAAATTCTGGAACAAATCAAACTGTACGACCTGCCCGAAGTCCAAACCGACTTTGTGGCCGTGCTGCCTGAAAACCGCAAAGAAGCCACCCTAATGCTCAGCGGCATCAGCTGCGCCGCCTGTGTTTGGCTGATTGAACAACAGCTGCTGCGCCTGAACGGCGTAGAAAACACCGAACTGAATTACAGCAGCCACCGCGCCCGCATCACATGGGACGACAGCCGCCTGCACCTGTCCGACATCCTGCTCAAAATCCGCCAAAGCGGCTATCAGGCCGCGCCCTACGACCCGCGCAAAATGGAAGCCCAAGCCCAGCGCGAACGCAAACAACTGCTGGTACGGCTGGCGGTGGCCGGTTTGTGCAGCATGCAAACCATGATGTTTGCCCTGCCCACCTACCTGTTTGACGACATCGAACCGCAATACCTGACCCTGCTGCATTGGGGCGCGTTCCTGATGGTGCTGCCTGTCGTGTTTTACGCCGCCACCCCGTTTTACAAAGGCGCGTTGCGCGACCTGAAAAACCGCCGCACCGGCATGGATACCCCCGTTGCCCTCGCCATCATCCTCGCCTTTACCGCCTGCGTGTACGGCCTGCTAATGGGCGGCAGCGAACAAAGCCTGTATTTTGAAGGCATTGCCATGTTTGTATTTTTCCTGCAAACCGGCCGCTTTGCCGAACACGCCGTGCGCCGCAAAGCAGGCGATGCCGCCGAGCGGCTGGTCAAACTCGTCCCCGCCTTCTGCCACCGCCTGCCCGACTATCCGCATTCGTCCGACAGCAGCGAAGCGGCCGTCGCCGCCCTGCAAAGCGGCGACGTGATTGCCGTGCGCGCCGGCGAAGTGATTCCCGCGGACGGCACGGTGTTGGAAGGCGAAAGCGAAGTCAACGAAGCCATGCTCACTGGCGAACACCTGCCCGTGGCCAAAGTTTCAGGCAGCCGCGTTACCGCCGGTACGCTGAACGGCGGCAGCCTGCTGATTGTCCGCGCCACCGAAACCGGCAACGACACCCGTTTGGCGCACATTGTCCGCCTGCTTGACCGCGCCCTGTCACAAAAACCGCGTTTGGCGGTGCTGGCCGACCGCTACGCCGCCAAGTTTACCCTGCGCCTCATCGTGTTTGCCGTGCTGACTTTCGGCGGCTGGTGGTGGTATGCCGACGCGCACACCGCGCTGTGGGTGACCGTATCGCTGCTGGTGATTACCTGCCCGTGCGCCCTGTCGCTGGCCACACCGGCCGCGCTGGCCGCCGCCACCGGCAAACTGGCGGGCGACGGCGTGCTGATTGCCCGTTCGCACGCACTGGAAACGCTGGCCGCCGCCACCGATATTGTGTTTGACAAAACCGGTACGCTCACGCAAGGCCGCCCTGCCGTCGCCGAAACGCTGCTGCTGGGCGACCATCCACACGCGCTGGCTGCTGCACACTATTTGGAAAGCCATTCCGAACACCCTGCCGCACGCGCCATTCTCGCCCTGCCTGCCGACAGGCTGCCTGAAAACGCCGCCGCCGCGCCGCCCAACAACCGTGTCGGACAAGGCCTGTCCGCCCGTCTGCATTTAAACGGCCGCGACAGCGAATGGCGCATCGGCCGCCCCGAATTTGTTGCCGAAATCAGCGGTGCGCTGCCTGAACAATTAAACGCGCTGATGCAGCGCGGCAGCGTCGCCGCTTTGGGTAATGAAGACGGCTTTCAGGCAGCCTTTCTGCTGCGCGACGAAGTCAAACCCAATGCCGCCGCAGCCGTAGCCGCATTGCGCGGACAAGGTTTAAACGTACATATTTTAAGCGGCGACCGCGAAGCGGCGGTGCGCCAACTGGCCGACACGCTCGGCATCGGTAGCAGCCGCGCCCAAGCCCTGCCCGAAGACAAGCTGGCTTATGTACAAGCCTTGCAAAGCGAAAACAAACGGGTTTTGATGGTCGGGGACGGCATTAACGATGCGCCGGTGTTGGCGGCGGCGGATGTGTCGGCGGCGGTGGCCGGTAGTGCGGACGTGGCGCGTGACGGCGCGGACGTGGTGCTGCTGAACGATGATTTGGACATTCTGCCCGCCGCACTCAACCACGCCCGCCGCACCCGCGCCATTATCCGCCAAAACCTGATTTGGGCCAGCCTGTACAATATTATCGCCGTACCGTTGGCGGCGGCGGGGCTGGTTACGCCGTGGATTGCCGCCTTGGGCATGAGTGCCAGCTCGTTGCTGGTGGTGGGTAATGCTTTAAGATTGCGGAAATAGTTGATTAAAATCTCAACGATACGGCGTTGCCAACGCCCTGATGTACTGATTGTACACGGCGGGCGTTGCCGCCTTGTTTCGTTTTTATTTTCATCAACTATAATTTCAGGCTGCCTGAACGGGAAAAACCGTTTTCAGGCAGCCTGAAATTATTCATTATCCATACAAAACAAATCTTCAATCCCATCATATTCAGACAACCGCACCCATTTGTCTATTTCAGCATAAACATCGGCAAAGTTTTTATACATCATATATTTCTTATGCGCCAACCGCTCCGCCGAAACATATAGCTCACGGGTGATATCCGGCAAAACTATTTCATCATCACCTGTTTCAATTACGCCCGCAAAATCCCCAAATTCCCAATCATCATAAATGACTTCTCCCTTTGAGTTTGAGTTCACTGCATAAGATTTTTTGGGTTGCCCATCCAGCACATCTGCATAGCCCAATTTTAATGCAAACAAATACCACGAATACCATTCACTCAAATGAGCGTTTTCAGTAGATTGGGTAGAAACCAAAATGTTTCTTAAAGTTCCTCTTTCAGCCGATACAATAACCGGATATTCATCTTCCTCATCCAAGCGGCCAAATAAATACAAATAAGGTAAAATTTCCTCATACTCAAAAGATAGAATAAGATAATCCAAAATCTCATTAATCTGATTTTGAAATTTTTTATATTCCAAAAACCTTAATAAATCCTGATAGAAAGGCGAGCCAGATAAATCTATACCCTTCTTATACTGCCCTAATAAATATTCGGATACATTAAAATACGCCGGACGCAATAAAGCCAAAATTATCAGCTTTAAAACATTTGCTTTTAAATCACAATTTTCTGCTGCCTGATTAATATCCCGATAAATCGGGTGTTGAAGTAATTGTTCCAACGAAATTTCATCGTCTTGAGCATCATTTAATAAAGCTGAAACCAAATCTTCGGCTTTGGCATAATACAGACCATATTTCGCAGCCTGCTCATTCAATAAAACCGCTAATTTTTCTGGTGAAACCGTCAAATTAAAACCCCTACACCTTTGATTTAAAATTTGATTAGCTTCAAAGCTTGCCGGAAAGCGGGATTTTCCCTCACCACATAAAACCAAATTATCACGGCAGATATAACGGTAAGCAGTCATACCCAGACCGGCGGCAAATAATTCATAAGCTTGATAAAGTTTGATATTAATCTCAAATCGTTTTAATTCCTGATGAATTTTAGCCATATAAACTGACAAAAGCATATTTACTCCATTCAAACTAAATAAAAAAAACCATTGGAATATTTCATTTCACTATTTATGGCAGGCTTCATAAAGCGGCAACAAATCCTGTACCGTGTTTGCTATCCACGCAACCGCATCGGTATCAGCCAAATTTTCTTTGGCGATGTGTTTGCCGATACAGTAAAAATCTTGCTGATCACGCAAGGGCAAACCGTTTTCAGGCAGCCTGTTTACCGTGATGTAATCGGCATACTCGCCCTCGCTGTCGCGCCAAAACTCAAAATCGGCAAAACGTTTTCTGTCCAATGCTGCAAAACCGTTTTGGTAATCCGCCAAAGTGTAGGCAGAACGGTCGGCGCGGTGGGCGTGCCATTCCAAACTGACAGTTAAACGGCGGCGGTTCAGCAGCAGCGATAAAATGGCCGCCGAATCCTGATAATGCGTATATTTGAAAAAGGCAAAAAAATGGGCGCGTACCTGCCAGCCATTACACCAGCGTTCAATATGCGGCGGCGCAAACGGCGCACCCAAAACCTGTGCCGCCGCATTGACCGTTTCGCGCCAATCCTGCCACGCCGCTTTATAAGCGGCTTTCACGGCGGGAATCTGCTCGGGGCAGTATTGCTTCATTTGCGCGAATTGGAAAAACGGGCGGTTGAATAGATTGCAGTGGTGTTCGGTAAGCATAATTAATTATTGCATCGTGGATAAACGTTTATTTAATCGGCAGGACAAATACAGCAAAAGATTTAACAGCCAAAATCCCAATAGAAAATAATTGGCTGCGGCGTACATCATCCATATCCCGATGCCGTCATGCCACGGGCTTGGATGAAGCAACATGGCAAAGGTAAATGCCGTAACATACACCATAAGGGGAAAAACCAGCCAATAAAATTGCTTGTTGATTGCCCAAGCCCTAAATCCCCAAAAGCACACGCCAAACAAACCATACACCTGATAAAAGAACGTATGGTCAATTACAGCAGAATAAGGATTCAGCCAAGCGGGGAAAATATACAGCACGCCCCACAATAAAAAAGCACTGGCATCACCCATCAACCTGCGGCGCATGGTATTCATGGTTTTTCTCAAGAAATGGGCTCTTTATTTATTCCAATTCTTTTCAACAATTTTGCCTGATTGATAGTAAATCGCCACATATTCAATAAAGGTTTCAAAATCTTTATTTTGTTCCACAATACGGTTCACCGACTGCCAATCGGTTTCCGTTTTGCGTTTGGCTGGTAATAAGATTTCACTCTCCGACAAATCATCGGTATTCAAAATAATGACTCCAATACCGTGCAATGCCGATAAAATCCGCAATTCTTCTTCGGTATGCTCGCCAACAATGGCGGCACTCACCAAATACCCTTCATTTGCCCAACTGGAATTGCTGACCGCTTGGAAAAAACTCTCGCGTACATTAGCGCCGTTTAATTCCAATTTCACCTCAAATGACCACAACGCCACATTTTGTCCCGAACCTAATTTCACACATTGACGTACATCATCAGACCATTGCCTATCCCTCGCCTGCATCGCCACAATATCGGGGTGTAACCATTGATTGCCCTTAATGCCGCGATTGTTTTTAGAACGTTTTTCATCAATGCGTAAGCAATACAAACCCAATTCGTCAGACAAGAACCGCATCAACTGGGGGTACAAATCATATTCCGAGATTTTTTTGGCATCATTGACCGTTTCTACGGTTGGCGCAGTATCAGTGGAGGTGGCGGCTGAAGCTGCGTACCAATACAAACGCGGACGCGGTTTATCCTGTATCCTAACATCAGGACAGGCCTTGATAATATAGTCTTTATGCCTGCCAATTTCGGCAACCATTTGCTGTAAAAACGCTTTATCATCAGCAAACTTGGATTTTTTACTTTGATAATCGGCGGCATACTGCACGGTAATTTGTTCGGCAATTTGACGGGCAGTAAATTTCTGTTGTGGATGGGCTTTTAAAAATGCCACAATTTTTTGTGTTAGAGACAGTTTAGGCATGGTTTGTCCTTATATCTTAACCTGATACAGCTAATTTTCAAACAATCAACGCTTTAATTTGGCAAACGCATCAGCCATAGCGGAATTGCGCGGGGCAGTTTCGCGTTTGTCTGGGCGTGGGGCGCGGCGTTTTTCAGGCTGGGCGTTGGGGCTTTTGGCGGGGACATCGTCGTTCAGGCGCATAGACAGGGCAATACGTTTGCGCGGAGCATCTACTTCCAGCACTTTCACTTTTACCACGTCGCCTGCTTTCACCACATCGCGCGGGTCTTGCACAAATTTATCCGCCAGCACGGAAATATGCACCAAGCCGTCCTGATGCACGCCAATATCCACAAACGCGCCGAAATTGGCAACATTGGACACCACGCCTTCCAAAATCATGCCCACCTGCAAATCGCTGATTTCGTTAATGCCTTCGGCAAAAGCAGCGGTTTTAAATTCGCCGCGTGGGTCGCGCCCCGGTTTTTCCAGCTCTGCCAAAATATCGCTAATGGTGGGCAAACCAAAACGTTCATCAATAAAATCAGTGGCTTTAATTTGGCGGATTTGGTCGCGGTTGCCGATGAGTTCGGCGGCGGTCAGTTTTTGCTGCGCCAGCATTTTGGCAACCACAGGATAGGCTTCGGGATGGACGGCAGAAGCATCTAAAGGTTCGCTGCCGCCGTTAATACGCAGAAAACCTGCTGCCTGTTCAAAGGTTTTTTCGCCCAAACGGGGGACTTTTAACAAGGCTTTGCGGTTGGCAAACGCGCCGTTGGCATCGCGGTAGGCAACAATGTT
>JAUNOT010000044.1:14998-15349 GCA_030537065.1 Conchiformibius sp.
GGCTAATGTGTTGTTTAAACCTGAAATCCGTGCCAGCAAGGGGGCGGAAGCGGTATTTACGTCCACGCCGACGGCGTTTACGCAGTCTTCCACCACGGCATCCAGCGATTTTGCCAAACGGCTTTGATTGACATCGTGCTGATATTGACCCACGCCGATGGATTTGGGGTCAATTTTCACCAGTTCGGCAAGCGGGTCTTGCAGGCGGCGGGCGATGGAAACGGCACCGCGCAGACTCACGTCCAAATCGGGAAACTCGGCGGCGGCAAGCTCGGAAGCGGAATAGACGGACGCGCCCGCTTCGGATACGGTGATTTTGTGCAAACCGCTTTCAGGCAGCCTGTGCAGCAG
>JAUNOT010000157.1 GCA_030537065.1 Conchiformibius sp.
CTGCCGCCGTAGTTGTCGGCAATGCTGCGGGCAATCGCCAAACCCAAGCCCGAACCTTGTTCGTCTGAACCCAAAATGCGGTAAAAAGGGTCAAACACGCGCTGGTGTTCGGCGGCGGGAATGCCTTTGCCGTTGTCTTCCACGCAAATCAGCAGGTGGTCGGGGTGTGGTTGTACACTTAAATCTATGCGGCTGCCTGCGGGGGTGTAGCGTACGGCGTTGTCGGTTAGGGTTTTGACCAAAAGGTAAATATCGGTTTCATTGGCGTGAATGTGGGCGGAACGGTCGGACACCACGCCCAAATCGTGCTGTTTTTGCTCGGCAAGGGGGAGCAGGTCTTCAATCACGCGCCCGAATACGGCGTGAATATCCACACGGCTGCGCGGGGTGGCGGCGGGGTTTTGAATCCGTGCCAACGACAGCAGTTGTTCCAGCAAATCGCGGCTGCGGCGGATGCCTGTAATCAGCATTTCGCTTTGATGGCGGGCGGCTTCGGGCAGTTCTTGCTGGTTTAAACGCTCGGCTTGCAGCGACAGCGCGGTCATGGGGCTGCGTAATTCGTGGGCGGCATCGGCGATAAAGCGTTTTTGCTGTTGGACAAAACGGTCGGTTTGCGCCAACAGCCCGTTGATGGCCAATACAAATTGTTTGGCTTCGCTGGGAATGCCTTGTAGCGACAAAGGCGTAAGGTCTTGTGGGGAACGCTGTCCGACTTTTTCTGCCAAACGCACAATCGGGCGCATGGTGCGCCGCACAATCACAAAGGTCAGTAGCGACAGCACGGGCAGCAACACCAGCAAAGGCAGAAAACCTGTCCACGCGGCGCGTTCGGCGAGTTCTTCGCGGTATTCGTTTTCCTGCATCACCACAATATGCCCGTGCGCGGTGGGGCGCACATAGGCACGGTACAAATCGCCTGCGTGTTTCAGGTCGTCAAAAAAGGCTTGGCGGTGGGTGGCAAGAACGGTAAAACGGTCGTCATCGTCTTTGGCAAAATTGTAAAAACCTGCGGGGGCGTGTTCAGGCAGCCTGATAACGCTGTTGCTTTTGCCGTTTAACACATACACGGCAATGCGGGCATCGTTGTCGCTGTTTTGGCGTTGGGTGGGCGGATGGGCGGGGGAAACGTAGGCGGAAATCTGCCGCAACAAATCGTCTTGCAGCTTGTGGGTTTCGCGGTAGGTGTCTAAAAAGGCAATGCCGCCGCCCGCCAAACCTGTGAGCGTGCAGACCAAAATAAACGCCAGCGTTAAACGCAAACGAATGGAATTCATGCGGATTTGCTCACTAACCAGCCTACGCCGCGCACGTTTTTAATCAAATCTTTACCGATTTTCTTCCGCAAGCCGTGAATGAGAAAGTCAATGGCGTTGCTTTCTACTTCTTCGCCCCAGCCATACACTTTGTCTTCCAAATCGGCGCGGGAATGTATCGTACCGGGGCGGGCGAGCAAGGCATTGAGCAGGGCAAATTCGCGTTTGCTTAAAGCGATGGTTTGCGCCTGTCCGACAATTTCGGCTTCGCTGGTGTCGGGGTGTAAAGTGATGATGCCATTACTGGGCTTGAGCGCGGCTTGTCCGTTGTGGCGGCGCAAAACGGCGCGGATGCGGGCTTTCAGTTCGTCCATATCAAAGGGCTTAACGATGTAGTCGTCTGCGCCGCCGTCCAAGCCTGCAATGCGGCTGTCAATATCGTCGCGGGCGGTAAGAATCAACACGGGGGTAAGGTTTTGCTGACGGCGCAGGTATTGCAACACGTTCAGTCCGTCCCGTTCAGGCAGCCCTAAATCCAGCAGCAGCAAATCATAGTTTTGGGAAGCAAGCGCAGTAGCGGCGGTGTTGCCGTTATTCACCCAATCAACGGTGTAATGGCTGTCGCGCAGGTGGGCGCACAGGGCTTCGGCAATCATGCGGTCGTCTTCGGCAAGTAAAATACGCATGGTGGGTATCGGCAGGGAAAAAGGGAAATTGTAAACGAAAACCGCACGGCAAACCGTGCGGTAAGAAGCTGTTGGACTTTAGTCGTCCAAATCAATATGCGAAGACAGTACCACGCCGCTATTGGCATCAATTACGGTTTGATGTTCCTGACCGTTTGCCAGCGTTTCCACTTTATAGCGTGCTGTGCCGTGTTTGGCTTTTAATTCGGCATCTTTGACTTTACCGCCTGTTTTTTGTACGGCAGCGGCAATCGCCTGTTGTAAGGAAACTTTCACTTCAGGCAGCATGGCATCGTCGTCATCACGGTCGATTTCGCTGCGGACAATCTGTCCGCTTTTGGCATCCACGCGCACTTCGTGGGTGTCGTTGCCGCGTACCACGTCCACATCGTAATAACTGCGGTTTAATTTGTGTTCAAAATCCACTTTAATGGCGCGACCGCCGATTTTATCGGCTGCGGTTTTCGCGGCTTGGGCGGCGGAAACGGGCGCGTTCTGCAAAGCGGCGCGTTTGGCGGGGGAAGATTCGGCATAAGCCAAACCGCCTGTTGCCAAGGCAAGGGTGGTGAAAGCGGCGGTCAGGATTTTTTGCGTGGTGTTCATGTTTTTAACTCCAAATAGTGATTGATGGGATAAGCGGCATGATACAGGCGCAAAATTAGCGCAGAATTAGGCGGGGAAAGTTTT
>JAUNOT010000045.1 GCA_030537065.1 Conchiformibius sp.
CAGCAGGTTTAGCAGCAACTTTCAGGCTGCCTGAAAGACTGGGCTCTGCGGGCAGCAAAGCGGCCTGCCGTTTATTATTTTGTACTGTTTCGGCTGCAGCCATCATAAAGCGGATGCCTTTGCCCACTTTGATTTGCAAGGGGGAAGCCTGCGGCGCCAGACTTGCCCGCGCACCATCCAACTGCGCCAGATATTGGGTACGCAGCAGATTAGCGGCAAATTGGTTTTTGGCATAGACCACCCATGCGCCGTCTTCCTCGCCTACGGTAAGTGGGGCGATGGCCATTTGGAACTGCTGCTCGTTTAATTGGGTATACAGCAGTCGCAGGCATTGCGGCCAAAATTCGGCAAGGGTCATGGCAGGGTTCTTTGAATGGCGGAAAGGTTGTGGATAAGTCTATTTTATTGTTTTTATTTAATGAGATATAAATAAATTTAGGCTGTGGATAAAATGCCTTGAAAAAACGTTTTCGGATTATATCCGAAAATTTTTCAGGCAGCCATCGCTACCGGCACGGTTGTGGATAAGTGGTTTTATCCACAGGGTTAAGCCTTTTAATAAAGATATAGCCAAACAGGGCAGGCAGTTTTTCAGGCAGCCTGTCAAGCCCTTTGCCCATTGACAACGCAAGGCAAAATCGGGTTTAATGCGCCGTTTTATTTTTGACATTTATTCTTTAGGTGAAACCATGAAACGCACTTACCAACCTTCCGTTACCAAACGCAAACGCACCCACGGCTTTTTGGTACGTTCCAAAACCCGCGGCGGCCGTGCCGTATTGGCTGCGCGCCGTGCCAAAGGCCGCAAACGCTTGGCGGTGTAATTGGACTACGGCTTTGGCAAAGCCTACCGGCTGTTGAAAACGGAAGAATTTTCTTCCGTTTTTGCATTGCGCCGCCGCCGTTCGCGGCACTTTGTACAGGTTTACCGTGCCGACAACGGCTTGGGGCATCCGCGTTTGGGCTTGGTGGTGGCGAAAAAAACCGCCAAACGCGCCAACCGCCGCAATTATATGAAGCGCAGCGTGCGCGAGTGGTTTCGCCTGCACAAACACGCGCTGCCGCCGCAGGACTTTATTGTGCGTGTGTGCGTGGCGTTTGGGCGCGAACAGGCCGCGCAGGTGCATGGCCAGTTGGGCGAACTGATGCTGCCTGATGGCAAAAAGGAAAAGCAATCATGTTGAATCAAGCATTATTGGAAGCCTTAAACCATCCTCTGCTTGCACCGCGCAAAGAAGAAATTTTGGCAAGCGCAAAACCTACTGTTTCCATTGAATTAACGCGCCAAGATAAAGGCTTAACGCTGTGGCAAAGCAAAGTGGGCGGCGCCCCCTATTTGCCCAAAGGCGCAGACTATCCGCGCCATCCCGACGGACACGCGTTAATGCTGTTGGCGCAAATCAATTTTGCCGAAGTACCGAAACTGCCTGATTTTCCTGAAAAAGGGATTTTGCAGTTTTTTATTGACGGTACGGACAATTTTGCAGGCTTGGATTATGACAATCCTTTGTCGCAAAATGGTTTTCGCGTAGTATATTATGCTGATGTATCAGAGAATATTGATGATTTGATAACGGATTTTTCGCCTTATGCGGTGGAAAATGACCTATCATTTGTCGGACAGTACCGTATGGCTTTCCAATCGGGCGAACAAGTGATGACGTTCATTAATTTTCATTCCTATCAATTATTGGGTCTTCCTGTACCCCGTTCGGAAGATTGGGATAATTTAAGTGATGAAGAAAAGCAGCGAATTTATAAAATAACTGACTATTATTCTGATAATATTGATGCAGCAGGACACCGTTTGGGCGGATACCCGAATTTCAGGCAAAACGACCCACGCCGAAATAATCCAATGATTCAGGATTATATTTTATTATTTCAAATAGATACGGATGAAGAAGATGATAAGGAAATTCTGTGGGGCGATGACGGCATTGCGAATTTCTTTATCCACCCCGATGATTTGAAAAATTTAGACTTTTCCAAAGTGCTTTACCATTGGGACTGTTACTGATTTTCAGGCAGCCTGAAACCATGTTACAAACCGTTGTTATCAAACTTATCCGCTTTTATCAAACCGCGCTCAGTCCCATGATTCCGCCGCGCTGCCGCTATCTGCCCACCTGTTCGCAATATGCTGTGGAAGCCGTACAGAAATACGGCGCACTCAAAGGCGGCTGCATGGCTGCCAAACGCATTTGCCGTTGCCACCCTTGGGGCGGAAGCGGCCATGACCCCGTCCCCTAAATATAGGAAAAACCATGGATTTCAAAAGAATGATGATAGCCTTGTCGCTATCCATGCTGATTTTGATGGGTTGGGAACAGTTGTTTCCCACGCCCAAGCCGCAACAGCAGGCCGCCGCCCCCGCCGCGCAAACGCAGGCGGTGCAAAAGGCGGCCGACAGCGTATTGTCGGCGACCGTGCCGGTGACGGTGCAAACCGATACGGTGAAAGCGGTTATTGACGAAAAAAGCGGCGACCTGCGCCAGCTGACCCTGCTCAAATACAATGCCGCCAGCGATGAAAGCAAGGATTTTGTGCTGTTTGACGCCACGCAAAATCATACTTATATCGCTCAATCCGAGCTGCTGGATGCCAATGGCAATAATGTGTTGAAAGACGTTCCCTTCCGTGCCGCGCAAAAGAATTACACTTTAAACGGCGATAAGCTGGAAGTGCGCTTGTCGGCGGAAAAAAACGGCCTGCAAATTGACAAGGTTTATACTTTCCGTAAAAACAGCTATCTGCTGAATGTGCGTTTTGATGTGAAAAACGGCGCAGGGCAGGCGGTTAAGCTGGCACCGTCTTATAAAGTGGTGCGTGATAAAAACGCGCCCGAAGGCGACGGCTGGATGATGAGCAGCTATAACGGGCCGGTTGTGTACACTCCCGAAGGCGAGTTCCAAAAAGTAACATTCGGCGATTTGGACGACGATTTCCAAAGCGGCAAAGACAGTGTGGAATATCAGCGCAAGGCCAACGGCGGCTATGTGGGCATGATTCAGCACTACTTTATGTCGGCTTGGCTGATGCAGCCGAAAAATGCCGACAATCTGTGCGCTTCAGGCTGCCAGATGGACATCAAACGCCGCAGCGATAATTTGTACAGCGCAGGCGTGAACCTGCCTGCCGCCGATATTGGTGCGGGTGGTAGCCAAACGTTTGCCGCCGAGTTGTATGCCGGCCCGCAGGTAACCGGCCTGTTGGAGCAGGCTGCCGATAATTTGGTGCTGGCAAAAGACTACGGCCGTGTGTATATTTTTGCTTCGCCACTGTTTTTTATCCTGAATTTCTTCCACGGGCTGGTGGGCAACTGGGGCTGGGCGATTGTGCTGCTGACGCTGTTGGTGAAAATCGTGCTGTTCCCCTTGAACGACCGCGCCTATAAATCCATGGCGAAAATGCGTACCGTTGCGCCGAAAATGGAAGCGATTAAGAAAAAATACGGCGAAGACCGCATGGGCATGCAGCAGGCGATGATGCAGCTGTACCGCGATGAAAAAATCAATCCGCTCGGCGGCTGCTTGCCGATGCTGCTGCAAATGCCGATTTTTATCGGTTTGTACTGGATGATTTTCTTGAGCGTGGAATTGCGTCAGGCACCGTGGATTTTGTGGGTACACGATTTAAGCCGTCCCGACCCGTTCTATATCCTGCCTGCGCTGATGATGGCGACGATGTGGTTCCAAACCACGCTGAATCCGCCGCCGTCCGACCCGATGCAGGCGCAGATGATGAAGATTATGCCCTTAATTTTCGGCGTGATGTTCTTCTTCTTCCCGTCCGGCTTGGTGCTGTATTATGTGGTGAACAACCTGCTGACCATTGCCCAGCAGTGGTATATCAACCGCCGCGCCGAATTGGAAGCCGCCAACGGTGTGGTGCTGGATAAGGAACCCGACAGCAAAAAGGCTAAGAAAAAATAACTTCAGGCTGCCTGAAACGGTTTTCAGGCAGCTTTTTTACCAATCTCCCACCATGCAAACCAATCCCCTTCAACAGCCTTTCCGTGATGCCATGGCATCGTGTGCCGCCGGCGTGCATGTGATTACCACCGACGGCGCGGCCGGACGCTACGGTATTACCATGACCGCCGTGGCCGCCGTAACCGACCAGCCGCCCACGCTGATGCTGTGCGTCAACCGCAGCACGCGCATTTATCCCGTGTTGCAGGCCAACGGCCGTTTGTGCGTCAATGTTTTGTCGGCGGCGCAGCGCGATGTGGCGGAACACTTTGCCGGCCTGACCAAGCTCACGCCCGAAGAGCGTTTTGAACAGCATATTTGGCATCGCGGCGTAGGCGGACAACTGCAGGTGGACGGTGCGCTGGCGCATTTGCACGGACGCATTGTCGGGCAGCAGGAAGTCGGCACGCACGGCGTGCTGCTGGTGGAAATAGACGAAATTAAAGTGCATGAAGCGGCGGCGGCCTTGGTGTATTTCCGCCGCGAGTTTGCCGCTTTGTAAAACAGGCTGCCTGAACAAAACTTTTCAGGCAGCCTGTTTTTGATAAAACGGGTAGAAAAATGTCAAAACGGGTAAAGTGTGATATGATAATTGTTCTTGTTATGCTTATCATTTGAGCGCGACAGAATTTTATGACCTATCCGTATTTTAAGGAAAACATCCATGACACACCCGTCAATTTTCCGCTTGAGCCTGCTGTCGTTTGCCCTATTGGGCGGTGCGGCGTATGCGGAAACCGAAAACAAAGCGACCGAGCTGCCTGCGGTGCAGGTAAGCGGCAAGCGCACCATCACCAATAACTGGAAAACCAATTCCGAGCGCAATATCAGCAGCGTGCGCGATTTGCTGGCAGACCGCGTGGACATTAACGCAGGCGGCGGCGGTGCATCGGCGCAATTTCTGTCCATTCGCGGCACGGGGCAAAACCGCATTGATATGGTGGTGGATGGCACCACCACGGGCACACAGCTTTGGTATCACCAAGGGCGTTTTCAGCTTGACCCCGAAATGGTGCGCGTGATTGGCGTGGACAAAGGCGCAGGTTCTGCCAGCGCGGGCATCGGTGCAACCAGCGGCGCAATTCGTTCGCAAACGGTTGATGCCAAAGATTTATTGTTAGACGGCAAGCCTTTTGGTGCGCGTCTTTCCACACAATTTAACAGCAATAAGGGCATCGGCGGCAGCGCGGCGGTGTACGGCAATATCAACGGCTTTGATGCTTTATTATTGGGCAGTTGGCGCGACAACAAAAATTACAAAGCAGGCAAGGGCTATGACAACGGCGACACCACAGGCAAATACGCCGCCAATGTGGTACGCAACAGCGCGCGCAAACAAGGTAACTACTTAGCAAAATTCGGTTATACGCTGAATCCCGACCATAAATTCGGCTTGAGCTACCGCCGCGAACATTATTTCGGCAACAGTTGGGAACGTCCTGAATTTGCCACTTACGGCGACGACACAGGCGATATTGACAATATCCAGCAAACCGTAAACGCCAGTTATGCAGGCAAAAACTTGGGCTTTGTGAACCAATTGGATGCCAATGTGTTTTACATTAAAGGCGAAGACGAGCGCGAAAACTGGCAGCGCAAACGCGAAAACGGCAAACAAATTACCTACAATGCAGGCGGCGGACGCAAATCCGAAACCGACACTTGGGGCAGCAATGTTAATGTAAACAGCATGTTGTTTGGTAAGCACACCTTGAAATACGGCGTAAACTGGCGTAAAGAAGAAACCGCTTCCCGCGCAGGCGATTGGCAAGTGGACGGCGAACGCAAAAACGAAGTGGGCGTGTATGCCGAAGGCATTTGGGCGTTAGACCCCGTCACTTTAACCACAGGTTTGCGCTACGACCATTTTGATTTGCGTACTTTGGGCAATCAAATTCCCGAAAAAGCAGGCGCGACTAAAGTCCGCAAAGGTTCGGTAAATCCCAGCGTGGGCGTGATTTGGGACGTAACGCCTGATTTGTCCTTAAACGCCAAATTCAATTACGCCAGCCGCAGCCCCGCTTTGGCATCAGCCGCCACCCTTACCGACAACCGTGGCAAAGGCAAAGCACGCGGCTGGCGCAATGTAGATGGTGGTTTGAAAGCCGAACAGGCACGTTTGGCGCAAATCGGCTTTAATTGGCAACACGCAGGCGCATCGGTCGATGGCAATGTTTACCATCAGCACACCAAAAACTTTTATTCCACTTTAAATGACGGTTTGATTCACAACCGTGGCACAGTAAAAACCACGGGTTACGAATTAAACGGCACGTATAATTGGAAAGGTTTGACGGCGCGCGCGGGTGTATCGTATGCCAATCCGAAAGCCAATTTTGATTTGAGTAACGAACCCTTGGATTTGCTGCCGCAAGGTCGTCAATGGCTGACGGCTTTGTCTTACCGCTTGGATAAACCCAATCTGGAAGTGGGCTGGCGCGGTCGCTATGTACAAAGCAAAAACTACCGTGCAGGCGGTGCCGAACAACACCGTTCTGGCTACGGCGTACACGATATTTATGCCAACTGGAAGCCCTTGGGCGAAGCCATGAATGTGAATGTGGCGGTAAACAATGTGGGTAACAAGCTGTACCGCAGCCACAGCCAGCGTAATTCTGCGATTACTCCGCCTAATCCAGGGCGTGAAGTGAGCTTGGGTGTGAATTACCGTTTCTAATGCTTTAATTAGCTGATAAAAAACAGGCTGCCTGAACAGTTTTTCAGGCAGCCTTTTTTTATATGTTGAAAAAACGTTTTAATAGGCGATTAAACAATGCCGTTAAAATAATTGCCAACAATAAGTTAAGTAGAAAGTAACGGGTAAAATCAACGTATTCGTAATACAAAGGTTGGATTTTGCCGTTTACGATTTGATAACGCCCTATCGCCGAACCCAAACCTTGTTCGGCGGAATATTCGTAAACATTGTCGCCGATTTTTTCAAAAACAAAACCATAAGCTTGAGGTGGAATTGGGGTTGTATAGGGCGTATCAGTAGGTTTCAGATTGGTAAACGGGATAATATCATAATCCCTATATTGTTGTTTTTTCTGAATGACTACCAGAAAATAACCATTGGGCGTATCACCGACGGTGTAGTGTTCTGCATTCAGTTTGCTCAAGCCCCAATAGCCCGCTTTCCACAGCATCAGACACAGCACCGTCAGCATTAACGCTTTCAGTAGTTTGAGTAATAAAAATAATAATATTCTAAACATCAATATTTTGTGCGACCAAAGCATTGCTTTCAATAAAGGCGCGACGCGGTTCAACTTCATCGCCCATCAGGGTAACAAACACTTCATCGGCGGCAATGGCATCTTCAATGCGTACTTTCAGCAAACGGCGCACATTCGGGTCCATGGTGGTTTCCCAGAGCTGTTCGGGGTTCATCTCGCCCAAGCCTTTATAGCGTTGAATACTCATGCCTTTTTGGGCATCGGCAAGCAGGTTGTCCAGCGCGGCTTCAAAGCCTTGTGCGTCAAAAGTTTCGCTGTGTTTGTGAACAGTTAGGGGCGCATCCAGCCAATCTTTAAGCAGTTCGGCGGTGCGGCTGATGGTTTGATAAGCCTTGCTGTCCAAAAACTTGCCGTCTAAATAGCTGATGCTGACATTGCCGTGCAGCTGGCGCGTGATTTTGATTAACTGGCTGCCGTCTTTGCCTTCCACGCGTTCCAGCGCAATGGCTTGTTCGCGCAGTTTTTCCGATAATAATTCAACGGCATTATCGGCATCGGCGGCACTGTTCAGGCTGATGGTCGGACACGCCAGCAGGGTGTGCAGCACCAAGCCGTCAATTACGCGGCTTTCTTGGGCAATGGTGTGGCGTGCCTGCAAAAATTGTTTTGCCAGCTTCAGCAGTTCTGCGCCTGCCAGTTCTCGGCTGCCTGAAATAATTTGTGCGCCGTCCACCGCCAAACCCAGCAAAAATTCGTCTTTTTCCTGTTCGTCTTTCAGGTAGCGTTCGGTTTTGCCGTGCTTGGCTTTGTAAAGCGGCGGTTGGGCGATATAAACATAACCGCGCTCAATCAATTCAGGCATTTGGCGGTAGAAAAAGGTCAGCAGCAGGGTGCGGATGTGTGCGCCGTCCACGTCGGCATCGGTCATAATAATGATGCGGTGGTAGCGCAGTTTTTCCAGATTAAATTCTTCTTTGCCGATGCTGGTGCCCAGCGCGGTAATCAGCGTGGCCACTTCCTGACTGGCGAGCATTTTTTCAAAACGGGCTTTTTCCACGTTCAAAATCTTGCCTTTAAGCGGCAGAATGGCTTGGAATTTGCGGTCGCGCCCCTGTTTGGCCGAACCGCCTGCCGAATCGCCCTCCACCAGATACAGCTCCGACAGGGCAGGGTCTTTTTCCTGACAGTCGGCCAGTTTGCCCGGCAAACCCAAGCCGTCCATCACGCCTTTGCGGCGGGTAATTTCACGCGCTTTGCGGGCGGCTTCGCGGGCGCGGGCGGCATCCACGATTTTGCCGCAGATGGTTTTGGCTTCGGCGGGGTGTTCTTCCAAAAATTCGTGCAGGGCGCGGCCGATAATTTCGTTTACTACCGGCCCGATTTCGGCAGAAACCAGTTTGTCTTTGGTTTGGGACGAGAATTTCGGGTCAGGCAGCTTGACCGACAAAATACAGGTCAAACCTTCGCGCATATCGTCGCCGCCGGTTTCCACTTTGGCTTTTTTGGCGATTTCGTTAGCTTCAATATACTGGTTCAGTGTGCGCGTCATCACTTGGCGCAAGGCAGTTAAATGCGTGCCGCCATCGCGTTGCGGAATATTGTTGGTAAAGCATTGCACCGATTCTTGATAGCTGTCGTTCCACTGCATGGCGCATTCTACGGTCATGCCGTCTTTTTCGCCGATGGCGTGGAACACTTTGTCGTGCAAGGGATTTTTTTTGCGGTTCATGTATTGCACAAAACCCGCTACGCCGCCGCCCAAGGCAAAGTTTTCGTGTTTGCCATCGCGCTTGTCGGTCAATTCAATATTGACGCCGTTGTTTAGAAACGACAGTTCGCGGATGCGTTTGGCAAGAATATCAAAATGGTATTCCACATTGCCAAAAGTGTCTTCGCTGGCAAGAAAACGCACGCGCGTGCCGTGTTGGTTGTCGGCGGCATCGCCAACAGTTTTGAGCGGGGCAAGGGCTTCGCCGCGTTGAAACTCAACAAAATGTTCTTTGCCTTCGCGCCAAATGGTCAGTTGCAGCCAGTCGGACAGGGCATTCACCACCGACACGCCCACACCGTGCAAACCGCCAGAAATTTTGTAGCTGTTGCTGTCAAACTTACCGCCCGCGTGCAATACGGTCATAATCACTTCGGCGGCAGAACGCCCTTCTTTGGGGTGAATGCCCGTGGGAATGCCGCGCCCGTTGTCCTGCACGGTAATGGAATTGTCGGCATTGATGCTGACGCTGATGGTGTCGCAATGCCCCGCCAGGGCTTCGTCAATGGCATTGTCCAGCACTTCAAACACCATGTGGTGCAGGCCGGAGCCGTCTTGGGTGTCGCCGATATACATGCCGGGGCGTTTACGCACGGCTTCCAAGCCTTCCAGCACTTGAATACTGTCGGCATCGTAGGAAACGGGGGTTTGGTCGCTTGTCATAATATTTTGTATCAAAAGTAAAAAGGGCGTTTCAGGCAGCCTGAAAAATCCAGCAATTATACCGCAAAGCGGCAGGCTTTTCAGGAGTTTGTGGCGTGTTGTCCGATTGGCGGGCGCGGCTGCCTGAAACAGACAAAATACACGGCGGTATAAAAAATGTGCCTACTTGTGTGCCAAAACCGAATCCGTATAATCCCCCTTGCTCAAGCACGGGCGGACAGATTTGCAGCGTCGCCCTGTTCGGGCAGCACGGCAAACTGTCCGCCCGTGCATTTTAACCACAAACACAAGGAAATAACTATGTCAAACAAATATTTGGAAGTACTGACTCCGCAAAACAGCCAGCTGATTTTTATTGACCAGCAGCCGCAAATGGCATTTGGCGTACAGTCTATTGACCGTCAAACCTTGAAAAACAACGTGGTTGGTTTGGCAAAAGCCGCCAAAGTGTTCAATATCCCCACCACCATCACCACCGTAGAAACCGAGAGCTTCTCTGGTCACACGTTCCCCGAACTGTTGGCTGTTTTCCCCGAAAATAAAATCTTGGAACGCACTTCCATGAACTCTTGGGACGACCAAAACGTGCGTGATGCCTTGGCAGCCAACCAACGTAAAAAAGTGATTGTTTCAGGTTTGTGGACCGAAGTGTGCAACTTGGGCTTTGCCCTGAGCGCGGCTTTGGAAGGCGGCTATGAAATTTACATGGTGGCAGACGCTTCTGGCGGTACTTCTGTAGAAGCCCACAAATACGCCATGGACCGCATGGTTCAGGCAGGCATCATTCCTGTAACTTGGCAACAAGTTCTGCTGGAATGGCAACGCGACTGGGCGCGTAAAGAAACGTACGATGCGGTTATCGGCATTGTACAAGAGCATTCAGGTGCTTACGGCATGGGTGTGGACTACGCCTACACGCTGGTGCACAAAGCCCCCGAGCGCGTACAACACGGCGAGCGCATCGGTCCGAACCCTGCCAAATAATTTTGCCCTAACCATGGGTTAGCATAACAATAGGCGTGATTTTTTCAAAAAATCATGCCTTTATTTATTAGGAAATCATGATGAAGATGTATTTGTTCTCGTTTGGCGCGGGCATTTTGGTGGGCGTGGTGTATTACCTGCTCAATGTGCGTTCGCCTGCGCCGCCCGTGGTTGCCCTACTGGGGCTGTTGGGCATGCTGATGGGCGAACAAGCCATTCCCTTGGCAAAAAAATACATGGGCGAACCGCCTGCCGCCGTCAGCCAAGCACACGAGCAATCAGACGATAAAAAGTAAAGGATTTAAACATGAATACGCCAATTGAAACCATTTTTTACAATGGCAATATCACCACTTTAGACAAAGGCAAACCGCAGGCGCAAGCCGTGGCGGTGGCAAACGGTCGCTTTGTTGCCGTGGGCAGCGACAGCGAAATCCTGCCGATGGCAGACAGTCAAACCCGTTTGGTAGATTTAAAAGGGCGCAGCGTGCTGCCTGGATTGTTTGACAACCACACCCACATTATCCGTGGCGGCTTAAACTACAATATGGAATTGCGTTGGGACGGCGTGCGTTCGCTGGCAGACGCGATGGCAATGTTGAAAGCGCAAGTGGACATCACGCCTGCGCCGCAATGGGTGCGCGTGGTGGGCGGTTTTACCGAACATCAGTTTGTAGAAAAACGCTTGCCCACTTTGGACGAAATCAACGCCATTGCGCCCAATACGCCCGTGTTTATCCTGCACCTGTACGACCGCGCCTTGTTAAACGCAGCTGCCTTACGCGCCGTGGGCTACACCAAAGACACACCGCAGCCCCCCGGTGGCGAAATCACCCGCGATGCCAACGGCAACCCCACAGGTTTGCTGCTGGCAAAACCCAATGCCGCGATTTTGTATTCCACTTTGGCAAAAGGTCCGAAACTGCCTTTGGATTACCAAATCAACTCTACCCGCCATTTTATGCGCGAACTCAACCGTTTGGGCGTAACGGGCGTGATTGACGCGGGTGGCGGTTTCCAAAATTATCCCGATGATTATGAAGTGATTCGCAAGCTGGCGGAAGACAATCAATTAACCGTGCGTATTGCCTACAACCTGTTTACGCAAAAGCCGAAAGAAGAAAAAGAAGACTTCTTAAAATGGACGGCTTCGGTCACTTATAAACAGGGCGACGATTATTTCCGTCACAACGGCGCAGGCGAAATGCTGGTGTTTTCTGCGGCGGACTTTGAAGATTTCCGCCAACCGCGCCCCGAAATGCCCCCCGAAATGGAAGGCGATTTGGAAGAAGTGGTGCGGATTTTGGCGCAAAACAAATGGCCTTGGCGTTTGCATGCCACTTATGATGAAACCATCAGCCGCGCTTTAGACGTGTTTGAAAAAGTGAACCGTGATATTCCGCTGCAAGGGATTAACTGGTTTTTTGACCACGCGGAAACGGTGTCGCAAAAATCGATTGACCGTATTGCCGAGTTGGGCGGCGGCATTGCCGTTCAGCACCGCATGGCGTATCAGGGCGAGTATTTTGCCGAACGTTACGGCACGGCAGCCGCTGCTAACACGCCGCCTGTAAAACGGATTTTGGAAAGCGGTGTCAAGGTATCGGCAGGCACGGATGCTACCCGTGTGGCTTCGTATAATCCGTGGGTGTCGCTGTCGTGGCTGATTAGCGGCAAAACCGTGGGCGGCATGAAGTTGTATCCGCAAGCCAATCTGCTTGACCGCGAAACCGCGTTGCGGATGTGGACGGAAAACGTGGCGTGGTTCTCAAACGAAGTCGGCACGCGCGGACGCATTGAAGCTGGGCATTTGGCGGATATGATTGTGCCGAGCAAAGACTTTTTCAGCGTGCCCGAAGATGAAATTCCGTTTTTGACTTCCGATTTGACGGTGGTCGGCGGACGGGTGGTGTACGGCGCAGGCAGCTTTGCCGATTTGGACACGCCGCCGCCGCCTGCCATGCCCGATTGGTCGCCCGTGCATAAATACCGTGGTTACGCCGCGTGGGGCGACCCCGAAGGCGCAGGCAAAAACTCGCTCGAACCTTTGCGCCGTCAAGCGGTGGCATCGTGCGGTTGCGCCAGCGCCTGTGGTTTGCACGGACACGACCATGCGCGTGCGTGGGCTTCCAGTGCGCCCGTATCGGATTTGCAAGGCTTTTTCGGGGCATTGGGCTGTTCGTGCTGGGCGGTTTGATGTGGGATTAAGTTGATTTTCAGGCAGCCTGATTACCTGAAACACTGTTCCCTCCCCCATGCAAATGGGGGAGGGCTAGGGTGGGGGAAAGCGCACAACAGCCCCCACCTCGACCCTCCCCCGTTAAAAGCGGGGGAGGGAGCAGTATTTTGGGTAAATTTAAGAACAGACATGACGGTAAGATTTCATCTGTTACCGCAGCAGTGGCTATCCCTGTTTCCGTGCCTTTTGCACTAGCAGATAGTGTATCGCCTGATTTTTTACAAATTCTTTTAAAACCCAGAGGGAAGTAAGATGTATAAAAAAGTTTTGAGTTTATTGCCTGTTTTATTTTTAACAGCTTGTTATTACGATTCTAAAACGGGTTGTGTTCAGCATCTCACTTATATTGATTGTCCCTATTTAGACTTAAATACACTTTTCAGACCCAATACCAATGAATATCAGAGAAGTATTGATTATGACAGTTGTATTTTAAATACAAGCAAGGAAGCGATGTATAAATGCATGGAAAGCAAAGGTTATCAACAAATTAAATAGTAATTAGATGTATAGTGGCGCAAAAGGGAGTTGGGTAAAGATTGACAAAATTATTGCTCTGCCAACCCCAACCTGTACCGTTTGGTGCGGCGTATTTGTCGGCAAAGGATATATCCGCAGGCACATAACTAGCGCAGGGGAGCAGGATTAGTCAATTACCCACACGTTCCCAATCCCCCAACACTTACCTCAGGGTAAAGCCAACTGGCTGGCAATAAAACGTGTAAACGGCAGAATAAAGGCTGCCTGAAAACATTTTTCAAGAAAATAAGGAAATTAAAATGAGTACCCATTCTGAACATGAAGCAGGCGGCGGTTTTGCACCGTTACGGCAAAAACTGTTTCTAGTGCTGTGGTTGGCAACGATTTTAGGCAATACGGGCAGTTTTATCCGCGATGTTGCCAGCTCGTGGCTGATGACCGATTTGTCGCCCTCGCCCGTAGCAGTGGCAATGATTAGCGCGGCGGCGACTTTGCCCGTATTTTTGCTGGCGATTCCCGCAGGCGTGTTGTCGGATATTTTGGACAGACGCAAATTATTATTAGTCATTCAATTATTGTTGGCGGGCGTGAGTGCCTCGCTGATGTTGCTGTCGGCAACGGGCGTGCAGTCGGTGGCTTCGCTGATTGCGCTGACCTTTATCGGCGGTATCGGCGCGGCGTTAATGGGACCAGCATGGCAGGCGGTTGTCCCCGAACTGGTGGAAAAAAAGGATTTGAAAAACGCGGTGGCGTTAAATTCAGTAGGCATCAATATTGCCCGCGCCATCGGTCCTGCTTTGGGCGGTTTGATTGTGGCGGGTGCAGGTGCGGCGGCGGCTTACGGCGCAGACGTGTTGAGCTATCTGTTTGTGATTGCCGCGCTGTGGTGGTGGAAACGCCCCGTTGCCGAAAAAGACGGTTTGTCGGAACAATTCGGCGGTGCATTCCGTGCGGGACTGCGCTATGTCCGCGCCAGCCGCGAACTGCATATTGTGTTGTGGCGGGCGTTTGTGTTTTTTGTGATTGCCAGCTCGGTGTGGGCGTTATTGCCTTTGGTGGCAAAACAGCTTTTGGGCGGCGACGCGGGTTTTTACGGCTTGCTGTTGGGCGCGGTGGGCGCGGGCGCGATTGGCGGCGCGGTGTTGCTGCCGCGTTTGCGTAAACGTTTTGATGCCGATGCGCTGATGTTGGGCGCGGCGTGGGTGAGCGCGGCGGTGATGGCATTGTTGGCGTTAGCGCCGCCGAAAGCCTTGGCGGTGCTGGTGTTGCTGGTGTTGGGCGCGGCGTGGATTACCGCGTTAAGCACGTTAAACGGCGTGGCGCAAAGTGTGTTGCCCAACTGGGTGCGCGGACGTTCTTTGGCGGTGTATTTAACCGTGTTTAACGGCGCAATGACCGCAGGCAGCCTGTTGTGGGGCGGTTTGGCAACGCTGATTGGTATTCCGCTGACCTTGCTGGTGGGCGGCGCAGCCTTGGCGGCAAGTTCCGTGTGGGTGCACCGCGTGAAACTGCCGCAAGGCGAAAGCGATTTAAGCCCGTCCAACCATTGGCCCGAACCTTTGGTGGAAGTTGCCCCCGAAGGCGACCGCGGTCCCGTGCTGATTCAGATTGAATACCGCA
>JAUNOT010000046.1 GCA_030537065.1 Conchiformibius sp.
TCTTGGCAATTTTGTAGCCAATAGTCATGGCAATCAGCGTTACAACTATCCAAACAAATAATCCAAACAGTATCGCTAAACCCAGCATGATTTTATCGCTTTCATTTTTTGAAATAATCCTATTTTTCATTAGGCGTAGGCTGGGTGTTAATCAACCCAGCTTTTGCTTTTCAGGCTGCCGTGTTGTTGGGTTTTTGCTGTGCTTTAACCCAATCTACACTTATTCAGTTAATGCTTGTTCAATAGAAATTTCGGTGGTGTCCTGAAAAGTTGGTCACCGGCATCAGAAAATGCATTTACAAAAGCGTCCCAATCATCACCGGCAATACGTTCATAGCTTACTTTGAGTGATTTTAAACGCCGTTTTAAAGCCAAAGCCGTTTGCAAATCACGTTTGCCCCAAACAAATGCCACAATTTCACTTATCTTGGCATGGTAAGCGTAAATCAGCCAAACTTTGTTTTTCCTCTTCCAACAAATATATGGAACTCATCAACTTGTAAAGTACCGTAATGCTTTTGTTTGGGTGTGATTTGATGATGGCTGCGTTTTAAGGCAGCCTGAACTTTGTCGCGGCTATAAGCCGTTATCGCACAAATAGCGCGGATACCGTTACCGTAGGCACTCATTCGCCAAATTAGGGAATCTGATTGGGAATGGCAGTCTTTGTTGTTTAAGGCATGGTTGCCGATAAAACACCGTTTGCATATCTTGCAATAATATTTCTGTTTGCGGTTGCCGTTGAAGCCGTTTTTCTTTATATTGAGGCCTTGGCAGCGGGAACATTTCAGGGTTA
This sequence comes from Conchiformibius sp., assembly GCA_030537065.1. GTDB lineage: Bacteria > Pseudomonadota > Gammaproteobacteria > Burkholderiales > Neisseriaceae > Conchiformibius. The sequence goes on from JAUNOT010000046.1 coordinate 797, forward strand.
CTGGTATTTTCACACATTCAAATATACCCTGTTCCCGCAGCTTTTTGTTTGCTTATTTTTATCAGCACACTTTTCAGGACACCACCATCAAGTATAATTACTGACTAAGTTGCATATTATAAAACCCAAACTTATTTTTAAAGGATAAAATGATGTCTTACCCTGTGATACGTAAAGCTGTTTTTCCGGTTGCCGGTATGGGGACGCGCTTTTTGCCTGCTACTAAAGCCAGTCCGAAAGAAATGTTGCCGATTGTGGATAAACCGCTGATTCAGTATGCGGTTGAGGAGGCCGTATCAGCCGGATGCAGCGAAATTATTTTTGTAACCGGCCGCAGTAAGCGCAGTATTGAAGATCATTTTGATAAAGCCTATGAATTGGAAACCGAACTGGCATTACGTGAAAAACATAAACTGCTGGAAACGGTGCAGAGTGTATTGCCGACCGGTATTACCTGCCTTTATATCCGCCAAGCAGAGGCATTAGGGCTAGGACATGCGGTATTGTGTGCCCGTGCGGCGGTCAATTATGAGCCGTTTGCCGTGATTTTAGCCGATGATTTGATTGATGCGCCGCAAGGGGCATTAAAACAAATGGTTGAGGTTTACCAGCAAACCGGCAGCAGTGTGTTGGGTGTGGAAACAGTCGAACCGTCGCAGACCGGTTCTTACGGTATCGTAGAAGTAGCAGATTGGCAAAAGTTTAAGCGTATTCAAAGTATTGTAGAAAAACCTAAACCCGAAGATGCGCCGTCTAATTTGGCGGTGGTTGGGCGTTATATTTTGACACCACGCATTTTTGAGCTACTGGAACAAGTGGGGCGGGGGGCCGGTAATGAAATTCAGCTGACAGACGGTATTGCAAAACTTTTGGAATATGAGCCGGTGTTGGCGCACGCTTTTGACGGTAAGCGTTATGATTGCGGCAGTAAAATCGGGTATTTGGAGGCTACGCTGGCATATGGTTTGAAGCATCCTGAAACCGGTACGGCATTTCGTGAGTTGTTGCAGCGTTATGCTGCTGATTCAACGGTTTAGTTAAATCTGTTTGATTAACAGGCAGCCTGAAAAATCAGGCTGCCTGCCTTTTATGCCTATTCCAAATCGCATACGAAATGATAGGCACTGATTTCAAAGCCGTGTTGGAAATAAATACGGTGTGCCGTTGTACGCTCCCCGCCAACATTGCTGTCAATATGGATTTCACGGATGCCTGCGGAGCGGGCAATTTTTTGTACTTCTTCCAGCAGACGCGTTCCATAACCGTGTTTGCGGTATTGCGGCATGGTAACCAAGTCGTCAATATGTATGTGTTTGCCGCTTACCAAATTAATTTCTTCACGAAAACCGCATACCGCCACGGCATTGCTGCGGCCTTCTTCAAAAACACCAATCAGGCGGTAGCCCTGCTGACGCTGGATTTTATTGACTTGCTCGACAAAACTGTTGGTATCTTTCAATTTGGGGCGTAAAACACTTAATGCCGCAAAGGCAACTGCTGTTTCATAAGGGGCAATTTCACGCAGGGTAAATGGTTCGAGGGGAGGAGTTTGCTCCGGCAAGGATTCGGTAGGCAAGGACAGCGGACTAGGAGAAGAGGGCGTTTGTTCTACCGATGAACTGTTCGGCTCGGCCATTAATTCCCGATAAGACAGGACACGCAGGTCGTTGTCGGCTGCAAAGTCCATTAGAAACCGGAACATAGCCTGATTAATGTCCTCCAAGTTCGGGTCTACTGCGACACAACGGATTTTGTCCAATAAAACCGGCTGTACCCATTCTGAATAGGACAGGCGGTTGTCTTTGTTAAACGATGACAGGATGCCGCACAAACGCTCCGCCCAATCGGAAGGACGGAAAACTTTGCCTTTGCCGGTAGTGCCGTGGATAATGATTTCGTCAGGTTTGCAGACCGTCATGTTGCCGTCTCACAGAAATTAAGATTGGTAATGCTGCGCGCTGTATCCGCGCCCTCTGCGGCCTAATTGAAATAGGGCTGCCATCAATAATTATACCCGATAGCAGCAGGACGGGCAGCCTGCCGCCGCGATGTTTTCAGGCTGCCTGAAAAGGTTTTTTTAAAAACGTGTGCCCAAGCTAATGTGCCAGCGCAGCCGTTTGTCGTGGTGACCGTAAGCGACGTCAAACGAAAACGGTGCGGCCGGGCTGAACCAGCGTACCCCCAAGCCGGTGCCTTGCCGCAGCTTGATGTCCTGAAAAGTACGCGCCACTCCGCCGGCATCATGGAAAATGGCCAAGGCAAAACTTTCTTTAATCGGATATTGATATTCCGCCCCCCACGTCATCATGGCGCGGTCGGGCAGTACCGCATTGCTGTCGGCAACACGGCGGCCGATGCTGTCCAATTCATAACCGCGTACAGTTGATGCACCGCCGGTACGGAACATCAGGCTGGCAGGTACCTCGCCGCTTGCCTCTTTTTCATTGGTATAAACATAGCCGATATTGCCGCGTAACATTACTGTACCGAGTTTATGATTTTCCGGCGTAAAGTAATACCCTCCGGAAGCCCGCGCCCGTGCGGTCATGGCCGAAGACAGTAATTTGCCTAAAGTCGTGCCGATTTTGGCATCTAAATAATAACCGTTGGTCGGACGCATTTGGGTTTGAATATTTTGGTATTTCCACGCTGCCGTCAGCATGGTGGCATAGCTTTTACCCAAAATGATTTTGCTGTTGGGTATTTTGCTGTCTTCGGCAATAAATTCCACGCCGTAACGCCATTCGCTGCGGTTGCGGTCGCGCACATGCCAGATGCCGCCGCTTAAAGCGCGTTTTTCCAGTTTTTGTGTGGTGCTGCGACTGTATGACAGGTTAGAGGTGAAAAAATTGCCCTTGCTGTTGCGCGGCTGGCTGATGCCCGCACCGACTGTGGTTTGATAGCGGTCGGCTTCAATATACACCGAGCCGGTGTAGCCACGGTTAAACAGGTTGTAGTGGTCGTAGCCGAGGCTGCCGCCCAAGCCGTATTCGGAATCAAAACGCAAACCGGCTTCAAATTTCTGCCGTTTGACTTCGGACACGGCCACTTTAACCGGCACGCGGTTGTCGCGGATATTGTCAAAATCGGCCTGTACGGATGCGCCCGAATAGTGGGTGTTGTTTTCCAAAGCCTGCTGATAGTCAAGCAGCAGGTCAAGGTCGTAGGGGTCGCCGTTTTTAAATTTGGCCAAACCGCGTATCACGCTGTCGGGATAACGCCGGTTGCCTGAAATGTCCAAATCGCCGAAATAAACCGCTTTGCCGCTGTCCACGTCAATATTCAGGTCGGCACGGCGGGTGGCCGGATTGATGACGGCACGGGTGCGGGCAAATTTAGCCAAGGGATATTTTTTGCGGGTAACCGCCGCCAATACCGCCGTTTTGCTGGCCGCCCAGTCTTCCTGACGGAACGGGCTGCCGACCGGCAACTTCCAGTTGGCGGCCGCGTCTTTATAGTAACCCCCCAAACCGTTGTCCTGAAGGATATCGCCGCCGATGGCGATGCCGACATTGCCCACATGGGTGCGTTCGCCCAGCTCGGCTTCTACCACATAGCCGTTTTCCTGCGGGCGGACGCTGACTTGGGTATTGAAATAGCCTTCGGTTTTTAACATATTGCGTATGTCGTTGGGCGCGTCTTCGGCCAGAAAGCCGATTTGTTCTTTATCCAAGTCTTCCTGCTTTTGGTGCTGGATAAGCGGCAGATGGTTTTCCAGCATGTTTTTCATTGCTTCTTCGCCGGTGCGGATTTCTACCGGATATTTGACCGGCAGCCTGCCTTCCCCGCTTTCGGCATCTTGTTCGGCGGAATTGAGCAGGTTGCCGGCTTTTTGGGCGGCACGGCTGAAAAACCCCGGTTTTTTCTCTTTTTTCTGTTCTTGTTTTTCCGGCTTTTCCTGTCCGGACGGTGAGGACATTTTGGGGGCGGGGGCAGATGCTTCGGCAGCCTGATTGGCAAAGGCCTGCGGGAAGGCCAGCGACAGGGTCAGAAACAGGGTGGTATAGCGGAATCGGTACATGGCGGGTACGGGGGATACGGTTTGGAACGGATACAAATTCTAACATTGTTTTACCGTATTCAACAGATGGCGGCTGATGTAAGGTGTTTTGCGCTATAATCGGTTTTGTTACGCACCTTGTTTTTGAGAGTTGTTCATGTCTGCGCCGCGCCCTTCCGAAAAACCCGATACGATGCCTTTTGAGGAAATCGTCAAGCTTGCCCGTTCACGCAAGGAAACGGGCAAAAAACCGCGCCGCCGTTGCGGTTGGTTTTGCCGTATCCTGCGGGTGTGCCTGCTGCTGGTGCTGTTGGTTTCGGCTGCGGCGGCCGGCGGCGCGTGGTGGCTGTTGGGAACGCACGGCGGCTTGCGCTTTGCTTTATTTGATTTGCCGCAGCGTTTGGAAACCGGCGTCAGCATCCGTGCCGCCAGTGTGCGCGGAACTTTGTGGGACGGCTTTTCGGGCGAGGATTGGACTTTGGTGACGGATGAAGCCGATATCGGCATCAGCCGTCTGAAGTTTGACTGGCAGCCTGAAAAACTTTGGGACAAACATCTGCATATCCGTCATTTGGCGGTGGGCGACATCCATATTGAAAACAAACCGGTACCGCCCAAGCCGAAATCTGAACCGCTCAAGCTGCCCGACAGCCTGAAGCTGCCGTTTACGGCGGCTTTGGATAAATTGGAAGTGGGTATGATTACCGAAGGCCGTCAGCGCACGGTATTGCTGGAAGGTTTGAAAGCCGGTTATCGTTACGACCATCTGCGTCACCGTGTGGAAATCAGCGCCTTGAAAACGCCGTGGTCGGTCAGTGCCGGTCGGGTCAGCGCCGATGCCCTTCCGCCGTTTGCGCTAAAAGGCGGATTTAATTCCAACGGTGAATTGGACGGCATTCCGATTGAAAACGTTATCAGCTTGGCAGGCAGCCTGAACGATGTGGAACTGCGTACCAACTTGACCGGCAACGGGGTCGGCCTGTTTGCCGATACCGTGGTGCGCCCCTTTGCCGGTACGCCCGGAAAAATAATCGGCCGCATCAATTTGCAAGGACAAGGCATCAACCCGCAGGCTTTTTTAAGCAGCCTGCCGCAGGCCAACCTGTATTTTGATGCCAAAGTGCTGCCCAAGTTTGACGGCGGCAAAATCGGCTTGGACGGCAATATCGGCCTGACCAACGACCAGCCCCTGCCTATCGACCGTAACGGTATTCCCGTCAGCAACTTGGAAAGCACCTTTGCCGTGGACGAGAGCGGTGCGGTGGAAATATACGCGCTGGCGTCGCAACTGATGAAACAGGGCAAGGTCAATTTAAGCGGTGCGGTAGATTTAATGAAACAAAGCATGGATATACAGGCGCAGGTGGACGGCCTGACCGCCGCAGACCTGCTGGCCGAACCGTTTGAAGGCAAAATTTCCGGCAATATCCGCGCCACCGGTACATTTAACCGCCCGCAGGCAGAGTTTGCTTTAGACACCGGCTTTGCCAAAACATCGGGTATTGCCAAACTGCTTACCGACGAACAGCGCGGCCAGCGCACCATCCAGTTGGATAAAGGCCAAATTCTGCCGTATAACGGCGGCAAATTGGCATTGGCAGGCAGCATTGAGCTGTTTAAACAGCAAAACCTGCAACTGCGTATCAGCAGCGAAGCATTTAACCCGCGCCGTCTTTACCCTGCCCTGCCCGAAGGCAGCGTAAACGGCAAAGTGCGTTTGGACGGCAGCCTGTATAAAACCGCTTTCCATGCCGATATGCAGTTTGCGCCGTCCGTATTGTCGGGGGCGCAACTGTCGGGCAACGGCCGCATTTCCTATGAAAACGGCCACTTGAGCGGCGCGGACGTTGCCTTACTGTTGGGGCGCAATACCATAGCGGCAAAAGGCAGCTTCGGCCGCAAAGACGACTTGTTGAACGTCAATATTGATGCGCCCGACCTCAAACCGCTCGGTTTTGGCATACAAGGGCTGCTGAACGCCAAAGGCACGGTACGAAGCACCGCCGACTCGTGGACGGATATTGAAGCCGCTTTGGAAGGCCGTGTACGCGGCTTGAACGTACCCGATGCCTTACGCATTGACACTTTAGATTTCAAACTGTACGGCTCGCCCGACACCCGCCTGCCGCTTGACATCGTATTAAACGGTCAGGGCATCCGTACGGGTGACACGGTTATTGACGCGGTGGATGCCGTCTTAAAAGGTACGCCCGACAAACACACGCTCCAAGCTTCAGGCAGCCTGAAAAGTGCCGACAAACCGCTTAAAATCCATCTGGCGGCGCAAGGCGGACTGAATGGCAGCAAACAATGGCACGGCACGGTCGGCGTGCTGGACGTAGCCGGTGCGCTTAATCTGCGCCTGCAAAACCCGCTTACTTTAGAAGCCGGTGCACAAAAAGTCAGCTTGAGCGCCGCACGCTGGCAGGCTTTGGGCGGCAGCCTGAATCTGGAAAAGCTGGTGTGGGACAAACAAAACGGCCTGATTACCAAAGGCAGTGCCGCCGGACTGCATTTTAGCGAGCTGCACAATTTTTACACCCCGCCGGTAGAACACGATTTGGTATTGTCGGGCGATTGGGATTTGGCATACAGCCGCCGTCCGCACGGCTACATCAATATGCGCCAGCAAAGCGGCGACATTACCCTGCCCACCGGCCGCAACCCCAAACTCGGTTTAAACAATCTGGTCTGGAAAACCGATTTTAACGAACAGGGCATCATCAACAATTTCGGCGGCGATACCCGCTACGGTCACGCCTTCGGCAATTTGGACATCTTGCAGGCATTCGGCAGCGGCAGTCTGGCCGATGCCCCGTTGAACGGCACGGTACGACTGAAAGTAGCGGAATTGAACAACCTGAAAAACCTGCTGCCGACCGGACAGAGCGTTAAAGGCAGCCTGTCGGGCGAGTTGCAAATCGGCGGCACGGTCAATGCGCCGCAACTGCAAGGCAATGTAACCGGCAACAACCTTTACTACCGCAACCGCGATGTCGGCGTGGTCTTGTCCAACGGCAGCCTGCAATCGCGCCTGCTCGACCGGCGTTGGATTGTTGACGCGCTCACCTTCACACAGGGCAAAGGCAGCATCACCTTATCAGGCAGCGCCGATTATGGTCGTGAAGAACCGGAAATTGATGCCGACATCACCTTCAACCGCTATCCCGTATTGGATATGCCCAACCGCCGCCTGATTGTGAGCGGCTCGGGCAAACTCGGCTACAACGGCAAAGTATTTGATTTGGACGGCAGCCTGAAAACCGACGAAGGCCGTTTCGGCTTTCAAGACGGCGGTACACCGACTTTGAGTGACGACGTTGTGGTATTGGGCGAGAAAAAAACTGCCGAAGCGCCTTCCACCACCCCGCTCAAACTCAATCTGGTGTTTGACCTGAATGACAGGTTTTACTTCGGCGGTAGCGGCTTAAAAGTTACCCTCGGCGGCAAGCTCAACCTCAAAGCTGATGCGGGCGGGCCGATACGCGGTGTCGGCAGCGTAAACATTACCAAAGGCCAATACAAAGCCTACGGACAGGATTTGGTTATCAAAAAAGGCGTGATTTCCTTTGTCGGTCCCTTGGACAACCCCAATCTCAATATCCGTGCCGAGCGGCGCAATTCGCCGGTGGGTGCCGGTGTGGAAGTGCTGGGCAACGTCAATGCTCCGCGTGTCAGCTTGGTGGCCAGTCAGCCGATGAGCGAAAAAGACAAGCTGTCGTGGCTTATCCTCAACCGTGCCAGTAGCGGCAGCAGTACCGATGAAGCCGCCCTGTCCACTGCGGCCGGTGCATTTTTGGCAGGCAGCCTGAATGATAAAATCGGCTTGGTAGACAATTTCGGCCTGACCAGCCAGCAGACCCGCGATGCCCAAACCGGCGAGATGAATCCCGCCCAACAGGTTTTAACTTTCGGCAAGCAGCTCACTCAAGACCTGTATCTGGGCTACGAAGCCGGTTTGGGCAATGCCAGCCAGTCGGTCAAACTGGTGTACCAGCTCAGCAAATCCTTTCAGGGCATCCTGCGTGCCGGTACCCAGTCGTCCGGCGGCGAATTAAAATACCAAAAACGCTTTGATTAGGGACACGCCCTAAAGCACAAGCCAAACCCATCAAAGGAACAAAAACATGATTAAACAATTTGAAATTAACCCCCATGTCGGCCGCCAACTGCGTCGTTATCTGGACGATGCCGCCACCGATTTGGCTGCGGCGATGGACGATGAAACGCGTAACGGCGAAATTGCCGCCATTTTGCACGCCGGTTTTCCGCTGATGGTGCGTAAAATCTATCCGTTTGCCAAATTCCAAACCTTCTTTTGGGAAAAACGAGCCCTGCTTGCCACGCACATCCAAAACCGTCTGGACGCTTTTGACAAGGCTGCCCAAAAAAGCCGTTAGACCGTTTTCAGGCAGCTTGCCGACCGCCTGCGGGCGGGTTACCATTCACCTTTTTAACAGAAAGAAAAATAGATGATTAACGACATTCAAAAAACAGCCGAAAGCAAAATGCAGCGTTCTTTGGAAGTATTGCGCGAAAATCTGGCCAAAGTCCGCACCGGCCGCGCCCATACCGGCCTGCTGGACCAAGTAGAAGTAGAATACTGGGGCAGCATGGTGCCGGTCAGCCAAGTGGCCAACGTTACCCTGCTGGACGCGCGTACCATCAGCGTGAAACCTTTTGAAAGCAATATGGCCGCCAAAGTGGAAAAAGCCATCCGCGATTCCAATCTCGGTTTGAATCCGGCCGCCGTGGGTGATTTAATCCGCGTGCCGATGCCGATGCTGACCGAAGAGCGGCGTAAAGACTTGATTAAAGTTGTGCGCGGCGAAGTGGAAGAAGGCCGTGTCGCCATCCGCAATGTGCGCCGTGATGCTAACGACCACATCAAAAAACTGCTGAAAGACAAGGAAATTACCGAAGATGATGCCCGCCGTGGCGAAGAGTCGGTGCAAAAACTGACCGACAAATACATTGCCGAAGCGGATAAAACGCTGGCTGCCAAAGAATCAGACCTGATGGCGGTGTAAACGGCGTGCGGGCATGCTGCCTGAAACGGCATGCCTTTCATTTTCCTGAATTTTGTTGCGGTAAAACCTGCCGTTTGCCCGAATTTCACCAGAATTTGCTTTTTTCACAAAAATTGAATTTTATTTACAATTATTTATTGCTATTTTTAACGGTTTGCACGGAAAACGGCGTTTCAGGCAGGCAGCAAGATGTAATAAAATAGCAAATTTTGTAAAAATAGCGGTGTCAAACCGCTTGGATTTTACCGTTTTTTCCCCTGCCGCCGCAGACAAACGCCCCTGTAAACAGGGGCATATTTGCCCGCCGCAGGCAGTCTGCCTACAATCCGCAGTGTGCCGGCCAAACGGACGCTTTTTCGCGTTTCATCATAAATGCTCCTGTTTTGCCAAACACAACAAACGTTTGCCTCCGATAAGGGGGTTGTTTTCAATTTGAAGAAAAGGAACAAAAATGAAATATCCGATGATTGCCGCCGCCTTGCTCACTTCGCTGCTGACGGCGTGTGCCAACCGCCCGTATCAGGCTTATCCGCAGCCTTATCCGGCGGTATTCCCCTATCCGGTGCAGCAGCCGGTTGTACGTCAGCCGGTGGCACAGCCGCAGGCGCAGCGTCCGGCAGCCAATGCCAAAGACGAATACGGCTGCCAGCTGGCAACCGGTGCGACTTGGTCGGTACTGCACCAGCAGTGTGTACAGTTGTTTAACGTGGCCAATATCCGTATGGTGGACCCCGACAACAGCACGCTGGCGGCGTATGCCATTTTCAGTAAAGACAGAAAACAGGCGGAAATCTTTTCTGCCAGCCTGCCCAAAGGCATTATTCTGTCGGCTACCAAAGGCGGCTTTATTTCCAAAGACGGCAAAATCCGCTTGGTGGATTTGGGCAAAAATAATTGGAAACTGGCCAAATAAAGTCAGCAGCGTATTGTAAAGCCGATACACGCCTTGCCCTTGGGGCAAGGCGTTTCTTACAGGCTGCCTGAAAACGGAAAGGACAAACATGATTGCCGCTTTGGATATCGATGCCCAAAAAACCTTTACCCCGCTCTGTCCGCAGGAACTGCCCGTGCCGGACGGTGATACGATTGTTGCCGAATTGAATGCACAGGCGGCTTTGGCAGACGTGCGTGTAATGAGTAAGGACGCGCACAGCCTGTCGGCGGCGTGGTTGTGTGCCAATCATAATGAAATGGGGCGGCCGACCGGTTTGAAAAATGCCGACCAAACTTGGGTGGCGCACGCGATTGTCGGCACTCGGGGCTATGAGCTGTTGGATGGGCTGCCCGATGAAGACGACTATGATTTTTGTGTGTGGAAAGGCGTGTCGCCGCAAATGCACCCTTATGGTGCCTGCTATCACGATTTGCAGGAAAAACTCAGTACCGGCCTGATTGAGTGGCTGCACAGCCGTGCCGTGCATACGCTGATTGTCGGTGGGCTGACCACCGATTATTGTGTTAAAACAACCGTTTTGCAACTGCTCGCGGCAGGAAATTGGCAGGTTTTGGTGAACCGTGCGGCCTGCCGTGGCCTGCATCCGGATACGGAACGGGCCGCTTGGCAGGAAATGGCAGCACGCGGCGCAAAAATATTGGATGATGCGGCGGCGGTACAAAATTATCTTCAGGCAGCCTGAAATTGACAGAAAACTGAAAATTTAAGTTAAAAAACGGTTAAAATAGAGTCTTTACTGATTATACGGTTTTCTGTCCTTGTGTCGGGGCGGCTAGCCGAAAAGGAATGTTGATGAAGCACTGCATCGGCAGATTAACCGCTTGGCTGATTGACCGCAGCCTGTCGTTTTTTGTATCGTTTATTACCGGCGTGCGGCCGAAATTTGAAGGGGACTTGGACTTTAGTCCCGACAACAAAGTTTATTTTGCCAACCACGGCAGCCATGGCGATTTTATGCTGGTGTGGATTTCGCTGCCGCCGCGTTGGCGTGAAGTGGTGCGGCCGGTGGCCGGTGCCGATTACTGGCTGAACGGCCGTTTCAAACGCTTTATTATCCAAAATGTCTTTAATGCCCTGCTGATTGCCCGCAACGGTGTCAGCCCGCAGGCTGTTACCGTGCAAATGAGCGAAGCGCTGCAACAGGGTTCGTCATTGATTATTTTCCCCGAAGGTACGCGCAATACCGATGACGATGTGTTGCTGCTGCCGTTTAAAAGCGGTATTTATCATTTGGCGCGTGCCAATCCTGATACGCGCTTTATTCCGATTTGGATTGACAATATCAACCGCGTTTTGCCCAAAGGCAAGCTGCTGCCGGTGCCGATTATTTGCGATGTCAATATCGGTACGGAGCTGTCGTTATTCCCCGGCGAAAGCAAAGAGGAATTTTTACAGCGCAGCCGCGATGCGCTGCTGGCTTTGGCACCGCAGGGCAAACGTTTGCTGCCCGCACCCAAATAATCTTCAGGCTGCCTGAAACAGCGTTTTCAGGCAGCCTGAAACAACGGCCTGAAAGGACTTTGTGTGAATCCCTTCCGTAATCCCTATTTAATTGAAGCCGGTTATGTCTTTCTCGGCATTTTGGCGGTGTTGCTGCTGTTTGGCATGGCAGCGGCATGGTTGGAACGGCGTGCCGAGCCGCCGCAATGGCTGGGGCATTTTAATGCCCATTTGCGTCTGTGGTGGGGCATTACCGTGATTCTGCTGCTGGCGTTTTGGTTTGGGCCGGTTACCACCACGCTGCTGTTTGCCGCCGTGTCGTTTGCCGCCCTGCGCGAGTTTATGACGCTGGTGTACCGCCGCCGCAGCGACCACAATGCCATTGCCGCCTGCTTCTATATCCTGCTGCCTTTGCAGTATTATTTTGTCATGACCGACTGGTACGGTATGTTTACCGCGCTGATTCCGGTTTATGCCTTTTTGATTCTGCCCATTATTGCCGCCCTGTCGGGCGATACCCATGCCCTGTTTGAGCGCACCGCCAAAATCCAATGGGGGGCGATGATTACCATATTTTGCATTTCGCATGTACCGGCCATTCTTCATTTGGACATCAAGGGCTTTGAAGGACGCAATATTCTGCTGCTGATGTTTATGATTGTGGTGGTGCAGGCCTGCGAGGTGTTCCAATATTTTTGGCGGATGCTGCCGTGGGGACGGCGGGTGCTGATGCCGGCCTTGTCGCCGTGTAAAACCGTCAGCGGAACAGTGGGCGGCATGGTTTCGGCCACGCTGCTGGCTGCCGGTTTGTACCGTCTGACACCGTTCTCACCGGCACAGGCGGCGGCCGTGGGATTATTGGTATGTGTGATGGGAACGGCAGGCAGTTTGGTGATGGCGGGCATCAAGCGCAGTTATGGTGTGGATAATTGGGGAAGGCTGTTGAACCGGCACGGCGGTATGTTGGACAGGGTGGACGGAATGTGTTTTGCCGCACCGGTGTTTTTCCATATCGTGCGGTATTACTGGGTTTGACAATCAGCAGGCGGGCTTGGCGGAAAGCCCGTCAAACAGGCTATTGCCGATAATGTCGCGCACATCTTGTTCGGGTGCGAAAAAGCTTTCGCCGTCGCTGAGGGTCAACCGGTACATTCGGACAAAATATTCCTGCGTGTATTCGTCGTATTGGGTGAAATAGGCACGCACTTGGCTTTCATGCAGCCAACGTTTCAGATAAATCAGTTCTTCACGTTCTTTGTCGGACAACAGGCTGATATTGGCGGTCAGTTCATCTTGCCGTACCCGTTTTTGTGCGATAATTTTCTGTTCTTTTTGAAAATTGATGCAGGTAAGCGGGTGTACTTGGCATTCTATTTTGACAATATGGCCGGTATGGACGACACGTGGCCGAATCAGTCGGGTTAAATCTTTGCGGGTATAGGCGGTCGGTGCCTGGCAAAACATACCGTTGCGCTGTACCAGTTCAATTTTACCGTCTTGGTCCACACAGCCGTCCGCTTTCATGCGGTCGTATAGGAAATAGGCGGCATATTCATCGGGGCGGCCTTCCCAAATGTGTATCAGTTTAAACGGTTCCATTAGGTCTTTCTGAAATAGTGGGGTTGGGAATAGGGTTATTGTAGCGGAATCGTATGTTGATTTAAACCCGTACTGCAGGGTTTCAGGCTGCCTGAAACGGTGTAAACAAAGGTTAAACGGCTTGTCGTAACAAATAGTTTTAATTTAGAATAGTTCTTCTATTCTAAACCTGTAAGGACCATCTAAATGAAACGCATTCTGTTCGGCCTGCTCACCCTGTCTGCATCATTGGCCGTATCGGCCGCCGCCATTGAAGGCAAGTGGCGCACCACCGACGACAAAACCAGCAAACCGAAAGCGGTCGTCAGCATCAGCCAAAGCGGCGCAGTTTTTCAAGGTAAAATCGTTTCCTTGGCACAAGGTGTGGAAAACGTCTGCCCAGCCTGCGAAGGCAAACGCCCTCTGGTCGGCATGACCGTACTGACCGGTTTGAAAGAAGACGGCGGCGAATACACCGGCGGTAAAATTTTTGACCCGAAAAGCGGCAAAACCTATAAAGCCAAAGCCGAAGTTTCGGCAGACGGCAAAACGCTGAAAGTACGCGGTTATTTGGGCGTGTCGGCATTGGGCCGTACCCAAACTTGGGTTCGTGTGGAATAAGCTTTCTGCTATAGTTAATATGGTTTATTTTGGGGCTGCCTTAGACAGTATCCCTAATTCACTTTAGCGTGCATAATCATACAAGCAAGATAAAACATCAATTGAAAATTACGAGCCAGTTTTTCATACCGTGTCGCTATGCTACGAAACTATATTAACGTGAGTTCGGGATAAGAATCCCATAAACATTAAAGGGCAAACGTGTT
>JAUNOT010000047.1 GCA_030537065.1 Conchiformibius sp.
TAAACAACAAAGGCTGTCATTCCCAATCAGATTCCATGATCTGGCGAATGAGTGCTTACGGTAACGGTGTCCGTGCCATTTGTGCCATAACGGCTTATAGCCGTGACAAAGTTCAGGCTGCCTTAAAACGCAGCCGACATCAGATCACACCCAAACAAAAGCATTACGATACTTTACAAGTTGATGAGTTGCATACATTTGTTGGGAAGAGGAAAAACAAAGTCTGGCTGATTTACGCTTATCATGCCAAGACAAGTGAAATCGTGGCATTTGTTTGGGGCAAACGTGATTTGCAAACCGCTTTGGCTTTAAAGCAGCGTTTAAAAGCACTCAAAGTAAGCTATGAACGTATTGCCAGCGATAATTGGGATACTTTTGTAAATGTGTTTTCTGATACCGATGACCAATGGGTGGGTCAGCAACATACTAAAGCTATTGAAGGTAATAACTGTCGGACTCGGTACAGATTAAGCAGAGCCATTAGGCGCAGTTGCTGTTTTTTCCAAATCAATGTTTTATCATGTTAAATCTTTTAATATTGGATTTTGGGCAATCAACAATCCCAAACAAATTTAACCCAGCACACTTTTCAGGACACAACCACTTTAAAATAATTTTCCAGCTTTCCTAAAAAACCAAAAACGGCACAGTTACTAAGCTATGCCGTTTTTTACGTTTAGAACAATCCGCTAATCACGCCGTTTTCATCTACATCAATGCGTTCGGCGGCCGGTGATTTGGGCAGACCCGGCATTTTCATCATATTGCCGCACAGGGCGACAATAAATCCCGCCCCTGCCGACACGGTCAGGCCGCGCACGTTTAGGGTAAAACCACGCGGACGGCCGAGCAATGCGGCATTGTCGCTAAACGAATACTGCGTTTTCGCCATACACACCGGCAACTTGTCCAAACCGATTTGTTCCAGCTTGGCGATGTCGGCTTCGGCTTCCGTGCTGAACGCCGCATCGTCCGCGCCGTAGATTTTTTGTGCGATTTGACGGATTTTGTTGCGGATGGTGTCGTTGCTGTCGTAGGCGAAGGCAAAACGGTTGGGCTGTTCCACCGCTTTTAATACGGCCTGTGCCAGCATTTCGCCGCCAGCGCCGCCGTGTTCCCACACTTCGGTTAGGGCGCATTCGGCACCGTGGGCGGCGCAGGCTGCCTGAACGGTTTGCAGTTCGGCTTCGCTGTCGCTGCTGAAGCGGTTGAGCGCAACCACAACGGGCAGCCCGAAAACATTTTTCATATTGTCAATATGTTGCAGCAGATTGGGCAGGCCGCGTTCCAGCGCAGGCAGGTTTTCCGCCGCCAATTCGGTTTTGCCGACGCCGCCGTTGTATTTGAGCGCGCGCACGGTGGCGACAATCACGGCGGCATCGGGACGCAGTTCCGCCAAACGGCATTTGATGTCGCAGAATTTTTCCGCGCCCAAGTCGGCGCCGAAACCGGCTTCGGTCACGGCAAAGTCGGCCAAATGCAGGGCGGCACGGGTGGCGGTAACGGAGTTGCAGCCGTGGGCGATGTTGGCAAACGGCCCGCCGTGTACCCAAGCGGGCGTGCCTTCCAACGTTTGCACCAGATTGGGCTTGATTGCGTCTTTCAGCAGGGCGGTCATCGCGCCGTGGGCGTTCAGGTCTCGTGCGAAAACGGGGCTGCCTGAAACGGTGTAGGCCACGAGAATATTGCCCAAGCGTTGTTTCAAGTCGCTTAAATCACGCGCCAAACAGAATACGGCCATCACCTCGGAAGCCACGGTAATATCAAAACCGTCGGCACGGCTGACACCGTCGGCAGGTTTGCCCAAACCGCTGACAATATGGCGCAGTTGGCGGTCGTTCATGTCCACCGCACGCCGCCAGACAATGCGTTTGGGGTCGATATTGAGGGGGTTGCCGTGGTGTAGATGGTTGTCCAACAGGGCGGCCAGCAGGTTGTTGGCTGCGCCGATGGCGTGAAAGTCGCCGGTAAAATGCAGGTTGATGTCTTCCATCGGTACGACTTGGGCGTAGCCACCACCGGCCGCGCCTCCTTTAATACCGAATACGGGGCCGAGCGAGGGTTCGCGCATGGCAACGGCGGCGCGTTTGCCCAGCCGGTTGAGCGCATCAGCCAAACCGATGGTAACAGTAGTTTTGCCTTCACCAGCAGGGGTGGGGTTGATGGCAGTCACCAAAATCAGTTTGCCCTGCCGCGCAGGCTGCCTGAAAATATCGGCGGCGGCAATTTTGGCTTTGTAGCGGCCGTAGTGTTCCAATGTGTCGGCAGGCAGGCCGAGTTTGGCGGCAATGTCGTCAATCGGCTGCAACACGGCGGCTTGGGCGATTTGGGCATCAGTCAGCATGGAAAACTCCTGAAAATATGTTTTGGAAACGGAATGTTAATACCGATGTAAACTGTCTGCAAGCGGCGCGGTGTTATAATCCGCCCTTTTAAACCTATGACTGCCGCCATGCCCCGCCCCGCCCGTACCGACGACCTGCCCGCCCTTGCGGCTTTGGATGCGCTTTGCAATCCGTCGCCGTGGAGTTTGGTGCACTTTCAGGCAGCACTCAATCCGCCGCAGCATGAAATTTGGCTGCTGGAACGACACAACCATCCGGCCGCATTTATTGTCTGGCAAAACGTGGTGGGCGAAATGGAGCTGCATCTGATTGCCACCGCGCCCGAACAACGGCGGCAGGGTTTAGCAGCGCGGCTGCTGGCGGTGATGCTGGAACGGGCGGCCGCTGACGCGGTTTCGCGCATCCTGCTGGAAGTCCGCGCAGGCAACGCCGCCGCCCAAGCCCTGTACCGCCGCTACGGTTTTCAACAAACCGCCGTGCGTCCGCGCTATTACAGCGACGGCGAAGATGCTCTGATTATGGAAAAATTATGTTAGACGGCCGTTACGTCCACCTGCACGAAGCCTTGGGTTTGGGGCCGATGTGGTTGCAGCAAAACGCGAAAATTACCGGCAGGCTGCCTGAAAAAACTGCCGCGCCGCCGCGTCCGCGCCTGAATGTGCCTGCGGCGGCCGCCCCGATACCGCCGCCTGCCGCCCCCGTCAGCAATCCCAACCCTGTTGGCAGCAATATTCACCCCGCCCGTCTTGCCGCCCTGCAACGCATCGGCAGCAGCCGTCTGCAAACGCCTGCTGCCGCCGAACCGCCGACACAGCCTGCTGTGCTAACGACCGAACACTATCTGGCGGAGCTGCGCGGACAGATTCAACCCGCCGCCCTGATGGTGTTGGTGATGTGCGCTTCGCCCGCCGACACCGTTTCAGGCAGCCTGTTAAGCGGCGAAGACGGCGTTTTATTTGACAAAATGCTGGCTGCCATCGGTTTGGCACGGCCGCAAATCCATTTAAGCTGCTGGCTGAAACGTGCACCCGATTTCAATCCCGAGCCGCCTGCTGACGAAGTGGCGGCCGCCTGTCCGCGCCTGCATGCCGAATTGCAGCTTGCCCGTCCGAAAGCTCTGCTGCTGATGGGACGCTTTTTTGAACGTACCGATGTGGCGCAACACCTACACACATTGGGCAAGGGCATCCCGTCCTTTCATATTCCCCACCCGCAGCAGATGCTGGACGACCCGCAATTAAAACGGCCTGCCTGGCAAACCCTGCAAAACCTTCAGGCGGCTATCGGTAAAATTAAGTAAGCCCGCTTGCCCAAATAAGCGACCCACCGTAGAATCCGCCGCCATCAGACAGTAATGTCTGGTGATTCTCCTCTATTTCTCCTTTGTAAATAAGCTTCGCCTGTGTTCCAACACGAACACAGGCATTTTTTTCGCCTATAATCCCCCCTTTTGCCCCAACTGCGAGAGCCGATGATGAGCCGCATTCAAGATACTTTCCGCCAACTGCAAGGCCAAACCGCCCTGATTACCTACCTGACCGCCGGCGACCCCGATGCCACCACCACCGTTGCCCTGATGCACACGCTGGCAGACAACGGTGCCGACATTATTGAACTGGGCGTACCGTTTTCCGACCCGATGGCAGACGGCCCCGTTATCCAGCGCGCCGCCGAACGCGCTTTGGCCAAAGGCACGGGCTTAAACGACGTATTGGATATGGTGCGCCGTTTCCGTGCCGACAACACCCACACGCCCGTGGTACTGATGGGCTACCTAAACCCCGTTCACAAAATGGGCTATCAAACTTTTGCCGCCCAAGCCGCCGATGCTGGTGTAGACGGGGTGCTGACGGTGGACTGCCCGATTGAACACATCACCCCCTTGCACCAAGCCCTGCACGGCGCGGGTTTGGAAACCATTTTTCTGGTTGCACCCACTACCACCGAAGAACGCATGGCCGCGATTGCCGCACACGCGGGCGGTTTTATCTACTATGTTTCGCTGAAAGGCGTAACCGGCTCGGCGCGTTTGGATGCCGCCGATGTAGCAGAAAAACTGGCGCGTATCCGCCGCCACAGCGATTTGCCCGTGGGCGTAGGCTTCGGCATCAGCACCCCCGAACACGCCCAGCAAATCGCCCAAAGCGCGGACGCGGTGATTATCGGCAGCCGTATTGTGGCGGAAATTGAAGCCAACGGCGGACGGGAAACCGAAGCGGTGGCGGCTTTGCTGAAGCCGTTTCATACCGCCTTACGCGCAGGCTGAAGCAGCGTTTCAGGCTGCCTGAACGCTACTTAAGCACTTCAGAAGACAATAATTCGGTCATTTGTGCCGTTGCCGCATCGCTGTCGTCGCGGCATTGTTGCGACAGGCGGCTTAAATCCGATGCCAAACGCGCAGCGTGCCGTGTATCGGCAGGGGATAAAGACGGCAGCGCAAACCATGCTGCCTGCCGTGCCGACCAACCGAAACGCTGTTGCCCGTAATGCCGCAATGCAGTTGCCGCCACCGTATTGCCGCGCCGGTAATACGCCAACACCAGCACCGCTGTGCCTGCCGCGCCGTTACACAAATGCCCATCATAACGGCTGAACGGGTCGGCCGTCCAATCGCTTAAATGCGACAAGCCCTTTACATCGCGTAAAGCATGATTTTGCTGCCGTTCAATCGCGGCAAGGGTACGCAAAACCGCAGCGCGCTGCCCTGCCCGTCCTTGCAGGCCTGCCTGCGCCATTTTCTCCAATGCCGCCGTCTGTTCATGCCACGCGGCTGCCTGAAACGGCAACATTAAAGCACACAGTAAAGCCGTTATCTTACTCACGCTTCGCTGCCGCCCACCGTCAGCCCCGCATCAATCCGCATGGTCGGCTGTCCCACGCCCACCGGCACGCTTTGTCCGTCTTTGCCGCACACGCCCACGCCGGCATCCAGCGCGGTATCGTTGCCAATCATGGAAACGTGTTTCAACACTTCCGGGCCGTTGCCGATAATGGTCGCGCCTTTAACGGGATATTGCAGCTTGCCGTTTTCCACCCACCACGCTTCCGATGCGCTGAACACGAATTTGCCGCTGGTAATGTCCACTTGTCCGCCGCCGAAATTGACCGCGTAAATGCCTTTATCTATGCTTTCAATAATTTCCTGCGGGTCGTGGCTGCCGTTTTCCATAAAGGTGTTGGTCATGCGCGGCATCACGGTGGAAGAATAGCTTTCGCGGCGGCCGTTGCCGGTAACGGGTACGCCCATTAGCCGCGCATTGGTTTCGTCCTGCATATAGCCTGTTAAAATGCCGTCTTCAATCAAGACGGTGCGACGGGTTTCATTACCCTCGTCATCAATATTCAGCGAACCGCGCCGGTCGGCAATATCGCCTTGGTCCACCACGGTTACGCCTTTGGCCGCCACGCGCTCGCCCAGCCTGCCTGAAAACGCGCTGGTCTGTTTGCGGTTAAAGTCGCCTTCCAAACCGTGTCCTACCGCTTCGTGCAGCAGCACACCCGGCCAGCCGTTGCCCAACACCACCGTCATTGCGCCTGCCGGTGCAGGACGGGATTCCAGATTGATTAAGGCCTGTTTGACCGCGCTGTCCACATATTCTTTTAATTTGGCATCGTCAAAATACGCCAAACCGAAACGGCCGCCGCCGCCTGCCGTGCCTTGCTCGCGGCGGTCGCCCTGTTTGGCAATCACGGTAATGCTCAAGCGCACCAAGGGGCGGATATCGGCGGCATGTTTGCCGTCCAAACGGGCGATGTAAACCATATCGTGTTCGCACGCCAGCCCCGCCATCACTTGCACAATGCGCGGGTCGGCCGCTTTGGCCAGCTGTTCCACACGGTTAAGCAGGGCAACTTTGGCGGCGGAGTCCAAGCCGATAATCGGGTTGTCGCTGCGGTGGACGTTTTTGCCCGCCACCGGCACGGATACGCGCACCGGCACGGCATGGCCGTCCGCACCAATCACGCGTACGGTGTCGGCGGCGCGGCGCACGGCATCGGCGGTCAGGCTGTCGGCATAAGCAAAGGCGGTTTTCTCGCCTGCCACGGCACGCACGCCGACACCTTGGTCAATTTGAAAGCTGCCTGATTTAACCGTGCCTTCGTCCAAATGCCAGCTTTCAAAGGCGGTGCGCTGGCAGTAAATATCGGCGTAATCAATCTGCCGACCGCCGATATGCGCCAAATTACGCGCCAAAATATCGGCATTCAGTTGGTGGCTGTGCAACAGTTGTTCGGAAACGGTTTGGAAAATGGGGTGCATGATGGCTGCCTGAAAATAAAATGCGCCGATTATACGGCACGGGCGCAGGGCAGCGGATTAAATCCGCCTATTTTGAAGATTTTATTTACCGCTGAATGGTCGAGTCGGCGGCTTGCCCTCTGGTATGGAAAACCAATCATTTCAGCCACAGCAATTATTTTTATTTACTTTAAAAACAAATTATTATTCTTTTCAGGCAGCCTGAAAGCCTATTTAGTATTGATAGTTATTATTATTTCTGTATAATACAGAAATCGGCATTAAGTTGTTGATACACTTTCATTACTTCATTTTGTCATTCCTTTTCCGAAAACCCTTTTGCTGCGGAGTGCGCCTATCGTATCCTTCCCTTTCCCCATCAAAATACTCAAAACCTCCAAACCAAACCCGTTTGATTTTACGCAAACGGGTTTGGTTTTTTTCAGGCAGCCTGTATCATTCGCCTGTTTTTAAAGCAAGGAGTACGTCATGACCCATTCCGCCCTGCGCCTGTGCCTGCTGCTGGCCACCGCCCTGCCCGCTTTCGCGCAAACCCTCAAACAAACCCTGCCCAACGGCATGACCGTCATTGTGCGCGAAGACAAACGCGCCCCCGTGGTAAACAGCCAGCTTTGGTACCGCGTCGGCTCGGTGGACGAAAAAGTCGGCAAAAGCGGACTGAGCCACGCGCTCGAACACATGATGTTTAAAGGCACGGCCGACGTACCGGCCGGTGAGTTCAGCCGCCGCATTTCCGCCATGGGCGGCAACGACAACGCCTACACCAGCGCCACCGAAACCGTCTATCACGAAACCTTTGCCAAACAACACCTGCCCGAAGTGCTGCGTTTGGAAGCCGACCGCATGCGTAACCTCAATTTCAGCGACAAAGACTTTATCAATGAAATGAAAGTGATACGTGAAGAACGCCGCCAGCGCATTGACGACAACCCCATGGGCAGCATCTACGAACAACTGCACCTGCGCGCCTTTGACAAAGCCCCCAACCGCACCGCCGTTATCGGCACCATGAAAGACCTGCACGGCCTGAAAGCTGCCGACCTGCGCCGTTGGTACCGCCAATGGTATGCGCCCAACAACGCCACCTTGGTGATTGTCGGCGATGTCGATGCCCGCGCCGTGGTGCAAAACGTAACCGACCTGTTCGGCGGCATCAGCCCGACCAAGCTGCCTGCACGCGCCGATTTAAGCGAAACCGAACAGAAAAAAGCCGCTGTTTCCTCCCACACCGTCGGCAACACCCAACAACCGATTATGATGCTGGCCTACCGCGTGCCGCACCTGCAAAAACTGGACGACAAACTGCCCTACGCGCTGGATATGCTGACCAATATTCTAGACGGCCACAGCGCCGCCCGTTTTGACAAAAACCTGATTCGCGGCAAACAGATGGCGCTGGAAATCGGCACTTATTACAGCCTGATTAGCCGCCAGCCGCAAATGTGGACAGTCAGCGCCATGCCTGCCGCCAACGTTCAGGCAGCCGAGCTGCGCCGCGCCATTGAAGCCGAAATCGCCGATATTGCCGCCAACGGCGTCAGCGAAGAAGAATTGGAACGCGCCCGCGTGCGTGAACGCTCCGCCACCATTTACAGCCGCGACAATATTGAAAACCAAGCCTCGCTTATCGGCACGCTGGAAACCAACGGTTTCGCTTACAGCGACGAAGACGAAATCCGCCGCCGTTTACAAGCGGTCAGCGCCGCCGATATTCAGGCAGCCGCCCAACTGCTGACCGACCCGCGCCGCGCCGTGTATCTGCAATTAAATCCGCGCCCGCAAGCAAAAAGATAAATAAGAAAACACCCTCTGTTTGAAACAGAGGGTGTTTTAAATAGAACCCCGCAGATGCCGATTCGGCTGAGTCCGCTTGAACCTTGTACACAAGGCGGTCATCTCGGGCAACTTCGGGTACATTCCGCAAGCGGAACGCGCTCACCTGTTGCAGCTCCCGACAACCTGAAGCAAACTTTATTGGTTCAAAGGAATGTATGCCTTCACGAACACCGCAGGGAAAACCAAAATTTATTTGAGTGCGTCATCACACAACTCAATCAATTCGTCTATTTTACCGCCGATTTGGGTTTCTGCCAATGCTTTATTTTCGTTAAGCTGCTTGAGCAAATCGTGGGTCAGGTTCAACGCGGCCATAATCACCACCTTGTCCGTTTCCATATTGCGGCCGGCGGTTTGGATGGCGGTAATCTTCTGATTGAGCAAGTCCACCGCCTGCAACAGCGTGGTGCGCTCGCTTTCGGGTGTGCCGATGGTAAACTGGCGGTTTAAAATGGAAACATTGATTTGTTCGATGTTCATTTATCGTCCTCCTCCGCAGCGGCAAATGCACCGTTGTCCGCCACCGGCAAACGCGCCAGCAGCTTGCGGATTTCGCCGGCACTGTGCAACAGCAGGCTGCGGTATTCCTGATTCTGGGTATTGAGTTTGAGCATTTGGGTTTGCAGCGCGGTTTTTTCGCTTTTGAGCTGCTCGTTCAGGCTGCCGATTTGGCGGCTGAGGGTTTGGCTCAATTCGTTCAACTCATGCTCGTGACGCTGTTTGAGCTGGGCACTTTCGCGGCTGAAACGCGCCGCTTCTTCGTCAATACGTTCGTGCAGACGGTTGTTTTGCTGCTGCGCTTCGGCAAGCTGCGCCTGTAAAACTTCCTCCCGCTCGGCAGCGGCCTTGTCGTGGTCGGCGATTTCTTCGCGCAAACCCTGTACACGGTTGTCGCTGATATTCAGTTTTTGCTGCCACTCGGTTTCCAACAACTCGGCGGCGGCAGCGGCAGCCTGAAGCTCGTTACGCAACTGCGTCATTTGTTTGTCGGCCGCGTCTTGGGCATCTTCCAGTTTGTAGCCCATTTCTTTCAACTCTTGCGCCGCAGTTTCTTCTGCTTCCAACAGCTCTTTTTGCAGGGTGTTGATTTTTTCCTGCAGTTCTTTGGTGTGACGTTCGGCAGATTTCTCAGCCACATACAGTTTGGCTTCAAAATCCTGCGACATACGTTCGCTGGTCTGAAGTTTTTCCTGCCACTCGCGGCGCTGGCGGTCGGTTTCTTGATGGGCGGTTTGCAGCTTGTGATTTAACTCGCGGATTTCGCGCTCGGCTTTTTCTTCGGCATCGGATAATTGGTTTTGCAGGGTTTTGATGCGCTCGTCGGCATTTTTTTGGGCTGCCTGCAACTGTTGCTGCAAGCGGTTGGCTTCTACTGCGGAATTGTCTTCCAAAGTTTTGAGTTTTTCGTGCCAATCGCGCAACTGACGCTCGGCATTGCGCTCGGCGATGCGGATTTTGTCTTCCAATTCCAGATAACGTTGTTCGGCATCGGATTCGTGCGTATTCAGTTTGTCCTGCCAATCACGTTCTTTGGCGGATGCGGCCGCTTCAATTTCCTGACGGGTCTGCTCCCAGGCTTGTTCTTTTTCGCGCAAAACTTCTTCGGCCTGCTGCAAGCGGTCGTTTAATTCTTGTTTTTTGCCCGTCCACACGGTTTGGGCGGCATCAAATTTTTCCTGCCAGTCTTGTTCGCGGTTGTGCAGGTTATTCTGCAAAAAGGCAATTTGGTCGCGCAGGTTGATGCGTTCTTTTTCTAACAGCTCAATTTGCTGTTCGTGGATGGTGAGTTTGTTTTCCAACTCGCCGATAAATTTTTGCGCGGCGGCATCACCGGGCTTTTTCTTGCGCTCGGCCTCCAGTTCTTCGCGCAGGCTTTGCGCCTGTTCTTCCGATTGCAGGCGGAACTGTTCGGCCTGCTCTTGCAGTTGTTCGTATGCCTGTTTGTCGGCACTGATTTTTTGAATCAGTTCGCGCACTTTGTTTTCAAGCTGTTCGATGTTGCGGTTCATTGTGTGTTCTCTGGGTTGGCGTTGGCAGGCTGCCTGAAAGGTTGAAAGGTTTATTCGCTGACGGGCGGACGCTGCATCAGCCGTTCTACAATATCTTGAGGTGTCAGTTCATGGCGGACAAGTTGGTAAAGCATCGCTGTAATGGGCATATCAATTTGATGGCGACAGGCTGCGTTATGCACCTCATCAATAGTCGGCACGCCTTCGGCCACATGACCGATTTCTTTCAGTACCTGATATAAGGTTTTGCCCTCGGCCAAACCCAATCCAACTTTGCGGTTGCGCGACAAAGCTCCGGTACAGGTCAGGATTAAATCCCCGATTCCCGACAAACCCATCAATGTTTTACTTTGGGCGCCCATGGCTTCGGCCAAACGGGTAATTTCTGCCAAGCCACGCGTTACCAATGCGGCACGAGCATTCAAACCGCAGCCCAAACCATCACATAAGCCGGTCGCAATGGCCATAACATTTTTTACAGCGCCGCCGACTGCCACACCAATCACATCATCATTGGCATACAGGCGCATCACGGTCGTATTCAGTTCGGCCGCCAAGTCACGAATCCATATGCTGTTTTCTGAGGCCAGACAAACCGCACACGGCTGCTGTGCCGCTAATTCTTGTGCAAAACTGGGGCCGGACAATACGCCTATCTTGTCGTTATCGGGTAAAACCTGCCGAACCACCTGATGAGGCAATAACCCACTGTCCAGTTCAAAACCCTTACAAGCAGCTAAAACGGGTAAATTGGCAAATCCGGCTGCTTTTACCGCCTGCATACTGCTGCGCAATCCGACCACAGGGGTTACGGCCAAAATCAAATCCGTATCGTGCAGTGATTGGGATAACTCGTCATAGACCTGTATATTTTCAGGTAAAACAAAACCGGGCAGATAACGTTCATTAACACGTTCTGCCTGAATTGCGCGTGCATGCGCCATATTGTGTGACCACATGGCCACGCGGTGGCCGTGTTTGGCGAAATGAATGGCCAAAGCCGTTCCCCATGCGCCTGTACCCAATACGGTAATTTTCATGACATTCCCTCTTGCTCGCTGTTTGATACTGTACTGCCGCATTGACGACAGCCTGCTGATTTTAACACAGCCTTTACCTGATTGTGCTGCGTTTTACAAGCAGGCTGCCTGAAAATGCGGCGGTTTAGGCAGTTGCTTGGGCAACAGCGCGGTAGGCTTGGTCCACTGCGTTTTGCAGATACGGCATCCACGCGGTGTCCGTACCGGCCATAAAGATGTTGCCCAAAGGCTTGGACATGGTGGCAACGGTGCGGCGGGTAGTGTTGTCGCTGTCCCACAATTTAACCTGCTCGTAGCTGTAGCCGTGCGACCAGCGGTTGATGGTAATGCCTGCGATTGCATCATCCAAGTTTTCGCCGGCTGCCTGAAAAATACCGCGCAGTTGTTCCAGCAGCTCTTTTTCCAAATCGGCGTATTTTTTGGCAGTAAGGGCGCGGCGGCCGAAACGGTATTTGTCGCGGGCGGTAATGCCGTCAAAGGAAGTGGCGATGCTGGAAACATGCAGCACAATCGGTTCGTCGGGCGTTTCAGCGTGGCGGTAACTACCGATATTGACGGGGAAATCGAGGTGCATCAGGCAGTAGGGTGCATCGGGCATATACAGCAGATAAACGCCGAGTTTTTGGAAGGCACGGGCATTTTTTAACGCCACTTTGGCATACAACATCGGGATTTTGACGTTGGTCTGCATCGCCTGCTGCTGCGGCGCAGGCATTTGCGGCATGATGCGCGGTGCCAAGGTGCTGTGTCCGGCAAAAATACATTTGACGGCACGCACGCGCACCAAGTTTTCTTCACCGCGCGTCAGATAAGCGATGTCCACCCCGCCGTCGCGGTTTTCCGCCAGCAGCACGGTACTGTTCAGGCGGATGCGTACCGGCTGGTTGGGCTTATCCAACTGCGCGTAGTCAAATTTAGCGGTAACAATGTCTTCCATCGTGCTGCCTGACGCGGCGGCGGGAATCAGTTTGCGTACCAGCAAACGGGCGATGGAAGCATTACCGTCGGGGAAATGGTAGATATACGGTTCTTTTTCATCGCTGTCTTTGGGCAAGCCGAGTTTTTTAGTACCCGGATAGCCGTTTTCCACCGCCTCACTCAAGGCCACGGCATTGATGGCATGTCCCCAATAATCGGAACTGATGTTTTGCAGATAACGCAACGCCTGTTCAGGCAGCCCGACCGTGTTTTTTAAAAAATCGTAATAGCTCGTTTTATCGGCAAACTGCTGTTTTTGCGCTTTGGTTTTACCGCGCAGATAGTCTTTCGGTGCGGTGTACAAGGCGGTCAGCGCGGCACGGTCGGCTTCAGGTAAAGGGAAACGGGCAATCACGGCAGCGGCATCGGTTTTTGGGTCGTCCAAATCGCCAGCCACCACCGCGTTTTTACCAAACGCTGCCTGATTGAAAAACGAGCCGCGCTGCAATCCCCATTTTTTCGCGTATAAATCTTGTTGAAAATATTGGTGGAATTTGGTGTAGTCCACGCCCAATTCTTTTAACAGCGCGTGGGCATTTTTGGAAAAAGTGCCTTTGGGCGAATCCAGCGACTCGCTGCCGCCGTAGGTAATCAGCGTTTTGCCGTTTACGGTAAATTCGTTGCGCTTGGCGTGGCCGCCGAAATCATCGTGGTTGTCCAACACCAGCACTTTGGCATCGGGTTTGGCTTTGCAGTACAGATAAGCCGCCGTCAAACCGCTAATGCCCGCGCCAATCACCACCAAATCATAGTTTTCCGTAGCATGTTGCGGCAGAGTAAAACGTTTGCCGCCCAAAGCGGCGGCATGGGCAGCACTTTGGCTGCCGTCGTGGTCGCCCCGCAAACCGAGCAGCGCGGGCGGATAATAGGCTTCGGCGGCTTTAGCCGTATCCACAGGGCGGTAGGCCGGTTCATTGCCTTCCGAACGGCCGCAGGCAGCCAAAGAAACGGCAGCAGCCGCGCTGCTGCGCAAAAAGGAACGGCGGGTCAATAATGTTTTTTTCATACGGAAAATCTTTTTACAACGTCAAAAAAATCAGCTCTCTTTCAGGCTGCTTTGCCGCCATTTTTGCATAATTTCATCGTATTTGCCGTTTTGTTTCAGCTTACGCAGGCCTGCATTGATTTTGGACAACAATTCGGTGTTGCCTTTTTGCACGGCAAACACCAAATTGGCCGACTCGGGCGTGGCGCTGGGCAGGGTATCGGAAACAAAATGGTAGCCATGGTCTTTAAAGGTGGGGCTGTTCATATAATACTGCATCACGGTGGAATCGCCCACCGCCGAATCCGCCTCGCCCTTTACCAGAGCGGTCAGGCTCAAATACAGCGATTCGGACGCATGGATTTGACCGGCCGCAATCGGATAACGCTCGCGCATATCTTCGGCCGTGTCGTCGTTGGCGGCCACGGCGATTTGTTTTTTCGTCCACGCCAATTTGTCTAGATTTTCTTTTTTCAGGCTGACCACGCGGTAGGGCGAACGGTAATAATGTTCGCTCAAATCGGCGTGTTCACGGCTTTCATCGTTTACCGCCACCGCGCTGGCCAGAATATCCGCTTGTTTGCCGGTCAGTTGGCTGAACATGCCTTCCCAATCATGGTGGTAGTATTCCACTTTAAAACCTTGATCGGCGGCAATCGCGTCCAACAAATCAATGTCCATGCCGATAATTTCGCCACGGTGGTTGCGGAACTCAAACGGCGGATAAGTCGCGTCGGTGGCCACGCGGTAAACCACCTGCCCCGTTTTCAGCGCAGGGGCTGCCTGAACCGCACGGTTCTCCCCGCCCCCGCAACCTGCCAACAACCACGCCGCGCATGCGCCTGCCACAACTTTTCCAATCATAAATTACTGCCTCAAGCATACCGCCCCTGCCGCCTTCAGGCAGCCCTGTTCGGTATCCTAAAAATCGTTAAAAACCTAAAATTATAACACCGCACAGCAAACAAATAATCCGTTTGTGGCATAATACCGCCCATTTCACAAAAATTTGCACAAACTTATGACCGCCTTACCACGAAAAATCCTCGTTACCTCCGCCCTGCCCTATGCCAACGGCGCGATTCATCTCGGAC
>JAUNOT010000158.1 GCA_030537065.1 Conchiformibius sp.
GAAATTATTGAGTATGGGAAAGAATATATATGTATTTAAGGATAATTTTTATGCAAAATATCCAGTATTACGTCAATTTCATTTATATAATTTAGGCATGTCTCTTGTAGGTAATATTGATCAGGATAATATTGATTATCAATTTAAAAAAGATAATGATTTAAGTAATGAAAGGTTAAGAGAACTACTAAACAAGTATCCTGAAATCAAATGGGTTGATGTGAATAAATATATTCCTAATAATTTTATAATTGATGGATTACCCATTTACAAAGATAAGGATCATATTAATCCATATGGTGCTAGGAAATTAGCAGAGCGTTTTTCTCAACATGAAATTTTAATTAAGGATTAGTTTAAGAAATTATGAACACCGTTTCCGAACGCCTTTCCGCCTTGCGCCAAGCCCTGCGGCGGCATCAACTGGACGCATGGCTTGTCCCCAGCGCCGACCCGCACCTGTCCGAATACCTGCCCGAACATTGGCAGGTACGCCAATGGCTGTCCGGCTTTACCGGCTCGGCCGGCACGCTGGTGCTGACTGCCGATGAAGCCGCGCTGTGGGTGGATTCGCGCTACTACGAACAGGCGGCGCAACAACTTAACGGCAGCGGCATTGTGATGGAAAAACTGGAAAACGGCCGCAACCATCTGGACTGGTTGCGCGACAGGCTGCCTGAAAACGGCGTTTTGGGCGCGGCGGCCGATATGCTGTCGCTGTCGGCCAAACGCCGCTTGCAGACGCTGGCCGAAAGCGCGGGTGGCCGCTTGCGCGATGATGTGGATGCCGCAGGCGAAGTGTGGGGCGCGGCGCGTCCCGCCCTGCCGCAGCAGCCCGTGTACGCCCACGACGACGCGTTTACCGATGAATCCGCCGCCGACAAACTGGCACGGGTACGCGCCTTTATGCGTGAAAAAGGCGCAGACTGGCACCTGATTTCTTCGCTGGACGACATCGGCTGGCTGACCAATCTGCGCGGCAGCGATGTGGAATACAACCCCGTTTTTCTGTCCTATCTGCTGATTGGCAGTGATACCGCCACCCTGTTTGTGGACGAAGCCAAGCTGGACGCGGCAGTACGCGCCCGTTTGCAGGCAGCCGGTATCGGCACGGCCGCTTACGGCGCAGTGGCTGAAGCCGTGGCCGCGCTTTCAGGCAGCCTGTTGCTGGATGCCGACCGCACCGCCGCTTCCACCTTGGCGCGGCTGCCTGAAAACGTGCGCCTGATTGAACATTTAAACCCTGCCGCCCTGTTCAAATCCCAAAAAACCGAACGCGAATGCCAACACATCCGTCAAGCGATGGTACAAGACGGCGCAGCCTTGTGCGGCTTTTTTGCCGAGTTTGAACAAAAACTGGCCGACGGCACGCCGATGACCGAACTGGACATTGCCGATATGCTGACCGCCCACCGCAGCCGCCAGCCGCACTATATTTCGCCCAGCTTCGGCACGATTGCCGGTTTTAACGCCAACGGTGCCTTGCCGCATTACAGCGCCACCGCCGAAGCGCACAGCGCGATTACGGGCAACGGCCTGCTGCTGATTGACTCGGGCGCACAGTATCAAAACGGCACCACCGACATTACCCGTGTCGTGCCGGTGGGCGAAACCACCGCCGCACAACGCCGCGATTTTACGCTGGTGTTGAAAGCGCATATCGCCTTGGCGCGGCTGGTGTTCCCCGAAGAAATGCCCGCGCCCGTATTGGATGCGGTGTGCCGTGCGCCCCTGTGGGCGGCGCAATGCGACTACGGTCACGGCACGGGACACGGGGTCGGCTATTTTATGAACGTACACGAAGGGCCGCAGGTGATTGCCTGCCGTGCTGCCGTCAATCCGCATCACGCCATGAAAGTGGGCATGCTCACTTCCAACGAACCCGGCTTGTACCGTCCGGGGCAGTGGGGCATCCGCATTGAAAACTTGGTGTTGAACCGCCGCGTGGCGCAGCCGCAAGAGCAGGATTTCGGCACATTCCTGTATTTTGAAACCGTAACCCTGTGTCCGATTGACACCCGTTTGGTGGAAACCGCGCTGCTGACCGCCGAAGAACGCGATTGGTTGAACGCCTACCATGCCGAAGTACGCGCCAAGCTGGAAGCACACACCACAGGCGCGGCCAAAGACTGGCTGCTGGCGCGGACGCAGCCCGTATAAGCGTTTTCAGGCAGCCTGAAAAGGATTTCGGGCTGCCTGAATATTTCGGCACGGTGCTTTAGGGCGTGTCTCTATTTGCCTTGCATACGCGGATTTCTACTCAAAAAACCGCTTGGCAAAGCAAACAGAGACACGCCCTAATCAAACATTGCCAACACATCGGCAATCAAATCATACCGCCACCGTTCTTGGCGGTACATTGCCAAGTCAATAGCCTGATTTAAATCCTTAAAGGCTTTATCAACCTGTTCGCCCCTGATTTCCCGAATATTGTTTAAGGGGCTGTCCTAGATAACTAGGCTAAACTTCCCTTAACTAATTTTTTTAA
>JAUNOT010000048.1 GCA_030537065.1 Conchiformibius sp.
CGGTTTTCCCGAATAAACTCACTGCGGTATAAACCGAAATACACACCTGGCGCCCAATCATAGCTTAACATTCTGTTTAAATGGGTGTAGCCATCGGTTAATGCCCATTGGTCAGGTTGCAAATCAGGCGTTTCCGGCGGACGGATATGCGGCGGACGGCTACCGTCCTCATACTCATAACGCAGCAAACCCAGCAAGGCATCCACACCATACTTATCCGCCAACGCCACCAATTCGGTAAACGCCGTTTCCACCACATAATCATCACTGTCCACAAAATACAGATAACGCCCTCTTGCCAAACGGATACCGGCATTTCGCGCCGCCGAAATACCGCGGTTATGCTGGTTAATGATGGTAACAAACGGATAACGCGCTAAATATTCTTCGGCAATTTTCAGGCTGCCGTCGGGCGAGCCGTCATGGACAATAATAATTTCTTTATCCACCTGCTGATGTACCAAGCTGTCCAAACACTTTGCCAAATAGCGTTCCACGCCGTACACCGGCACAATAAAACTGATATCGGGAATCGGGCTGCCCGTCATAAATCCACCTCCGTTTGGTGCTGTCGGCAAAAGATTGCCATTTTACAGAAAAGCAGAAAATAAAAAGCGTTTACTGTTAAAATTTTGCCGTTTTCCACCCTACCCCGATAAATATGCAAACCTATCTTGATTTAATGCGCCATATTTTAGACAACGGCACCGACAAATCCGACCGCACAGGTACTGGTACACGCTCTGTTTTCGGCTATCAGATGCGCTTTGATTTGGCGCAAGGCTTTCCGCTGCTTACTACCAAAAAACTGCACCTGCGTTCCATTATTCACGAATTGTTGTGGTTTTTGCGCGGCGATACCAATATCCGTTATCTGAAAGAAAACCAAGTATCTATTTGGGACGAATGGGCAGATGAAAACGGCGAACTGGGCCCTGTGTACGGCTATCAATGGCGTTCTTGGCCTGCGCCCGATGGCAGCAGCATTGACCAAATCAGCCATGTTGTCCAACAAATTAAAAACAATCCCGATTCGCGCCGCCTGATGGTATCGGCATGGAATCCCGCTTTGGTAGATGAAATGGCGTTACCGCCCTGTCATGCCATGTTTCAGTTTTATGTGGCAAACGGGCGTTTGTCGTGCCAGCTTTACCAGCGCAGCGGCGATGTGTTTTTGGGCGTACCGTTTAATATTGCCAGCTACGCGCTGCTGACAATGATGGTGGCTCAAGTGTGCGGGCTGCAGGCAGGCGAGTTTGTGCATACTTTGGGCGACGCGCATTTGTACCGCAATCATTTTGAACAGGCGCAATTACAGCTTACCCGCGAACCGCGCCAACTGCCCGTGATGAAAATCAATCCGCAAATTGATGATTTGTTTGCTTTTCAGTTTGATGATTTTGAATTGCAGGATTACCACCCCCATCCGCATATTAAAGCGGCGGTTTCCGTATAAATTCAGGCTGCCTGAAAAACCTTCAGGCAGCCTGCAAACCAACCTATTTCGGCAGATTCTGCCGCATTTGCTCAAACAAACACACCGTGGCCGCCATCGCCACATTCAGCGACTCCACCCCTGCCGCCATCGGAATACGGATACGCATATCCGCCGTTTCCAGCAACTCCTCGGCAATCCCGCCGCCCTCGTTACCGAACACCCAAGCCGTTTCGCCCGTCAAATCCGCCTCATACAAGCCGCAGCAGCGTTCCGCTGCCAATGCCGCCGCCAATACCCTGCCGCAGTAGGCAGCACACCATGCCGCCAAATCCACCTGTTCATACAGCTTTAACACAAAATGCGCCCCCATCCCTGCCCGAAGCACTTTCGGCGACCACACATCGGCACAGCCCGTGCTAAGCAAAATATGTTCCACCCCCGCCGCCGCCGCGCTGCGCAGCACCGTGCCGATATTGCCCGGGTCCTGCACACGGTCCAACAGCACAAAACGGCCTTGCGCGGGGGCTGCCTGTTGCGGCGGCAGCGCGATTAAAGCCATCACATCATCGGCCTGATGCAGGCTGCTGATTTTGCCCAAGGCCGCACCGCCCACCACCGTTATCCGGTTTTCAGGCAGCCGCGCCAACAAAGCCGCCGTTTCCGCGTGTGCCAAACGCCCTTCCGGCACAAACACCGCCTGCGGCAGCAGCCCTGCCTGCAAATAGGCTTCGGTCAGATGAATGCCCTCCAAAACCGTCTGCGCGGCGGCACGGCGCGCCTTGGCCGACACCAGCAGCTTGGACAAATGTTTTAATTGGCTATTGTGCAAAGATTGGATAAAGTGCATAAAGATTCAGGCTGCCTGAAAACGGCTTGCGTAAAGTTTGCGATTATACCTGTTATAATGCCGCCGTTTCCAAAACAATCCATTATCCCACTGTGAACATTCTGATTTTGGGCAACGGGCAAGTCGGTTCCGCCATCGCGCAAGAGCTGGCGGCCATGCCCAACAACGACATCACCATTATTGACACCGACGAACACGCACTCAAAAACATCAGCAGCCAGATTGACGTGCAAACCCTCGTCGGCAACGGTGCCTCGCCCGTCCTGCTCGAACAAGCCGGCGCGGGCGACACCGATATGCTGCTGGCGCTCACCCGCAGCGACGAAACCAATCTGGCTGCCTGCCGCATTGCCGCCGACTTTTTCAACATTCCCAACCGCATTGCCCGCGTGCGCTCGGCCGATTATCTGAACTACCGCGCCGAACACGCCGATGCCGCCGAAGGCATGCCCTCCGCCCTGCAAGCCTTCGGCGTAACCGATTCCATCCACCCCGAACAACTGGTGGTGGAACACCTGACCGGCCTGTTGAACCACGTCCGCGCCCTGCAGGCCCTGCCCTTTGCCGACGACAAAGTACGCATGATTACCGCGCAGGCCAAATTTAAAGACCCCTTGGTCGGCCGCAGCGTTGCTGCCATCGGCGAACACCTGCCCGAACACACCGACTGCCAAATCTGCGCCATCTACCGCAACGGCCGCCTGATTGTGCCGCAGCCGCAAACCATGGTAGATGAAGGCGACGAAATCTGCTTTGTCTGTGCCGCCAACCATGTTGATGCCGTGATGCGCAGCATGTTCCACTACGACAACCGCAACCGCCGCATCATCATTGCCGGCGGCGGCAATATCGGCTACCGACTGGCCAAACACATGGAAAGCAAGCTCAATATCAAAATCATTGAGCAAAACCCCAGCCGCGCCGAATGGCTGGCCGACAATTTGGACAACACACTGGTTTTACAAGGTTCCGCCAACGATGAAAACCTGCTGGCGCGTGAATACATTGAAGAAATCGACGTATTCTGCGCCCTGACCAACGACGACGAAAACAATATTATGTCGGGCATGCTGGCCAAAAACCTCGGTGCCAAACGCATTATCAGCATCATCAACCGCTCGCGTTATGTGGATTT
Organism: Conchiformibius sp.; assembly: GCA_030537065.1. Taxonomy (GTDB): domain Bacteria; phylum Pseudomonadota; class Gammaproteobacteria; order Burkholderiales; family Neisseriaceae; genus Conchiformibius. The sequence goes on from JAUNOT010000048.1 coordinate 3,421, forward strand.
GCTGACCGGCAACCAGATTGATATTGTCGTGTCGCCGCACCAAATCACCATCGGCAACATTCTTGCCCATGTTCGGCGCGGCGACATTGCTTCGGTTTACCCCCTGCGGCGCGGCGCGGCCGAAGCGATTGAAGTGGTGGTACACGGCGACAAACGCACGTCGTCTTTGGTCGGGCGGCATATCGGCGAAGTGAAGTGGCCGCCGGGCTGCCAGATTGCCGCCGTCGTGCGCGGCGACAGCGTGATGATGGGACACAACCACGACGAAATCATTGCCGACGGCGACCATCTGATTTTATTTGTCGCCCGCCGCCGCGTGTTACGCGAACTGGAAAAACTGATTCAGGTAAAAATGGGCTTTTTCGGCTGATTTGATTGTTATTCGGTTAAAATTACCGCATTTATTACATCTTTGTTTTACCATACCGTTATGCTGCACACATAAACCAACCCTGATAATAACTTACTGCCATGTTTACCTTTATCCTCCCTGCCCTGCTGCGTCCCTCTACCGAGCAGCTTCCCGAACTGGCCGTACCCGCCCTAAACGAACTGATGCGTTTGGGCGAGTTCCGTTTTGAAAAGCTTTCCCTTACCGAACTGTATGCGCGTTACCTGTGCGGCAGTTTCACGCTGCCTGAAAAAAACAGCGTTTACGCCAGTCCGTTGTCGCAACAGGTCGGTATGCACAGCGTCAATCTGGCAGACGGTCAAACCATCGGTATTACCGCCGAAGAAGCCGCTACCTTATGTAACGGCTTAAATGAATTTTTTCGCGACTGCGCCCGCTTTACCGTCCTCCGCCCCGATTTGTGGACGGTGCAACTGTCGATGCCTTCACTCTGGCACGCACCACCGGTATTTGATGTGTTGGGGCAGATAGACGGCAGTATCCGTGCCGAGGGCGAAGATGCCGGACAATGGCTGCAACTGCAAACCGAAATCCAGATGTGGCTGCACGGTCATCCAATGAACCGTCATCGCATTACAAGCGGAAAAGCACCAATTAACAGTATTTGGTTATGGGAAGCACCTGTTGATTGTCCTGCCATTTCACCGACAGCCCTAATCGGCAGCAACAGCCCGTGGACACAGCAAAGCCCGCTTGCCGTCCAGCCCGCACCGCACAATTTTGCCCAATGGCAGCAGCTCTGCCATGACCGCCAGCTTAATATCGCCGAAACAAGCCTGTTTTTAGATGATTTAATGGCTTCGGCCTGCACCGGCGACGTGTGGGACTACCGCCAAATTGTGCAGCAATGGGACGAACGCTTTTTCGGCCCGGTTTGTCAGGCTTTGAAAAAAGGCAGCCTGAAAGGGGTTCGTCTGATTACGGACGGTTTGAACGGCGGCACGCTGACGGTTAAACCACCGACTTTTTGGTCGTTTCTGGCAGGCAAGCGGCATTTTAGCGGCAAAAACCTGTAAGCCGTTTCAGGCAGCCTGAAAAAAGCAACCGCATTACTGCGGTTGCTTTTTTATGATTTAAACACGCTGTTCAGGCAAACGCCCTGCCCAATCGCAAGCGAACTGATAAGCGGTTCGCCCTGAACGGCTGCCGCGCATCCGCGACCATTGCAGCGCAGCTTGACGGGCGGCATCGTCAAACGGTAGGCCGAAATCGTCCAGCCACAACGCGGCTGCCTGAAGATATTGTTCTTGGTCAAACGGATAAAAACTTAACCACAAGCCGAACCGGTCGGACAGGGAAATTTTTTCTTCCACCGCTTCGCGCTGATGCACTTCGCCGCGCACGCCTGTGTAGCCGCCGTTTTCATCCATAAATTCCGGCATTAAATGGCGGCGGTTGGACGTGGCATACACCAGCACATTATCGCTGCGGCGCGACAGGCTGCCGTCTAAAGCGGTTTTCAGGGCTTTGTAGCCGTCTTCGCCGTCTTCAAACGATAAATCATCACAAAAAACAATAAATTTTTCCGAACGCGCTGCCAGCAGGCTCAATAAATCGGGCAAGCCAGTTAAGCTGTCTTTATCGGCTTCAATCAGGCGCAAACCCTGTGCCGCATATTCGTGCAACAAGGCTTTGACCAAAGAGGATTTTCCCGTGCCGCGCGCGCCGGTCAACAAAACATGGTTGGCAGGGCGACCGTGCAAGAACTGCTCGGTATTGCCCACCAAACGCGCCATTTGCGTATCCACTGCCGCCAAACGCGCCAGCGCAAAAGTGTGCGGCTGCGGCAAAGCCTGCAATACGCCGTTTTTATGCCAACGGAACGCCACCGCTTTATCCCAATCGGGCGTGGACGGCGGCGCAGGCAGCAAAGTGTCCACACGCTGCAAAATAGATAAGGCGGTACGGATAAATTGTTTGAATAATTTGCTTTTCATCATTTTTCAGGCTGCCTGAACAATAAGGGTTTACCAAGCATCGCGTTTGATTTTGTCTAACTGGCGGCGGTCGCGTTTGGTCGGTCGTCCATCCGGATAGGCAGCGCTGATGCGGCTTGCTTGGTCAAGCAGTTTTTGTGCTTCGCGTTTGGCGGCGGTGGCTTCGTCTTCACGGTACAGCAGCCGCGCTTCGGGTGCGGGGCGGCGCTGGCTGTTTAAGGCCAACACGGTCAGTTTGTAGGGCAGGGAATTTAAGATTAAGTCTACGGTGTCGCCCACGACAATATTTTTGCTGTTTTTGACTTTGGCACCGTTTACCTGTACGCGCCCCAGTTCAATATGACGTTGTGCCAGTCCGCGTGTTTTAAAAAAGCGTGCCGCCCACAGCCATTTGTCCAAACGCATGGCGGCCGTTTCGGGGGTTTTGTTCATCAAGATTCCTTTTCGGTTGGAAACTCCGCCGTTTACGGCAGTAAGAAGCTTTTTTATGCAACACACAGGGCTGTGCTTGATGTGTTGCCCCGTGTGTTGAAACATTGCCGTATTCTTCAGGCAGCCTGAAAAGCCGCCAAAGCGTTTTGCTGGTGTTGTTGCAGGCGGGCAATGCCCTGTTCGGCCAAATCCAGCAGGGTATTCAGTTCGCTGCGGCTGAACGGGCGGCCTTCGGCCGTGCCTTGGATTTCAATTAACTGTGTGCCGTCCAGCATCACCACATTGATGTCGCTGTCGCAACCGGAATCTTCGGGATAATCCAAATCCAGCAGGGCAATACCGCCGACCATGCCCACCGATACCGCCGCCAGGCTGCCGATAATCGGGTTTTCAGGCAGCGTGCCGTTTGCCAGCAGGCGTTGTACCGCCATCTGCACCGCCACAAACGCACCGGTAATGGAAGCGGTGCGGGTGCCGCCGTCTGCCTGAATCACATCGCAGTCCACAATAATCTGCCGTTCGCCCAGTTTGTCCAAATCTACTGCCGCACGCAGGCTGCGGCCGATTAAACGCTGGATTTCCTGTGTCCGGCCGGACGGTTTGCCTGCCGCTGCTTCACGGCGCATACGGCTGGCGGTGGAGGCAGGCAGCATACCGTATTCGGCGGTTATCCAGCCTTTGCCCTGTCCGCGCAAAAACGGCGGTACGGTTTCTTCTAGGGTGGCGGTACAGATAATTTTGGTGTTGCCGCATTCCATCAGCACCGAACCGTGCGTGTGCGGCAGAAAGTTCGGAGTGATGCGTATGGGGCGCAGCGCGTCGGCGGCGCGGTGCAGGCGTTGATAGGTCATGATGGATTGTCCGTATTAAAAAGTGTAACAAATTATAGCGGAATTTTTCAGGCAGCCTGAAACGTATTACAAGTTATATGGCCGCAAACTTTAAGTTCTAAAGCCGCCGCAAAGCACGCTTGACAGCCACCATTAAATCCAGTTAAATCGCGTTTTTCTATTCACGCCGATTTGACACAGCTTGCGGGCGTTAAAACAGCTAAAGCGTTGTGGATTCCAGCCCGTTGTGTCGTGCATCGGGCTTTGTTGTATTTGGAAAGAACACTATGATTATTTTGGAAAATGTTTCCAAGCACTATCAAAACCGCGACAAAACCCGCTTTGCCGCCGTCGAGCCGACCGATTTGCATATCCGCGCCGGTGAAATTTTCGGGCTGATGGGTTATTCGGGTGCGGGCAAGTCTACGCTGCTGCGCCTGATTAACTTGCTGGAACGCCCCGACAGCGGCCGCGTGGTGGTGGACAAGCAGGATTTAACCGCAATGTCGGAAGCGCAGTTGCGCCGCGCCCGTCAAAATATCGGTATGATTTTTCAACAGTTTAATCTTCTTGCCAATCGCACGGTGGCGCAAAATGTGGCGTTTCCTTTGGAAATTGCCGGTTGGGACGCGGATAAAATTGCTGCGAGGGTAAACGAATGTTTGGACGTGGTCGGGCTGAATGAACGCGCCGGACATTATCCTGCCCAGCTTTCGGGCGGACAAAAGCAGCGTGTCGGCATTGCCCGCGCCCTTGCGCCCAAGCCGCATGTGATGCTGGCGGACGAGCCGACTTCTGCGCTGGACCCGTCCACCACCCGCAGTGTGCTGGGCTGCCTGAAAGAAATTAACCAGCGTTTCGGCGTTACCATTGTGATTGTGACCCATGAAATGAGCGTTATCCGCCGTTTGTGCCACCGTACTGCTTTGTTGGACAAGGGCAAATTGCTGGAAGTGGTAGAAGTAAAAGACGGTGTGGTGTTGGCAGAATCGGACATCGGCAAAGAGTTGCTGGCAGACGATTAAACCGTGTTTCAGGCTGCCTGAAAAGATTTTATCTACTATACATCATTGTTTAAAAATATTTTATATTGACTGATTAAAACGATAATTTATGAATACCGAAAATCTGATGAAATTGTTGCCCGATTTCCAAACCGCCCTGCTGCAAACGCTGACAATGGTTAGCGTTTCGGCGGCGTTCAGCATTGTGGCGGGCGGGCTGCTGGGTGTGTGGCTGTTTACCAGCGCCAAGGGGCAAATCTTTGAAAATGCGCCGATAAACCGTATGCTCAGTTGGCTGGTCAGCTTTATGCGCGCTTTTCCCTTTGTGATTCTGATGATTGTGCTGATGCCGCTTACCCGTTTGGTGGTCGGTACCTCATTCGGGCCTTTGGCCGCTTCGGTGTCGTTAAGCATTGCCGCCAGCTTTTATTTTGCCCGTTTGGTGGAACAAAATCTGAACGAAGTTCCCAAAGGTGTGGTGGAGGCGGCGCAAGCGATGGGCGCATCGCCTTTTACCATTATTTTTAAAGTGTTACTCAACGAAGCGCGTGCCGGTTTGGTGTTGAGCATTACCATTTTGATGATTGCTGTTTTGGGCGAAAGCGCGGCTGCCGGCTTGATTGGCGGCGGCGGCATCGGCGACTTGGGCATCCGCTACGGACACCAACGCTATATGCCCGATGTGATGGCGGCAGTAGTGGTGTTGCTGACCGTGCTGGTGGTGATGATTCAAGCGGCTGGCAATATGCTTTCTGCCAAGTTGGACAAACGTTAAATATGGCTTTTCAGGCTGCCTGAAAGCCTGAATCTGATTATTTTATTTGGAGTTTTTTATGAACGCAGTATTCAAACTTTCTTTTGCGGGCGTGATTGCTTTGGCTTTATCCGCCTGCGGCCAGCAACAACAGGCGCAAACCCCTACCGCCGCTTCGGGTGCGGCTGCGGCTTCTGCCGTAGCGGTGGAAAAAAGCGAAATCCGTTTCGGCAGCACGCCGGGCGATTTTGCCGATATGATTAAAGAACAAATCCAACCGGCTTTGGAAAAACAGGGCTATAAAGTTACTTTAACCGAATACCCCGATTACGTTACCCCCAATAAAGCTTTGGCGGAAAATGCGATTGACATCAATGTATTCCAGCACAAGCCTTATTTGGACAGCTTTAAAGACGAACACAAACTGGATTTAGTGGAAGTCTTCCAAGTGCCGACTGCGCCTTTGGGTATGTATGCCGGTAAAATCGCCAAACTGGAAGATGTGAAAGACGGCAGCACCGTGGCTGTGCCGAACGACCCGTCCAACTTTGCCCGCGCTTTGGTTATGATGCACGAATTGGGCTGGCTGAAACTGAAAGACAATATTGACCCGCTGAAAGCTTCTAAAGCCGATATTGCCGAAAACAGCAAAAACATCAAGCTGGTGGAAATGGAAGCAGCCAACCTGCCGCGCAGCCGTCAGGATGTGGACTTTGCCGTAGTAAACGGCAATTACGCCATGTCGTCCGGCATGAAGCTGACCGAAGCGTTGTTCCAAGAGCCGAGCTTTGCCTATGTGAACTGGTCTGCCGTGCGTACTGCCGACAAAGACAGCAAATGGGTGAAAGACGTGGAAGCGGCGTATAACAGCGATGAGTTTAAAACCTATGCCAAAACCAAGTTTGCCGGTTATAAATATCCTGCCGCTTGGGGCGAACAGGCAGCTGCCGGTGCTTCGGCAGAGGCTTCTGCGGTAGCGGCGGCTTCCGGTGCGGCTTCGGCAGCGAAATAATCCCGATAGATAAAACTACGCCCGATTCCGTTTTGCGGAATCGGGCGTTTTGTTTCAGGCTGCCTGAATTTATTGACGGGACGAAGCCGCACGCGCTTCGCTGGCCGATTGTTCTTCCTGTTTTTTACGGCTTTGTTCTTTAATCCACTCCCATTGTTTGCGTAATGCGCCTGTTACGGCTTCTTGTTTTTCTTTGGCGGTACTCAAACCGGAAGTGATTTTTTGATAATTCAGGCTGATAGACGGATTATCCATGCTGCCTGAAAGACGCAGGGGCAGCGTGTCTTTGCCGTTATTGCTCAAAATGCTGATGTCTTCGTTCATCAGGCCGCTATACAGATTGGTTTCACCCTTACCGCCCATATTCACCGCCGGTGCGGTAAATTTGGCATCGGTGCGGTGTTTGCTGACGCCGCCTTTGATTTTGGCTTTTAACACAAAGGTAGCAAACGGAGTGGCACGTTTGGTGTCGCTGTCGCCGAAAATCAGGGTACCGCCGTTGTCGGCTGCATCTTCGGCAGTGGCCGCCTGCATCAGTTCGCGCACGTTAATGCCGTGCCAATAGCCGTTTTCCACATCAATATCCAAGCTGCCTGAAAGGTTTTCGGTCAGCTCACGGCGGTTGGTGCCGGTGGTGGTGAAGTTTAAATCGGCACGTCCTTTGCCGCTCAAGCTGCTGTTGCGGAACAAATCCTGCAAAAGCGGACGGATTTGTACGTCTTCAGCCTTTTGTTTCAGGGTGTATTGCACCGGCTGGCCATTGCTGATAACAAAGCTGCCTTCGGCGTGGCCGCTATACAGGTCGGCCACCAAGGGCGACAGTTGGATTTGCGCTTCGTCCGCCTGCAAAACGGTACGGATATTGTGTACTTCCAAAGCGGGCAGGTTCAGTTCGTTAATCACCAGCAGCACATTGGCTTTCAAACGGTTGTTCAGCCATTGCGGATAGGGATTGTCGGCACGGCGCTGCAAAGCGTCCAAATAATTGCCCAAATTGAGTTTGGCCATTTCCACTTGGCCGTCAATATTGTTGCTGTCGCGCTGAAACGACAAGGTAAGCGGGTGGCGGTCAAACAGTCCTTGCGCTTCTATTTTCCAGTTCTGCCAATCCTGCGCTTCCCATTTTCCGTCCAACTCGGCAATCAGGCGCGGCACGCCGCCGCTTTGGTCCTGCCGTGTCCCCAAACGGAAAGCGGGCATTTGCAAACCGCCCTGCTCGCGCCATTGCGCTCCGCCCTTAATGCTGATGTTCAAGCTGTCGCTGCCGGCAGCCTGCGCCGACACGTCCAAAGTAATTTCCGGACTGTCCAAACGGCCGATATTAAACTGCGCCTGTTTAACCGTCAGCGTACCGTTATAACTGCGGCTGCCGTCATTGCCGGTGAAAACGCTGTTGGTATCGCTGATTTGCAGATGGTCGCCCTGCTCGTCAATGCGGCCGATGTGAATGTCGGCATGGCCGGAAAAACGGTTGCTGCGGATAATCAGCTTATTATTTTGTGCGTTCAGCACACCATTAGGAAAAGCGATATTGCCCGACAGGCTGCCTGAAAAAGCTTCTTTATTTTCCTGCCCGTCAAACTGTACCAGCAATTCGGGCAGGGAAAACACGCCTTTTTCGTCCCAACGCGCCGTGCCGCGCGCCTGCAAGGCCAGACTTTCCCAAGCCGGATGCACTGCCTGCGCCCGCAAAACATAGGGGAATGCCCCTTCGCCCTGCTTAAACTGACTGTAACTGATTTCTTTTAATTCTGCCTGACGGCCGAAAGCCTGCACCATCAGGCTGCCGCCGTTAATCTGAACACGGTTTACCGCCGACACACCGCCGCGCTGAAGTTGCAGCAAATCGTCAAAACTCCACGCGCCCAAGCTGTCGCGCGACACCACCGCCACCGGCTCGTTAATCACCAGTTTTTCTACCATCGCCTGCCCGAACAGACTGCGCCAGTCCAAGCCGATACGCACTTCTTTGGCGCGCGCCGCCGGTGTTTGGCCGTCGGCCTCGCTCAAGGTAAAGTGTTTCAAAATAATGGTTGGGCGGGGAAACAGGCTGCGTTCTACGTCCGCATCAAAGCTGACTTTGCGGCGGCTGCCTTCCAGCAGCGATTGACTTTGCTGTTGCAGGTATTCAAAACCCGACAAACGGTACAGCACCGCATAAATACCGGAAAAAGCAAGTGCCGCCACCAAAACAAGAGACAGTAAGACTTTCAACCAAAAACGGTTGTAACGGAGATAATACGCCAGCATGGGAACAGACCATCAAACTTTAAGAGTGTGGTATTTTAACAAAAAACACCGCCGCCGATAGGGCGAATTTCACCGGCAGGCTGCCTGAACCGCGTATTGGCGCAAATTTACAACGCCCAGCTTCCGTAAGGATGACGGCTTAAATAAGCATTGGTAAAGCGGCCGTCGGCGGTAATTTCCTGCCCCAGCCAATGCGGTTTGGCAAAGGGCGTGTCTTCATGCGGCAGCTCGATTTCCGCCACCACCAAAGGTGCGTTTTCTCCAAAAAACTCGTCCACCTCATACACAAAACCGCCGTATTCCACCCGATAACGGTGCTTTTTCAAGCGGAACGGACACATGGTTTCCATAATCGCCAGCGCGTCCACCACCGGAATCGGGTATTCAAATTCACTGCGGCGCACATCGGAAATCCAGCCTTTCAGCGTCAGCCAAGCCTGATTGTCGGCTACCCGCACCCGTACCGCCCGTTCTTTTTCCACACTCAAATAGCCCTGATGCAGCACCTGCGGCGCACCCGCCGCCTGCCGCCAATCATCATTCAGGGTTAAAAAACGCCGTTCAATTTCCACATTAGCCATTAATCTTTTCCTAAAAGGGTTTAAACACCGCCAGATACACCGCCGCCAGCAACGCAAACACCGGCAGTTCATTAAATACACGGAACCAACGGTGTGAACGGCGGTTGCGGCGGGCGGCAAAGTCGCGCAACAGCAGGCCGCACCACAGATGATAGCCTGCCAGCAGCAGCCCCAAAGCGATTTTGCCGTGCGTCCAGCCCGCCCAACTGCCCGCCGTTAGCGGCATGGCCAAACCGCACAGCAACGCGCCCGCGCCCCACGGCGACATAAAACGGAACAGCTTTTGCGCCATCAGCAGCAGGCGGTCATATTCGTCTGCCTGTTCGGCCAAAGCCAGATTGACATAGATGCGCGGCAGGTAAAACAAACCGGCAAACCAAGAAACAATAAAAAAGAGATGAAAGAATTTTAGCCACAAATACATTTCAGGCTGCCTGAAAACACAAAGCCGCGTTTATAAAGCGGTTAAACGGCAAAAGCAAATGTTTTTTGCGGCGGCCTGAAAGGTTTTATTTCTGTTTCAGCCTGTGAAACAGCCTGACCGCCAAACGTTTCCAAAAAATCAGCCAGCCAATAAAGAATTGTACAGGCGGCAAAACAAATAAATACGGACTTTGCAGGTGCAATAATTTAAAACCTATTTTAATATCAAACAGTATGAGGGCAAACCAAGTAGGCTCCCAGATAGCAGCAAGTGTTGGGACTACCAAAAAAAATCCCATCACGATTGACCACAACGATGCCCCGATAAAATCCTTAACTCCGCGAATAAAAGGCGGATAGCGTTTGCCGCCGCCCAAATACAGCAAAGGCTGCCACAGCAGCACGCATAAAGCGGTTACAATCGGGATAAACAACAGGGTACGGATAAGGTGATAAAACAAAGCGGCATGACCGAAAGGGGCATTGATAAACGCTGCTTCGCTGCCGAACATTTGGGTAAATATGCGTTCGTCGCCCGTAGAGAAATCCAAATAAAAAAGCTTTATGTTTCCGTAAATAGGCGGCAACGCCAAGTTGCTTTTCATCCAATCAATACAGGCATTCACCCATTCAGGCTGCCACACCAATGCCAGATTCCGCATCCACGCTTCAATATAAAAAACATCAAACAAAGCCACCATAAACAAAAACGACAAGGCAAGCGTCTGGCGGCGTTTCAACAGGGTGTAACCGTTGTTGTCTAACCATTTCACCATCTCTTCCTGACTGACTTCATCGCCATATTCCTCATCAAACTCTTGCAGCGCCTTTTGCAAACGCTGGTCGGCGCGGAACAGATAGGCGTTTTTGCCGAAAACCAGCCGATACCAAAATGCGGGAAAACACACCGCCGCACATAACAGCAGCAGCCAGATAAAATTCATCAGCAAATTGGTTTCGGCATCTATACCCGGAATGGTAAAACCAAGGGTAAACAGCCCCAGCAAATACCAAACGCCATTGACAAGAAAATAAAAGAATAGATTTTCTTCAAACAGTGACTCAGACGATA
>JAUNOT010000159.1 GCA_030537065.1 Conchiformibius sp.
CCGCCTTGCGGAACCCTGCCACCGCCTGCTCATCATCTTGAGCCACGCCTTTTCCATTGGCGTACCTCAAGCCCAAATTAAATTGAGCTTCAGCCAAACCCTGTTCGGCTGCCTTGCGGTACCATGCCACCGCCTGTTTATCATCTTGAGCTACGCCTTTTCCATCGGCGTACATCACGCCCAAATTAAATTGCGCATCGGCCAAACCCTGTTCGGCCGCCTTGCGGAACCATGCCACCGCCTGCTCATCATCTTGAGCTACGCCTTTTCCATCGGCGTACATCACGCCCAAATTATATTGCGCTTCGGCCAAACCCTGTTCAGCCGCCTTGCGGTACCATGCCACCGCCTGCTCATTATCTTGAGCTATGCCTTTTCCATTGGCGTACATCACGCCCAAATTATATTGCGCTTTGACCAAACCCTGTTCAGCCGCCTTGCGGTACCATGCCACCGCCTGCTTATCATCTTGAGCTATGCCTTTTCCATTGGCGTACATATTGCCCAAATTATATTGCGCTTCGGCAATCCCCTGTTCCGCCAGCTCTTGCAGCCGCTCCTGTGCCTGTGTGTCGCCGTCTTTGGCTTGGCCGTATAGCGATTTGATTTCTGCTTCGCTTATATCCGTATCTGATGCACTTGCACTCAATACAGAGTTTTCTGTACTAATTGCACTGGCATCCGAAGCATAAACGGCAGAAGCATTATCCATTCCCTCTATATCCGATGCGCTTTCGCTCAAAGCAGGGGTTTCCGCAATATAGCTATTTTGTTCTTCACGTTTACCAGAATATATAGCCAATAAAATCACACATAAAGTCATAACCAAAACGGTTACGGTAAACATCACGCCCTTATCCGCCTTGTTTTGCTCCTCAGCTTTGGCTGTCGGCTGAACCGCAGCTGCTTTTTCAGGCTGCCTGTGCGGTGTGGGCGGCTGCACAGAGGTTTCCTCGCCGTTTGCCGCATTATTGAGCGCTTGGCGCATTTGTGCCACCGTTTGAAAGCGTTGCGGCGGTGCCAAACTAAAGCCCTTGTCCACCGCCGCCAGCCATACCTGCGGATAGCAGGCGCGGTAGTCGGGATTATCGGCCAGCGCAGGCAGCCTGCGGCCGATGCGGTCAGTCGCAGGCGGCGGCAGCTTGCCCGTTACCGCCTGATACAGGCAGGCGGAAAGCGCGTATAAATCGCTGGCAGGCGACAGTTTGCCGCCGCCATATTGTTCAATCGGCGAATAGCCTTGGCTGATAAACAGCAGCGAGCTTTGCGTATTCGGCCCGGCGGCAAAACGCCTTGCCGCGCCAAAATCAATCAGTATCGGCGTGTTGTCGGCCAGCAGGATATTTTGCGGCTTGATGTCGCGGTGCAAAATGCGTTGATTATGCAAGTAAGCCAAAGCATCCAGCAGGGGCAGAAAAATTGTGTTTAATTCGGCGCAGTCGGGCTGCGGATGGCGGTGCAGATAGTCCGACAGGGTGTCGCCGCCGATATAGGGCATGACAAAATAGGCGGTGCCGTTGGCTTCAAACAGGTCGGTTACAGGAACGATATTGGGGTGTTTAAGTCGGTGCAGCAGTTGCGCTTCGCGGAAAAAATAGCGCATACCGCGTTCAAATAATTTGCGGTGGGCGGCGTGCGGCAACACTTCGCTGCGCTCGGGCAGGCGTTGCGCCAGTTCGGACGGAAAATATTCTTTGATAACAAAGCGATTGCCCAAACGGATGTGTTCGGTCAGATAGGTTACGCCGAAGCCGCCCGAACCGAGTATGCGGACAATACGGTAGTTTTGGTGCAGCAGTTGTTCGGCGGCAAGGGGATAGGGGTGGGACATGGCAGTAAGTAGGCGGACGCGATGCGGCGGAATATAACATTTCTTTATCGGTGTTGCCATTGGGCAAAAACGGTTTTCAGGCTGCCTGAAAACGGTTTTGCGCCCGTCCGACACAAACCGCTACAATCTATATTTTTCCACTTATTGAGTTTCAACCATGAACCAAGAACACGAAAACCGTCCCGATTGTCCACCCTACGCCGGTACGCTGCCGCCGCACGAACTGCAAATGACCGTGCTGATGACGCCCGATATGGCCAATTTCAGCGGCAATGTACACGGCGGCGATTTGCTGAAGCTGCTTGACCAAGTGGCGTATTCTTGCGCCTGCCGCTATTCGGGGCAGTATTGCGTTACCCTGTCGGTGGACAAAGTAACCTTTAAAGAACCGATTTATGTGGGCGAACTGGTGGCGTTTCTCGCCAGCGTCAATCACGTCGGGCGCACGTCTATGGAAATCGGTATCCGCGTGGAAGCGCAGCATATCCGCAACCGCACTGTGCGCCACACCAATTCTTGTTATTTCACTATGGTGGCGGTGGAAAACGGCAAACCCGTTCCCGTACCGGCTTTGGAACTGAAAACCGAAGCGCAAAAACGCCGTTTTGCTGCTGCTGAACA
>JAUNOT010000049.1 GCA_030537065.1 Conchiformibius sp.
AAAGTCTTTGTTACCCAATAAGTAAATAAGCGCTTATCCCGAACTCACGTTAGTAGCGGCCAAGTCCACCGCGCTCACCACCAAGCAGCCCTGTAACAGCAGCATCGGCAGCAGCAGACACAGACCGCGTTTGATTGTTTTTACCATCGTATCGTCCCAATATTGAAAAGGCGGATAATAAGGCATTTTAGGCTGCCTGAAACCTGCCGCACCGTTATAGCCAATCCACTTTTAAACCGTTACGGTGTTGGCTCGCCTTGCCGTACTGTGTGTACTGTCTGCGGCTTGCCGCCTTGTAACGGTTTAAAATTGAATCAGCTATAATGCCGCCTTTTGCCCGATTGCCCGCCATGCAGATTATCCGTTTTCCCGATTCCCCGTTTGTACTGCACCAACCTTTTCCACCTGCGGGCGACCAGCCCACCGCGATTGCCGCTTTACTGGAAGGTTTGGCAGACGGCTTATCGGCGCAAACCCTGCTGGGTGTCACGGGTTCGGGCAAAACCTACACCATGGCAAACGTGATTGCCCAAAGCGGACGACCCGCCATTATTATGGCGCACAACAAAACCCTTGCCGCCCAGCTTTACGCCGAAATGCGCGGATTTTTCCCCGACAACGCCGTAGAATACTTTGTTTCCTATTACGATTATTACCAGCCCGAAGCCTACGTTCCCAGCCGCGACCTGTTTATTGAAAAAGATTCCGCCATCAACGAACACATTGAACAGATGCGCCTGTCCGCCACCAAAAACCTGATGACGCGCAACGACGTGGTGATTATCGCCACCGTGTCTGCCATTTACGGCATCGGCGACCCGCGCGAATATCAGCAAATGATTTTGTCGGTAAAAGAAGGCGATATTTTGGCACGGGAAGATATTGTTAAAATTCTCGTTTCCATGCAGTACGAGCGCGGCGAGATGGATTTTAAACGCGGCAGCTTCCGCGTGCGCGGCGACAGCATTGATATTTACCCTGCCGAAAACGCCGATATTGCCTTACGCATCAGCCTGTTTGATGATGAAATTGAACGTTTGGATTTGTTTGACCCGCTTTCAGGCAGCCCGATTCGGCGCATCGGGCGTTATACCGTGTTTCCGTCCAGTCACTATGTTACCCCGCGTGATACCGTGTTACGCGCCTGCGAAGCCATTAAAGCTGAACTGCGCGAACGCATTGATTTTTTTACTCAAGAAAATCGCCCCGTAGAGCAGCAACGCATTGAACAACGCACCCGTTTTGATTTGGAAATGCTGTATGAAATGGGTTTTTGCAAAGGCATTGAAAACTACTCGCGCCACTTTTCGGGCAAGGCGGAAGGCGAACCGCCGCCCACGCTGCTGGATTATCTGCCGCGTAATGCCTTGATGTTTATTGATGAAAGCCATGTTACCGTGCCGCAAATCGGCGCGATGTACAAAGGCGATGCCAGCCGCAAACAAAATTTGGTGGATTACGGCTTCAGGTTGCCGTCTGCGCGTGATAACCGTCCGTTAAAATTCCATGAATTTGAACGGATTATGCCGCAAACCGTGTTTGTGTCCGCCACGCCCGCGCAATACGAAGCCGAACACGCGGGGCAAGTGGTGGAACAAGTCGTGCGCCCGACGGGTTTGCTCGACCCGCAAATTATTGTCCGTCCCGTTGCCACACAGGTTGATGATTTACTGGCAGAAATCCGCGCCCGCAGCGACAAGGGCGAGCGCGTGCTGGTCACCACTTTAACCAAACGCATGGCGGAACAGCTTACCGAATATTACGGCGAGTTGGGCGTGAAAGTGCGCTATCTGCACAGCGATATTGATACGGTGGAACGGGTTGAAATTATTCGCGATTTGCGTTTGGGTGTGTTTGATGTGCTGGTAGGGATTAACCTGCTGCGCGAAGGCTTGGACATTCCCGAAGTGTCGCTGGTGGCTATTTTAGATGCGGATAAGGAAGGCTTTTTGCGTTCGCACCGCAGCCTGATTCAAACCATCGGACGCGCAGCGCGGAATGTGAACGGCGTGGCGATTTTGTATGCCGATAAAATCACCGATTCCATGCAATCCGCCATAGACGAAACCGAACGCCGCCGCGACAAACAAAAGGCGTTTAATCAGGCGCACGGCATCACACCACAGCAAATCAACAAACAAATTAAAGATTTGATTGACGGCGTGTATCATGAAGGCGGCGAAAACGTTTCCGGCAGCCTGAAAACCAATGCCGCCGTCCGCAATGAAAGCGATGCGCTGCAAGAAATCACCCGTTTGGAAAAAGCCATGCAGCAGGCGGCGCGGGATTTGCAGTTTGAAGAAGCGGCGGTGTTGCGCGATAAGATTAAAGCCATCAAACAGCAGCTGTTCGGTGCCGAATAAAATCAGGCTGCCTGAAACGGGAAAACCGTTTTCAGGCAGCCTGTTTCACACCGCGCCGCTTAAAACGACACGTTTACGCCAAAGACAAAATTCCGTCCGGGGCGCGGAACGTAAGGCAGGTGTGAATTGTGAATATAAACCTTTTTGTTCAACAGATTAAAGACATCTAAAGACACGCGGTAATCCGCTTTGCCAATGCGTTTGCGGTAGGCAATGCCCGCGTTTAACAAATGATAACCGGCGGTTGGGTCTTCCAACACAGGTTCGGCATACAGTTTTTGTTGGCGTGGTTTCGGGTTGTCCTCGTCCTCATCTTCATCATCGTCGTCATCACGTTCTTTAGGAAACTGGGAAACGGCGGTACGGTTTTGCGCCCATACCCGTGTGTATTCCAGCGAAGCCGACCAATTCTCGCCCCATTGGCTGTTTAGGCGCAGACCCAAACGTGCAGGGGGAACACGCGGTGCGTGGCGGTCGGGACGCTCAATCTTTTCGTGTCCCACCACATCAAAACAGGTATTTTCCAAACCTTCCTCATCCACACATTCGTATTCACGATAGATTTTATCGCCGTAAACAGGCGACAGTCCGAACAAACGGCCGCGCACCATATCGCCGAACAGGGTAATCTGATGCGTGGGCTTGAAGCGGTAGCTTACTTCGCCTTCCAAGCCGTGAAAACGCCCTTGTGCCTGCGTGTTGCGGCGGATAAACAGATTGCCGCTGCGGTACAGGTTTTCGTTGTAAATATAGTTTTTAAAACGGTTGTGGTAGAGGCTGAGTTTGTAGTCCCATTTTTCGCCAAAGTAGCGCAAACCGATTTCATAGTTGTTGGAGCGTTCTTTTTTCAGGTCTTTGTTGCCGTATTCAAACGAGTTGGTCGCCAAATGTTTGCCGTGGTAATACAGTTCCATCGGCGTGGGCAGGCGTTCATTGTGCGATGCAGTCAGCGACAAGCGGTAGCCGGGCTTGAAATTCCACAGCAGGCTGCCTGAATACGACAGGGCTTTTTGCGAATATGGGCGCAAATCAGGTTGTTGGGTGCCGGGTTTGACATAACGGGACAGCAATTCGTGGTCGTAACGCACAGGAATGCGTTGTTTCTCCCAACGCACGCCGCCTTCCGCCAGCCAGTTGCCGCGGCGGTATTGTTGCAAGGCGAACAGGCTTAATTGTTTGTTGGTATTGTCCACCAAGGGGTTGCGCTCATTGATGTAGCGTTCGCCACCGATTTGTGGCGGCATTACGCGGCGTGCGCTGCTGCGTTGGGTTTGGTACTGTATGCCCGCCATGCCGTTCCATGCGCTGCCAAAGCGGTGGAAAAACTCCAAACGGGTATTCAAGCCTTTATTTTTCAAAATAATATCGGGTTTGCCTTTACGGGCGGCGGCATCTTTCAGTTTGCGTTCGCGCCAACCTTCGGGGTCATCGGGGCTGATATAGACTTTACCGTCGTTTTTTTCGTCGTGGTAATAATCGGTGTAGGCGCTGGTTAAACGGATTTTTTCCAAAAAGGGCAGTTGAGTACGCCATTCGCCGCGCATATCGTAACGGCGCACGCGCATATCAATCCACGGGCCAGGTTCGCTGTGGTCGTGTTTGTGACCGTAAACATTGTCGTGGCTGTGTTTGGCGTTGCTGTTGTGTTCGGTGTGGCAGTGAAAGTGTTGCGACAAATTCACGTCTTCATCGCCAATCAGATGCGGATAGGGCAGCAGGTAATTGCGTTTGACAGCAGAAGCGGTGGTCACGTCAAAAACGTGTCCGCTACAATTGTCGAGCATATGGTTGTGTCCGGGTAAGCCGTAACGGTCTTTGCGGTGGCTGTAGGATATACCCAGATGTCCGTTTTGCCCGACCCATGCCACGCCTAAAGTGCCGGTATGGGAACGGTTGTGGGTATCGGGAACGTATTTTAGGGTTTCGCCCAAATTGATACCCGGAACGCGGTAATCGTCTGATTTACGCGCTAAACCTTCGGCACGCACGGCAATATTTTTACCGATGCCGAAGGTTGCGCCTGCGGTGAGGGCTTTTTCTTTGGCGGCGGTATCAAAGCGTATGCCTGTTTCCGCTTCCCAGCCTTTGGCGGGTAATCGGTCGGGAATGCGTTTGTCGGTAATATTAATCACGCCTGCGGGCGACGCGGCGGCATACGCCAAAGTAGACGTGCCGCGCAAAACTTCTACTTGTTCGGCCAGCAGGGTATCAGCGGCGACGGCATGGTCGGGCGACAAGGCAGACATATCCACTACATCCGAACCGCCCTGCAAAATTTTCACGCGCACGCCTTCTTGTCCGCGAATCACGGGCGCACTCGCGCCGCCACCAAAGGGATTGCCGTGAATACCTAATTCGCCTGCCAGTGCTTCGCCCAAATTGGCAGAACGGCTTTTGAGTTTTTCGCCGTCAATCACCATATCGCTGGCTTTACGGTTGCCTTTAAACGGCTGGGCACTGTGGCGGCGCTTACCAATTACATTAACGGTTTCTAAGGTTTGTTCGGCTGTATTATCAGCATAGGCTGGGTGTGCCAAGGCATAGACCCATATTAACAGCAGGTAGGAAAGTGGTTTGAGGGAAAAAGTATTCATAATGAGCTTGCTTTCAGTATGATATAATATAACATTATTATAAAACCAAGCCGTATAAATGAACAAGGGGCTACCTGAAAACAGTTTTATGTTTCAGGTAGCCCCTTGTTCATTTATTCTCTCAATTATCCCGCAGTCGTCCAATTTACCCAACCCATTTGCCAAGTCAGCAAAATCAGTCCGCCGAATGCAATACGGTAATAGGCAAAAGGCACATAGTTTTTACTGGAAACAAATTTCAACAAGGCTTTAACCGCCATCAGGCCGGCCGCAAAAGCCGAAACAAAACCGATGGCAATCAAACCCAAGTCTTCTACGGTAAAATACTGAAAGTTTTTATAAATATCATAAAAAGTGGCGGCTATCATTACCGGTACGGCCAAAAAGAAAGAAAATTCGGTGGCCACTTTTCTGTCCAAGCCCCACAACATCCCGCCCATAATCGTGCTGCCTGAACGCGAAGTGCCGGGAATCAGGGCAAAGGTTTGGGCAATACCCACCATCAGTGCATCTTTCGGTGTCATATCGTCCACCGCTTTTACTTTCGGTGTGATGGTGCGTGCGCGTTTTTCCACCCACAGGATAATCAGGCCGCCAATTACTAAAGCCACTGCCACGGTAAGCGGATTAAACAGATAAGCCTTGATTTCTTTGCGGAATAAGAAACCCAATGCTGCTGCCGGTACAAATGCTACCGCCAGATTCAATACAAAACGGTTTACTGCCGCATCACGGCCGATATGGGTCAGCACATGTTGGAAACGGCGGCGGTATTCAAATACAACCGCCAAAACCGCGCCCAGTTGGATAGCAATTTCAAATACTTTTTCCTTACTGTGAAAACCGATTAAATCAGCCGTTACAATCAAATGTCCGGTGCTGGAAATCGGCAGAAATTCGGTTAAACCCTCAATCACGCCCATCAGCAGGGCTTTCAGCATCAATAAAATATCCATTTTATTTTCTTTCACAATCAAAATAATAACGTAGGAAACATATTACGTTTCCTACGTGTTTTTCAGGCTGCCGTCTTAACGGTTGGCATCTGCGGCTACGGCTGCACCGCGACTTTTCGCTTGTGGGGTTTGCGGTTTGGGTGCCGGTTTTTTCATACCGCGCTCCTCGCGCACCTTATCAATCAGCTCATCCAGCGTTTTCATCGCCGGTGCAAAGCCGTTGGGAAATTCCAAACGGTATTTGCCACCCACAATAACGGTTGGCGTGCCGGTAATATTGTATTCATTGGTGCGGTCGGCCATTTGTTTGGCCTGTTCTTTATTACCGAAGCCGTTATAAGCAGCCAAAACTTTTTTGCCGTTAAAAGATTTTTGTTCAGCCAGCCATTTGCCGGCTATTTCCGGCTCGTTCAGGGGAATCTGCTCATCAAAAATAGCTTTGAAAATAGCAGGATTGGCAGAATATTTTGTACCGGATTGGTTTACGGCAGCCGCCAGGCGAGCCAAGCCGTTGTCGCGTTTTTCTTCCCAAACCACATGGCTGGTATAAAAATAAGTGTCGTTGGCAAAAGTTTTGGCGTGTTTCAGAATCACCGGGTCTAAATTTTTACAATGGCTGCAAAAATAACCAAAAAATTCCAACACTTCCACTTTGTCTTTGTGCAACACCTGCGGCATTTCTTTCGGCAAAACGGTGTAGTCCACACCTTCTGTGGCCGCCGCCGCATGGGCGGACAGACCGGCTGCAACGAGGGTGCCGAACAGTATTTTTTTCAACATTTGTTTTTCCTTATATAAAGCAATGGGAAATCATTATTCTGAACGTTGGTAAACCGCTACGCCGTTCTTTTGCAGGGTGTCTTTGGCTTGGGCGGCTTTGCTGCCGTTCATGCGCTGGGTTTGAACGCGGTAAACCGATTTGCCGTTCACTTGCGCTTCAACAATTTTGGTTTGTACGCCCATCATGGCCAGACGTGCACGTTGGGCATCGGCGGCTTTGGCGTTGATAAACGAGCCTGCCTGCAACACGACATTGCCTTTGCCGCTGCCTGAAGAAGCGGGTGGGGTTTTGGCGGCAGCCTGTTTGCTTTCGGTTTTGGCAGGTGCGGCCGGTTTGGTGTTTTTCGCATTTTGCTGTTTGGCCAAAGCCTGTTTGCGTGCGGCTTCGCGGGCTTTTTCAATGCTGCCGCTTTCCAAAATCAGCTCGGGCGAGGGGGTAATGTTTTGCGTTTTGTTTTTGGCCGTTTGCGCGGGGGCTTTGGCTTTGGCTTTATCGGCCGGTTTGGTATTTTTTACCGCCGGTGTTTTGCTGCGGGTGCTGGGATGTTCAATCAGCGCGCCGTTTTCAACAATTTTGGGCAGGTCGTTCGGACGTTTGGTCGTGGCCTGACGGCTGTTGTTCTGTTGCGCTTTTTTAACCGGCGTATGGTCGTTGTCGCGGAATACAGACGTGCCTTTTACGTCCCTGCCTGAAGAAGTGGACGGACGCGGGCGGTTGTAAGTAACGGCGGGTGCGTCGTTATTTCTGTTGTTGTTGCGGTTATTGGCCGCATTGCTGACAACGGGTGCGGGTGCAGTCGGTCGGGGAGCGGCACTCTCTTGTGTTGCAGCCGTACCATTGGTGGCGGTGTCCGTAGCGGGTTTGGCGGAATCATCAGCAGGGGCGGCAGGCTTATCGGTATTGTCGGTTGCTGTTGCCGGTGTGCTGCTGCCTTCAGTCGGTTCTTTAATGCTTAACACGCTGCCGCTGGCCTGTTGGTCGGTTGCCTGTTCGGTGGTCATGGCATCGCTGCCGTTGGCTGCCGGTGCGGTGTGGGTGCTGCCTGAAGCGTCGGCTGCCTGACCGGATTGTTTGGAACTGAGTGTGGGTTCCTGTTTAAACTCGCGTTTGCTGTTGCTGTTCAATACCAGCAGGACGGCGATGATGATTAATGTTGCCAGTATCAGGCCGGCCAGCAGGCCGACTAAGCCGTTTCCTTGTTGGCGGCGGGATACGGCAATCTGTGATTGGTGTGTTTTTTTGGGAAACATGGCTCACCCCGAGGGAAATTAGGTCAAAATAAAAGCAGCTATTCTAACATGATTTGGACGTTTGAATTGAAGCAGCCTGTACCGTATGCGGGGACATTGCTTGTTTATGTGTGCGGGCGGACGGGCGTTGCTGTTGCCGTTAGCGGCAGGCGTTGTTTATTTTATTTATTTTAAACAGTTTGTTATTTTATTATTTTGGTTTGCGGACGGTTTTCAGGCAGCCTGAAAAGCGTTGGCGGTATGGGTAAAGGTTGCTGTTTTTTGTAACAAATTGCCTACATTAGTGCGCGGCGGAAACCGACGGCTTTTAAAATATGGCTGCGGCCGACCCGTATGCTGCCTTCCAAATCGGCCAGCGTGCGTGCGATGCGCAAAATGCGGTGGAAACTGCGTGCCGATAGCGACAGTTTGTCTATCAGGCTGCCCAATGTTTGACGCGCTTCGGGCAGGATGTCGGCCAGCGTATCCAATTCGGTCGGAGTAAGGGCGGAATTGGTTTTATGTTGGCGGCGGTATTGGTGCTGACGGGCGGCCAGTACACGTTTGAGAACTTCGCTGCTGCTTTCACCTGCGGTGGCGGCCGTCAGTTCGGCGGCGGGCAGGGCGGGAACTTCTACGGTCAGGTCAATGCGGTCGAGTAATGGGCCGGAAATTTTGTCACGGTAGCGTTTGACTGCTTCGGGGGTGCAGCGGCAGGCTTTGGCGGGGTGGCCGAGATAGCCGCACGGGCAGGGGTTCATGGCGGCAACCAGTTGGAAACGGGCGGGAAAGGTAGCCTGTCGGGCGGCACGGGAAATGTGGATTTCGCCGTTTTCCAAAGGTTCGCGCAACATATCCAGTACTTTGCGGTCAAATTCGGGCAGTTCGTCTAAAAACAATACGCCGTGATGAGCCAGCGAAATCTCGCCCGGACGCGGGTCGGAACCGCCGCCGACCAGTGCGGCGGCACTGGCGGAATGGTGCGGGCTGCGGAAAGGGCGGTGCGGGCTGAAGTCGTGCGTGTGCGGCGACAGCAGTGAACGCAGCGCCCATACGGACAGGCGTTCTTCTTCATCAAGCGGCGGCAGGATGCCGGGCAGGCGTTGGGCAAGCATGGATTTGCCGGTACCGGGCGGCCCTATCAGCAGCAGGCTGTGTCCGCCGGCGGCGGCGATTTCCAAGGCCAAGCGGGCGGTGTGCTGACCCTTTAGGTCTTGTAAATCGGGCAGGTTGCCGCGTGCGGCCGTGTCGGCAGGGGTAGGCGGCTGGCGGGGCAGGGCGGTGTCGCCGTTTAAATGGGCGGCTACGGCTTTCAGGCTGCCTGCGCCGTAAACGGCAATATCGGGGAACACGGCTGCCTGAACGGCGTTTTCCTGCGGCAGGATAAAGGCGCGGTGTGCGCGGTGTGCCTGTCCGGCCATAACGGTGGCACCGCGTATCGGGCGCAGACGGCCGGATAGGGCGAGTTCGCCGGCAAATTCGTAATGCGGCAGGTTGTCGGTGTGAACCTGACCGGATGCTGCCAGAATGCCGAGGGCAATAGGCAGGTCAAAACGCCCCGATTCTTTCGGCAGGTCAGCGGGAGCGAGATTGACGGTGATTTTTTTGGCGGGAAATTCAAAACCGCTTTGTAACAGGGCGGCACGTACGCGGTCGCGGCTTTCTTTTACTTCGGTATCGGGCAGGCCGACAATATTGAATTGGGGCAGACCGTTGGCCAGGTGGGTTTCCACTTCTACCAACGGTGCGTCCGTGCCGCACAGGGCGCGGCTGTTGACCACGGCAAAGGACACGGTGCCGCCTGTTTAGGGGGTGTTGCCGTCGCCGCTTTTTACGCCGTCCGACAAGGCTGCGGGGGCGGCCATATCGTCATCGCCGTCTGCGCTGGGGGCGGCATCAGGACGCAGGCTGTTTTCCAAGGCGGCCAGTCGGGCTTCTACTTCGCTGAGTTTGGTGCGGGTTTTAATCAGGATTTGTTGTTGGATGTCAAATTCTTCGCGGGTAACCAAGTCCATTTTGGCAAATGCGCCGCCGAGCATGGCTTTGGCGTTTTTTTCCAAATCTTTGGCGGGGCTGTTGGCAATGGTTTCGCTGAGTTTGGCGGCAATGTCTTCAAACAGTTGTTTGGCAAGCATGGGGGAATCCTTTTGACTGTGGGTGCGGTATTGTAGCGGTAAGGCGGTAAATTGCAAGTGTGCTTTTCAGGCAGCCTGAAAATATGCCCCGCTAAAGGCGGGGCCGGAGCTTTATTTGGCTTGATTGGCTTTAATCAGCACTTCCAGATGCGGCATCGGGGTGTAGCCGCTTTGGACTTTGCCGTTGGGGAAAACGAGAGTAGGCGTGCCGTTAAAGCCGTATTGGACGCCCAGATTGGTGGTTTCGCTGACGCTGTTTTTGCATTCGGCCACTTTCGGCGGCATTTTGCCTTCGCGCATCCAGTCCGTCCACGCTTTGGTGCGGTTGGGCTGACACCAGATTTGTACCGATTTGCGGTGGGCATCGGGGTGCAGCGACGGAATCGGCATCATAAAGTTGTAAATGGTCACATTGTCCATTTTGGCAAACTCGCGTTCCAAGCGTTTGCAGAACGGGCAGTCGGGGTCGGAAAAGACGGCGATTTTCAGGCTGCCTTTGCCGCGCACTTCTTTTACGGCTTTGTCCAAAGGCAGGGCGTTGAAATCAATGGCGTTTAAATCGGTTTTGCGTTCTTCGGTCAGGCTGCGGCCTTCGGCGGTTTGAATCAAATCGCCCACCAGCATATATTCGCCGGTGGCATCGGTGTAAACGATTTGTTTGCCGCTTACCACCACTTCATACAGGCCGTTAATCGGAGTGGGGTTGATGCTGACCACTTTCAGGTCTTGGTCGGCATAGTTTTTTTCTAAAGTGCGGGTAATTGTTTCGGCGGTGGCGGCGGGGATTTCTTTGGCCACTTTGGCGGATGCAGACGGGGCAGACGCTTTAACCGCACCGGTTTTGTTGGCGGCGGGGGTTTCGCCGCAGGCGGTCAGTGCCAGCAGGGCGGCAAAAACAGTGGCGGGCAGGCGTTTGATGGAAAAAGTCATGGGAATCTCAAATAAAAAAACGGTAATTATGCCGAAAAACGGTTGGGCTTGCCGAAAAATTAACAAGAATATACCCGATTTTGCATTTGCGGGTTTTCAGGCAGCCTGCGCCGTGCCACAATCGTGTTTTTTAATAGGATTCGGAGTGTGGCGATGACCCCTGTTTTGGCTTTTGATATTGAAACCGTACCCGATGCGCGGGCAATCCGCTTGTTATATGAACTGCCCGACAGCGTGGACGACGGAGAGGCGGTGGAATACGCGCAGCAGCAGCGCCGCGCCCAAACCGGCAGCGATTTTCTGCAACTGCACCTGCACCGTGTGGTGGCGGTGTCGTGCTGCCTGCGTTGGGAAAACAAAATCCATATCGGCACCATCGGCACGCCGCAAGATGACGAGCGCACGGTGATTAGCGAATTTTTCCGCCTGATTGAAAAACGCACGCCGCAACTGGTAAGCTGGAACGGCGGCGGTTTTGACCTGCCGGTGCTGCACTACCGCGCTTTGATGCACGGCATTGCCGCCGCACGTTATTGGGACACAGGCGAGGGCGATTTTGCCGACAGCCGCGATTTTAAATGGAATAATTATATTAACCGCTACCACAGCCGCCATTGCGATTTGATGGACGTGCTGGCCATGTATCAGGCACGCGCCAATGTGCCTTTGGACGATATGGCCAAACTGTGCGGTTTTCCGGGCAAATTGGGCATGGACGGCAGCCGTGTGTGGGCGGCGTTTCAAAACGGCGAGATTGATGCCATCCGAGATTACTGCGAAACCGATGCTGCCAACACTTATTTGGTTTACCTGCGCTTCTGCCTGATGAGCGGGCGTTTCAGCGCGGCCGAATACGAAAATGAAATTTACCGTTTCCGCAATTATATTGTTACTTTGGCGGCAGATAAGGCGCATTGGCGCGAGTTTGCCGAAGCGTGGCGGTAGAGAATTTCAGGCAGCCTGAAAAACCCCGTTACGGTTTAACCGCAACGGGGTTTATGGTGTGCAAATATTTTTCAGGCAGCTTGTGCGGTAACGCCGACCGCTTCCAAAGCGGCACGGGCAACCGCCGCCGCGCTGTCGGGCATCGCCAGCGTGCGTGCCTGTTGCGCCCAACGCAGACAAGTATCGCGGTCAAGCCGTCCGATGACCTCCGCCAGATTATCGGCCGACAGTTGTGACTGCGGCAGCAGCAGACCCGCTTCGGCCGATACCATAAAACGGGCATTGGCGGTTTGGTGGTCGTCCACCGCATACGGATACGGCACCAGCAATGCCCCCACACCGGCCGCCGTCAGTTCTGCTACCGTCAGCGCGCCGGCGCGGCACACCAGCAAATCGGCATCACGGTAAACGGCGGGCATATCGTCAATAAATTCCACACATTCGGCGGTAATACCCGCTTGGCGGTAACGTTGCTGCAATTCTTCCAGTTTGCCGCGCCCCGACTGGTGGATAATATGCGGGCGTTGGTTTTCAGGCAGCCGCGCCAGCGCGTCCGGCACGGTTTCGTTTAAAACCTGCGCGCCCAAGCTGCCACCGACCACGGCGATTTTTAACGGGCCGCTGCGTCCGGCAAAACGCTGTGCCGGTTCGGGCAGGGCGGTGATGTCGGGACGGACGGGATTGCCGACCAAACCGTCCGCATATTCGGGAAAGGCGCTGGGAAAAGCGGACAACACCCGTGCCGCCTGTTTGGCCAAGATTTTGTTGGACAGACCGGCAATGGCGTTCTGCTCATGAATAATCAGCGGAATGCCGCTTAATTTGGCGGCAATGCCGCCCGGAAAACTGACAAAACCGCCAAAGCCGATAACGGCGTCCGCACGGTGTTTTTTAATTACCGCGCGGGCTGCCTGAACCGCCTGCCACAGGGTAAAAGGCAGCATCAGCTTGCGTTTGAGGCCGTTGCCGCGAATGCCTTTCATCGCCACGGTTTCCAAAGTGATGCCGTGTTGCGGCACCAAGCGTTCTTCCATGCTGTCGCGGCTGCCCAGCCACACCACATGATGTCCCTGTGCCTGAAGGGTTTGCGCCACCGCCAAGGCGGGGAAAATATGTCCGCCGGTGCCGCCGGCCATCAGTAAAAAGGTTTTGCCGCTCATCGGGTTCTCCTGTGTTTAATCGTCCAAGCCGTATTCGGAATAGTTGCGCCGCGTAACCAAGGGCGGTTCGGGCAGGGGCAGTTTTTTTTCGGTTTCCGCGCCTGTGGCTTCTGCCGTTTCTTCTTCACCGCTTTCTTCCTCATTGGTCGGCAGGGGCGCGGGTTGCGGCTCGTTGGGGTCGGTGAAAATAATATGCCGGATTTTCATTTTGTTTTCATAATCTACGCGCAGCAGAATGGTGAGCGCGATGATGATGATAACCAGCGATGAGCCGCCGTAGGAAATCAGCGGCAGGGTCAAGCCCTTATTGGGCAACAGGCTGATGTTGACGCCGATATTGATAAAACTTTGTGCGGCAATCCACACGCCAATGCCGATGGCGACAAACGAGTTGAAATGCAAATCCAAATCACGCGCGCGCCGTCCGATGGCAAATGCCCGCCATACAATCCAAGCGTAGCAGAAAATCAGCAGGGTCACGGTAATCAGTCCCAGCTCTTCGGCAATCACCGCCAAAATAAAGTCGGTGTGCGCTTCAGGCAGGAAGCCGCGTTTGAACACGCCGTTGCCCAAGCCTTCGCCAAACCAGCCGCCGCGTTCCATAGACATCAGCGAACCCATGCTCTGATAGCCCGTGCCGGTGGGGTCTTTCCACGGCTGCCACATCACGCTGACGCGGCGCATACGGAAATCGGACGTGGCAATCACCGTTGCCGCCACCGATACGCCGATGCCCACCACCATGGCAAACCATTTGCCGGGCAGATTGGCCAGAAACAGCATTACCAAGGCAATGGCAAACACCACCATCGCCGAACCCAAATCGCGGGTCAGCAAAATAAAACCGAT
>JAUNOT010000160.1 GCA_030537065.1 Conchiformibius sp.
CGTTCTTCAAATTCGCCGCGATATTTCGCGCCCGCAATCAATGCCGCCAAATCCAACACCAGCAGGCGTTTATTGCGTAAGGATTCAGGTACTTCGCCGTTTACAATCCGTTGCGCCAAACCTTCCACAATGGCGGTTTTGCCCACGCCCGGTTCGCCAATCAGCACGGGATTGTTTTTGGTGCGGCGTTGCAGCACCTGAATGGCGCGGCGGATTTCGTCATCACGCCCGATAACGGGGTCTAATTTGCCGTTGCGGGCGCGTTCGGTTAAGTCCAACGTGTATTTTTTCAGGGCTTCGCGCTGGTCTTCGGCATTGGGATTGTCCACGGTTTCGCCTCCTCGGAGTTGTTCAATGGCTTGATTGAGCGCGGCTTCGGTCACGCCGCCGTCGGTCAGGATTTGTCCGGCCGCACCTTTTTCCAGCAGCAACGCCAGTAAAAACAGTTCGCTGGAAATATAGCTGTCGCCCAGTTTGGCGGCGGCTTTGTCCATCAGGTTCAGGGTGTTTTGCAGTTCGCGTCCGGCGGAAATTTCGCCGCCCTGCCCCGATACGCGCGGCAGTTTGGACACGGCTGCCTGAACATCGCGCTTGATTTGCGCCAAATTGCCGCCGGCCTTGACCAGCAGCGCACCCATGCCGTTCAAGCTGTCGTCCAGCAGGGTTTTCAACACGTGTACCGGCTCGATATAAGCATGGTCGTTGGCCAAAGCCAGACTTTGCGCTTCTTGCAGCGCTTGTTGGAATTTTTCGGTCAGTTTGTCGTAACGCATAATGTTTGTCCTATCGGTTAATATTTGCTTGGCTGGGATATAAAGGCGCGGCGGTAAAAAACAAGGGCGGTTTTTCAGGCAGCCTGAAAGTTTGTTTTCTTTAAAATCAGTATGCTGAAATTTTCAAGGGGCGGCGTGGCAATTTATCTTGTCAATTTGGGTAAAAATCGGTATAGTTTCGCCTTTCAGGACGGAAGCGTGGCAGAGCGGTTTAATGCAGCGGTCTTGAAAACCGTCGTGGGGAAACCCACCGTGAGTTCGAATCTCACCGCTTCCGCCAGTTTTTTGTGCAAAACCCTTTGCTTTCGGGCAAAGGGTTTTGTTTTATGCCGCCCGCTTTCAGGCAGCCTGAACCGCACCGATTCAAAGACCATTGGATAAACCATGTCCGAACTGAACCATATTCTGCAACACAACCAACAATTTGTGGAACAAGGCGGCTATGCCGAGTTTTTAACCAATAAGTTTCCCGAACGCAAACTGGCGATTTTGTCGTGTATGGACACGCGCATGACCAAGCTGCTGCCGGCCGCGCTGGGTTTGCAAAACGGCGATGCCAAGCTGATTAAAAACGCCGGTGCGCTGGTAACCCATCCGTGGGGTTCGGTGATGCGCTCGCTGCTGTTGGCGGTGTTTGAGCTGAATGTGGAAGAAATTATGGTGATTGCCCACTACGATTGCGGTATGCGCGGTCTGAACGCCGAAACCTTTCTGCAAAAAGCCGACGCGCAAGGCATTCCGGCCGAGCGCATTGAAACGCTGGAAAACGCCGGCATCAATCTGGACGGCTGGCTGAAAGGCTTTAACGATGTGGAAGACAGCGTGCGCCACACCGTTTCCACCATCCGCCGCCACCCGCTGATGCCGGAAAACGTGGCGGTACACGGCATGGTGATTCACCCGACAACCGGCAAGCTGACGGTGGTGGTGGACGGCAATCAGGTGTGTGCGCTATGAACACCATCGGACTGTTCGGCGGCACGTTTGACCCGATTCACAACGGCCATCTGCATATTGCCCGCGCCTTTGCCGACCAACTGGCTTTGGACGGCGTGATTTTCCTGCCTGCTGGCGACCCTTATCACAAACACACACCGCACACCGCCGCCGCGCACCGTTTGGCGATGGCGGAACGGGCGGCGGCATCCGACCCGCGTTTTGCCGTGTCGGACTGCGACATCGTGCGGCAAGGCGCAACCTACACCTACGATACGGTACAGATTTTCAGGCAGCTTTACCCGTCAGCACAGCTTTACTGGCTGCTGGGCGGCGACAGCCTGCTGCAACTGCACACTTGGCACAAATGGCGCGATTTGGTGCGGCACACCCGTTTTGCTGTGGCCATCCGCCCCGGCAGTGCGCTGACGCAAACGCCGCCGGAACTGCAAAACTGGCTGGGCGGTGCGGTACAGGACGGCTCGCTGGTGCTGCTGAACGCCGCGCCCTACGATATCAGTTCCACACGCATCCGCCAAACGCTGGCCGCAGGCGGCGACGTGTCGGCGTGGCTGCCTGAAAGCGTGGCCGACTATATCCGCCAGCATGATTTATATCAAACGCTTATCCCATAGGTGGTTTTCATGCTGCCTGAAAACCTTTTTACCCACACGCGGTTCGCAATCCTCCCGCGCAACAAAACTAGGAACTTTTATGAGAAA
>JAUNOT010000050.1 GCA_030537065.1 Conchiformibius sp.
GCACGCGAACCGATTGTCCGCCGCGAAGTCTTTGCTAGCGTTCCCGAACCGTGGCAGACGATTGAACCTTCGGAAATTATTATTAAAACCGAAATCAAACACAAATAAGGCTGCCTGAAAAATCCCCCCAACCAACTTGGGGGGATTTTTACATATTGCCTATGTAACACTATAACATTTAAACCGTGTACAATCACCGCTTTTTAAGGTTAAGGAAAAATTATGCGCCCCGTATCCGTTAAATCTGCCGTGCTGATGCTGTCACTGCTGTTTTCAGGCAGCCTGTTTGCCGCAGAAATGCCCGTTGTCGCCAGTTTCAGTATTTTGGGTGATGTTGCCAAACAAATCGGCGGCGAACGCGTTGCCGTTACCCAACTGGTCGGGCCGGATGCCGATGCCCACGCCTACCGTCTGACCGGCAGCGACGTGAAAAAAATCGCTTCCGCCAAACTTATCCTGCTCAACGGCTT
Source organism: Conchiformibius sp. (assembly GCA_030537065.1). Taxonomy (GTDB): domain Bacteria; phylum Pseudomonadota; class Gammaproteobacteria; order Burkholderiales; family Neisseriaceae; genus Conchiformibius. The sequence continues at coordinate 471 of JAUNOT010000050.1, forward strand.
GGGTTTGGAAAAAGCCGATATCGCCCGTTCCGCCAAGCAAAGCAAAGTGCCGTATATTGAAGCGGCCGCCGGCATCCGTGCCTTGGAAAACGACGAAAGCGCACCGCACCATCATGCAGACGGCCATGAACATGACCACGGCCGCTACGACCCGCATGTGTGGCACGACCCTGTGCTGATGCAAAAATACGCTGCCAATATTGCCAAAGCCCTGATTCAGGCCGACCCTGCCGGTAAAGATTATTACCAAAAACGTTTTCAAGCCTATTCGGCACAGCTTAAGGAATTGGACGCTTACGCCCGCAAACAATTCGGCAGCATTCCCGCCGCCCACCGCAAAGTCCTGACCGGACACCATTCCTTTTCTTATATGGGCAAACGCTACGGCATCCGTTTTATTGCGCCGCAAGGGGTCAGCACCGAAGCCGAACCTTCCGCCAAAACCGTGGCCGCCATTATCCGCCAAATCAAGCAGCAGGGCTTAAAAGCGGTGTTTACCGAAAACATTAAAGACGGGCGCATGGTGGAACGGATTGCCGAAGAAACCGGCGTAAAGGTCGGCGGCAAACTGTATTCCGATGCCTTAAGCAAAAACGCACCGGCCAAAACGTATGCCGAATTGTTTAAATACAATGTACGCGTAATGAGTCAGGCCATGCAGAAATAGGCTTTCAGGCTGCCTGAAAAAAACCGCGTTCCGTTTGGAACGCGGTTTTCTTACGGCTTATCCTGCCCTTGCCGTTCATCATATTTCAAACGCCGGTTGCGGCGGCGGATAAGCGCCACCCACACGGCAAACACAATCGGCAGCACTGTCCAAAAGACCAGATAAATCAATTTACGCGCCAGCCCCGGCTGCGCCAAGGCAAACATCAGCGTGGTAAAAATATAGCCGCAGGCAACAATATGCCACATATCAGCCCGCCAATCTTTGCGCCACGCCCTGACTGATGCGGCCGATGCTGTCCGCCTGCGCTTCATGGTAGGCTTCTTCCAAAGCATAGGCAAAACCTACCGCATCGGTGCCGCCGTGGCTTTTCACCACCACCCCACGCAAACCGAGAAAAATTGCCCCGTTAAAACGGCGCGGGTCCAAACGCGTTTTAAAACCTTTTAATGCCGGCAAAGCTGCTACGCCGCCGAGTTTGGTTAGAGCATTGCGTTGAAATTCCTGACGAATCGCCCCGCCCATAAACTTCACCGCCCCTTCTATGGTTTTCAATACAATATTGCCGACAAAGCCGTCCGCCACCACCACGTCCACGCCGCCGCCGAAAATTTCATTGCCTTCAATATTGCCGACAAAGTTCAGGCTGCCTGCCTGCAACAGCGCAAACGCCTGTTTCACCGCTTCCGTACCTTTAATATCTTCCGTACCGATATTCAGCAAGCCGACACGCGGCGCATCGGTCTGCGGCTTTAACGCCCGCACCAGTTCGCTGCCCATTACGGCAAACTGGTACAGTTGGGCGGCGGTGCAGTCCACATTCGCCCCCAAATCCAACACCAGCGTCAAATGCCCGTTTTCAGCAGGCAGGAATTTGGCAATGGCGGGTCGTTCAATGCCCGGCAGGGTTTTTAACACAAAACGTGCAGTCGCCATCAGCGCACCGGTATTGCCCGCCGACACCGCCGCCTGTGCTTCGCCGTTTTTCACCTGTTCCACCGCCACGCGCATAGATGAGTCTTTTTTATTTTTTAAGGCAGCCTGCGGGGCTTCGTCCATTGCCACCACTTGTGTGGTATGCACGATACGGATACGCGCCATCGGCGCACCGGCCGCCTCTAAAGCTGCCCGCACCTGCGCTTCGTCGCCCGTCATAATCAATGCCGCATCCGGCTGTTTCTGCAAAAAGGCGGCGGCAGCCGGTGCGCTTACCGCCAAACCGGCATCTCCGCCCATGGCATCTACGGATAAAGTAATCATAAATTTGCTCGTTTTAAATCAGTATGACAACACAATATGATAACAGGCAGCCTGCCTGACGGAAAAGCGGCAGCCTTTGTCCCTACCGCAAAAGCACGTACAATCTGCCGTTTTATTTAAAAATCATCTTATCAATATGCACAACAAACTGCCCGAATGGTTTCGCTATGTTTTGCCGTTTTTAAGCGGACGGCAAAACACAGCGGATTTTGAAGCTTGGCTGTATTCGCCCGATGCGGAAACGGCTTTGCCTGAAGATGTGTATCAGGCTTTTTTGTGGGCGGATTACCGCCAAAACCGAGAGGATATTTGCCGCTATGTGGCAGAAAATCTTGCCAAAGACTATAGCTTGTTGTTTAAATTGGCGTATTTTTTCCATATTTCCCCCAGCCAACTGGCTGCCTTATGGCTGAATATGGATTTCCTGCCCGTTCCGCCTGATTATTATGCGGATTTGGAACATTATTTATCGGCATGGGATAGCTGGTTTTTAAATGCGGAAGATTGGCGCGAGCCGCCGCCGCCGCGTACCCGTTTGATACAGGACTTTTTATCGCAACAGCTTGAAACTTATCACACCGAACTGTTCAACGCGCTTACGCATAATCAAGCCTTACCGCCCATACCGCAGATTCCCGATTTCAGGCAGCTTTTTTTGCGCTTGGTGTCTCATCAAAAAGGCGGCGGTATTCCCGCGAAAACTGACTGACACTGGCATAACCGACCCGTTCCGCTGCTTCGGCAGCCGTTATTTTTTGATTGTGCAGCAAATGGCGGGCTTGTTGCAGGCGCAGTTGTTTTTGATACTGCAAAGGACTGAACCCCGTAAGCAGACGGAAGTGTTGGCGGAAAGCGGTCGGACTCATATTCAGTTCGGACGCCAAGCTGTCAATGGCGATTTTGTGCGTGGCATTTTGCCTGATGCGGGTAAGGGCGCGGGCGATTTTGTGTGTGGGGCGGCTGCCTGAAAGCAATAAGCGCAAAGGTGTTTGGGCAACGGGATGATGCAACAGGCGCACGGTGATTTCCTGTTGAATGAGCGGTGCCAGCTGCGGCACAAGGTGCTGTTCTTCCGTGCAAACGCGCAACAGACGGTACACGGCATCCAACAGAACATCATTGACAGTAAAAACAGTTAAAGCAGGTGCCAGATGGCGGGGAAGCGGGGCGGTAAAAGTTTGTTGCGCCGCTGTCTGTGCCAACTGCGCCGCATCCAAACCGATATGTACACACAAATACGGTTGCAACGGTTCGGCTTGAATGATTTGCGCACTTAAAGGCAAATCCATGGTAATCAATACGGCTTCGCCCGCGCCGTATTCCAATATCTGTTTGCCGTAAAGCAAACGTTTGCGCCCTTGTACGGTCAGAGTCAGGCTGAGCGGATAGGTACTGTAAAGAGGCGGTGTAGGGACATCGGCAAAACAGTAAACTTCCATATTAGGCAAAGCCGTACTGTTGATACCGTTGTGTTGCGCCAGCTTGCTTACAAGGTGCAGGACTTTTCTAATCATTGTTTTAAGAAATAAAGTCAAATGCAGACATGATAACAGCAGCAGATTGTCCGACAAACCGTTAAGGGGATTTTTGTCGTTTTAGGCAAGAAATACGTTATTTTAGGCAAGCAATGTTTTCAATAATTTCTGTATAATGCTTAAATTTCTAGGAATTTGCGAATATGGCAAGCATTTTGACGTTCAAAAAAGCCGTCGCCCGTGCCGCACGGCTGATGGCAAAAATCCGCAGTTTATGAAAATGGCAGGTTGGATTTTAGGAAGTGTGCTGTTGGCGGTGCTGGCGGCGGCGGTGGCGATTGTCGGGACAGACGCTTATCAATACCGCCAAAATCAAAAGCAGATTGAACAATTTGCCCCCGCAAAGGCAAACGGCAAAACATTGGTGGTGTTTTTCTCGCGCTCGGGCAATACCGAGCTGATGGCGAGAAAAATTGCCGAAATCAAACAGGCAGATGTGTTGCCCCTGCAATCTGCACGCAACCGAATTGGTTTTATCGGTTGGATTCAGGCTTTGCAAGATGCCCGCAATACCCAAGCCGACATCACACCGCGCCAAGTAGATTTAAGCCCTTACGACACCGTTTATATCGGTTCGCCCGTGTGGCTGTACAGCCCTGCGCCGCAAATTTACGAATTTGCCCGACACAATGATTTTTCAGGTAAAAAAGTGATTTTGTTCAATACGATGAACAGTAAGTTTGAACCGCGCTATATTGATGGTTTCAAAAAAATCATTGAACAAAACGGCGGCAGCTTTGTCCGACACCTGTATTTTGTCCGCGGGCGCATGGGGCAGCAGGCAGATACGGCAGAGCTGTTGCAACACACCGAACAGATGTTGAAAGAATAGATTTTTTAACCCTTATAACAAAGGAAAACATCATGGCAAGAATGTCCCCCGAACGCTTGGCAAAAGCATTGGAACAAGAAAAAACCATTTCCCCCGCCGATTATGAAAAAGTAAAAGGTTTGGCGAATATTGTCCGCCCGTTGCGCAGCTTTATTTTTAAAACGCCTGACGAATACGGCATGAATTATCAAGAACTGGTGATTCCGTCTGCTGACGGCGTGCCTTTGGAAGCGTGGTATATCCCTGCCAAGCAGCCCAGCAATAAGCTGATTATTTTTAATCACGCGCTGCCGATGTGCCGTTCGGGTTTTCCCGGACATTTCGGCTTGCCGTGGGCGGGATTTGATGCGGTAGAAATTGATTTTATTATCCAATATAAGCATTTAACCGATGCGGGATACAATGTTTTAACTTATGACGTGCGCAACCACGGCAACAGCGGCGCTGCCAATAACGGTTTGTCGGGCATCGGTAATTGGGAATGGCGCGACTGTGTGGGCGTGAAGCAGTTTGTGGATGCCCATCCTGAATGGTCAAAAATGACGGTGGGTTTGTACAGTCAGTGCATGGGCGGCAATTCGCAATACCGTGCCATTATGGAACGCCCCGAATTGTTTGAAAATGTGAAATGTATGGTCAGCCCGATGGTGGTGTCCATGAGCGCGATTTATGATGCGTTTTCCGAATTGCAGGGCGTACATCAATATCAGGAACTGATTGATTTGGAACTGTTGAGAATGGGCGCGTTTACCGCCGCTGAGATGACGCCGCATTTGTGGGCGCACGCAGTCAAAATGCCGACTTTGATTGTTCAGGTAAAAGACGATGCGTGGACGCGCAATCCTGAAGACGGTCAGAAAACTTTTGATTTGTTGGGTGCTGAAGAAAAAGAAATTTTCTGGATTGAAGGCACAACGCGGCGTTTTAAAGACGGTTATAATTGGTTTGGGCGCGAACCGCAAACAGTGCTGGCGTTTTTAGATAAATACATGAAGTAGAAGTAAGCGGCAAGGCTGCCTGAAAACGCTTTTCAGGCAGCCTTTTTTGCTGCCGAAAAAGCGCGTACAATCCGCCGTTTTGCTGTAAAAATAATACAAAATCATGATTTACCCCAAAACCTATGATGTGATTGTGGTCGGCGGCGGACACGCCGGCACGGAAGCCGCACTCGCCGCCGCACGCATGGGCGCACACACCCTGCTGCTCACCCATAATATTGAAACGTTAGGACAAATGTCCTGCAACCCGTCTATCGGCGGCATCGGCAAAGGGCATCTGGTGCGCGAAGTGGATGCGCTGGGCGGCGCAATGGCATTGGCAACCGATAGGTCGGGCATTCAATTCCGCCGTTTAAACGCCAGCAAAGGCGCGGCGGTACGCGCCACCCGCGCCCAAGCCGACCGCATACTCTACAAAGCCGCCATCCGCGAAATGCTGGAAAATCAAGAAAATTTAGAGCTGTTCCAGCAGGCGGTGGAAGACATCACCCTAGACGGCGAGCGCGTGTCGGGTGTCAAAACCGCGATGGGCGTGGAATTTAAAGCCCGTGCCGTGGTGCTGACCGCAGGCACGTTTTTGGCGGGCAAAATCCACATCGGCATGGAAAACTACGCAGGCGGACGCGCAGGCGACCCCGCCGCACAAGGCTTGTCGGGACGTTTAAAAGAATTAAACCTGCCCGTTGCCCGCCTGAAAACAGGCACACCGCCACGCATTGACGGACGCACCATTGACTTTTCCCAATTAAGCGAACAACCGGGCGACACCCCCGTTCCCGTGATGTCCGTGCGCGGCAACGCCGCCATGCACCCGCGCCAAGTTTCCTGTTGGATTACCCACACCAATTTGAAAACACACGATATTATCCGTTCAGGCTTTGACCGCAGCCCCCTGTTTACAGGAAAAATTGAAGGCGTTGGACCGCGCTACTGCCCGTCTATTGAAGACAAAATCAACCGTTTTGCCGACAAAGACAGCCACCAGATTTTCCTTGAACCCGAAGGGCTGACCACCCACGAATACTATCCCAACGGCATTTCCACCAGCCTGCCTTTTGACGTGCAAATTGACTTGGTGCGCAGCATGAAAGGCTTGGAAAACGCCCACATCCTGCGCCCTGGTTACGCCATTGAATACGACTATTTTGACCCGCGCAACCTCAAAGCCAGCTTGGAAACCAAAACCATTCAAGGGCTGTTTTTTGCAGGACAAATCAACGGCACAACAGGTTACGAAGAAGCCGCCGCCCAAGGTTTGCTGGCAGGCGCAAATGCCGTTCAATATGTGCGCGAACAAGAACCGCTGATTTTGCGCCGCGAACAAGCCTATTTGGGCGTATTGGTTGATGATTTGATTACCAAAGGCGTAAACGAACCCTACCGCATGTTTACCAGCCGCGCCGAATACCGTTTGCAACTGCGCGAAGACAACGCCGATATGCGCCTGACCGAAGACGGCTACCGCATCGGCTTGGTTTCCGCCGCGCAATGGCAAGCGTTTAGCGAAAAACGCGAGCAAGTGGAACGAGAAATCCAACGCCTTAAATCCACTTGGTACACCCCCACCAAGCTGCCTGAAAGCGAGCAGGTGCGCGTGTTCGGACAAAAACTCAGCCGCGAAGCCAATCTGCACGACCTGTTGCGCCGCCCCAATGTAGATTATGCCGCGCTGATGACTTTGGACGGTGCCGCATCGGATGCGCCGCTGCCTGAAAACGTGGTGGAACAAGTAGAAATTCAAGTGAAATATCAGGGCTATATTGAACGCCAAAACGAAGAAATCGGCACGCGCCGCGATTTGGAAACTTTAAAGCTGCCTGAAAACATTGATTACAGCAAAGTCAAAGGTTTATCCGCCGAAGTGCAACAAAAACTCAACCAGCACCGCCCCGAAACCGTGGGTCAGGCTTCACGCATTTCGGGGATTACCCCCGCTGCCGTTGCCTTGCTGATGGTGCATTTAAAGCGTGGGTTTCAAGACGCAAGATAAAAACAAGCTGCCTGAAAGCATTTTTTCAGGCAGCCTGTTTGGTTATTTATGCGCCGTAAACAGGATATTTATCGCACAGGGCTTTTACTTTTTCCGCCACTTGCGCCAAAACGGCGGCATCTTCGGGGGCTTCCAATACGTCTGCCACCAAGTTCGCCAATACGCGCGAATCGGCTTCGTTAAAACCGCGTGTGGTAATCGCCGCCGTGCCGACACGGATACCGCTGGTAACAAACGGTTTTTCGGGGTCGTTGGGAATGGCGTTTTTGTTGATGGTGATGTGCGCTTTGCCCAAAGCTTCTTCAGCAGCTTTGCCCGTAATCTGTTTGGCGCGTAAATCCACCAAGAAAACATGGCTTTCGGTGCGACCCGAAATAATACGCAAACCGCGTTTTACCAATTCTTCCGCCATGGCTGCGGCATTGGTTTTCACTTGTTTGGCATAGGTTTTAAATTCAGGCTCAAGCGCTTCTTTAAACGCAACGGCTTTGGCAGCAATCACATGCATCAGCGGTCCACCTTGCAGGCTGGGGAAAATGCTGGAATTTAAGGCTTTTTCGTGGGTGGTGTCGCGGCACAAAATCACGCCGCCGCGCGGACCGCGCAGGGTTTTGTGGGTGGTGGTGGTGACAAAATCGGCGTGGGGAACAGGATTGGGGTATTCGCCGCCTGCCACCAAGCCCGCATAGTGTGCCATATCCACAAACAGATACGCGCCCACTTTGTCGGCGATTTCGCGGAAACGCGCCCAATCAATTTCCAGCGCGTAGGCAGATGCGCCCGCCACAATCATTTTCGGTTTGTGTTCCAATGCCAAACGTTCCACTTCGGCATAATCCAACACTTCGTTTTCATCCAAACCATAAGTAATGGCGTTGTACAGCTTGCCAGAAATATTCACCGATGCACCGTGGGTCAGGTGCCCGCCGTGCGCCAAGCTCATGCCGAGAATGGTGTCGCCTGGTTTCAACACAGCAGCATACACAGCTTGGTTGGCTTGGCTGCCTGAATGCGGCTGCACATTGGCGTATTCTGCGCCAAACAGTTTTTTCACGCGGTCAATGGCAAGTTGTTCCGCCACATCAACGTGTTCGCAACCGCCGTAATAACGTTTGGCGGGATAGCCTTCGGCGTATTTATTGGTTAATTGGCTGCCTTGGGCTTCCATCACGGCGCAGCTGACGTAGTTTTCAGAGGCAATCAGTTCAATGTGGTCTTGCTGGCGCACCACTTCGGCGGCGATGGCGGCGGCGAGTTCGGGGTCGTATTTTTCAACGGTAACGCTTTTGGAGAACATAAACAGTCCTTTGGCTGGGGTTGGGAAACGGTGCGGATTGTAACCGAGTTTGGCACGCTTGGGGCGGCCGTGCTAGCATTTGGTTTTTTATCCTTGCCGACACCATGCGTAAATCTCTGCTCATCCAAGCAATCGGCGAACGCATTGCCCAAAGCGGACTGCCCGATGCAGGCAGCCTGCAACGGCTATGGCTTTCAGACAACCCGATTGATACCGACACCTGCGAACGTTTAACCGATTGGTTGTGGCAACAAACCGAGTTTGATGCCGACGACGAGCCCTGCGGCGAAACGCTGCTGCTGGAAGAAATGATTGACTGTGTGCACGAACGTGCCGATATTTTTGGAGAATGACCATGAAATATTTATCCGCCCTGCTTCTGCTGCCGTTGCTGGCTGCCTGTAGCCAAGCTGCCGCGCCCGTCGCCGCTGAAACGGCCTCTGCCGTCGCCCCCAAACAGGTTTTGCTGATTGACGTGCGCTCACCCGAAGAATTCGCCGCCGGGCATTTGGACGGCGCAGTCAATATCCCCCACGACCAAATCGCCGAGCAAATCGCCCGTTTTACTAAAGACCAAAATGCCGAAATTCAGCTTTACTGCCGCAGCGGTCGCCGTTCGGGTGCGGCGTTGGAAACGCTGAAAAGCATGGGTTACAAAAACTTAAGCAATTTGGGCGCGTATGACGACCTGAAGAAAAAATAAGCACAGGCTGCCTGAAACACGTTCAGGCAGCCTGTTGCTTATGCGGCGATTTCCGCATCAAAGCCCGCATCTTCCACCGCCTGCACCAAAGCAACCGCATCGGTTTGCTGCGGGTTAAACTGCACCCGTGCCTGCGCCGCCGCCAAATCCACTTCCGCCTGCGCCACACCCGCGCTGGCAGCCAATACTTCGCGCACGCTGCGCACACAACCTTCGCAGCTCATGCCGCCGACGGTTAAAACCACTGTTTCCATAAAAATTTTCCTTTTCAGGCAGCCTGAAATTCATACTGCCTTGTTTAATTGAATAAAACCGTAAGCCTTACGGTAATCGTACATAAAATGATTGCTCTTATTGCGGTGGAACACGCCCACCAAGCGCGGCGTAATGCCCCACAGCTTCAAATTTTTATTCCACACCGTCGCGGTGGCGGTGTATTCGCGGTCTTTGCGGACAATATTAAACAAATCGCTGCCGTCGTATTGACGCAAGCCGATGTCGGCGGTTAGCGTGGTTTCAAAGCCTTTGCCCCAGCTGCGCGCCCAAGTGGCACGGACGGCACGGCGGCGGTAGGCATCGCTGCCGTCACGCGCTTTTTTACGCGAAACGTCCAAGCCTAGTGTGAAATATTGTTTGGATGCGGGTACATACAGCCAAGTGGCCGACAGGTTGGCAACACGGCCGTTTAAAAAACGGCGGCGGTCGTAGGCTTCGCGTCCGGCTTCGGCGGCAGCCAACAGTTGGTGTTTCGGAGTCAGCCAATACGATGCTTCGCTGCGGATGCCGCGTTCGGCGGAATAGCGGCTGCCGCCGTACCAGCGGCGGTCGTAATACGGCAACACAGCGGCTTCGGCACGGGCACTGCGGTATGCGCCGCCGCCGTACACGCGCACGCGCAAATCGTCGTAACTGCGGTTGTCCCAATAGTATTTGCCCGACAGTTCCACACCGGCACGAACGCGGTGGTTACCTTTAATCGGCAGGTCTTTTTCGGCACCGGCACGGTAGGCGATGCCCTGTGCGGATTCGGGCGGATTGAGTGTCCAACGTCCGTTAGCGGTTTCAATCACGCGCTGTTTGGGTACATTATTGATGTTGCTGTCACGGGTGTAGTTGCCGCCGGCATAGAGTTTGGCTTTTTGACGCTGTTTAATCGCGTCCAAATATTGTGCGCCCGCTTCCTGTACCGGCGGCGGCGTGGCAGCATCGCTGCGGATTTGTTCAAACTGTTCGGCCGCTTCGCTGTTTTGATGGTCTTCATACAGCGATTGGGCATAACGGAAGCGGATTTTCGGCAGTTGCGCTTCCTGCTCCAGCACGCGGCGGTAGTGTTTGACAGCCTTGCCTGCCTGCCCGTCGGCACGCGCCAATAATGCCTGTGCCAAATCGGTTAGCAGTTTGTCCTGCCGTTGGTTTTCAGGCAGCCTGCGATACAGCGGCAACAGCAGGCGCACGCCTTCGGTGTTTTCCAAAGCCACGGATGAAGACAGGGCGCGGTGCAGTAATTGGGGCTGAGTCAGCAGCTCGTCTGCGGTCATGGAAAGCGGCTGCTTGGGGGCAGGTTCGATTGCTTGTGCTTGCGGACGTTGTTCGGGGCTGATGGCGGGGGTAATGTCAAAACGGGGCGACGGCTGGGTGGCGGTGTCGGCCGCCAGTTGCACGGACGGCGCGGACGGGTCGGGCATATCCTGCGCCCAAGCGGCGGAAGAGCCGAGAAACAGCAGGGTGTAAAGGGCGCGGCGGCGGACGGGCGGGATATTCATGATGTCGGCTGGAGATAAAAATGTTGAATCATATCATGTTTCAGGCAGCCTGAAACGCGCCCTGCCGTACCAAGGCATCGGCTTCGGCCAAACGTTGCGGCGTGCCGACATCCAGCCACAAACCGCGATGGTGTTCGCCGCGCACACGTCCTTCGTCCATTGCCTGCCGCAGCAGGGGGGCAAGTTTGGCAGGCTGATGCGGCGGCACGCCGTCAAACAGTTCAGGGGCGTAAATGCCCACGCCGCTAAAGGTCAGGCGTTCCGTGCCGTGTTGCTGTACCGCGCCGTCTGCCGCCAATACAAAATCGCCGTCGGGATGATGCGGCGGATTGTCGGCCAGCCATAAATACGCCAAACCGCCCTGCTCTCGCAAACGGGCTGCCTGAACGGCTGCTTGGTGCAAATCCACATCGGTCAGCACATCGCCGTTTAATACCAAAAACGGTTCGCTGCCCAACAGCGGTAAAGCAGTGGCAATACCGCCGGCGGTTTCCAAACCGTTTTCGCCTTCACGCGAATAGGCCAAACGCACGCCGTAATCGCTGCCGTCGCCCAAAGCCTGTTCAATTTTCGCGCCCAGCCAAGCGTGGTTAATCACGATATCGTGTATCCCTGCCGCCCGCAAACGCAGCAGATGCCAAGCAATTAGGGGACGGCCGCCCACCGGCAGCAGGGGTTTAGGGGTGTGGTCGGTCAGCGGCCGCATACGCTCGCCGCGTCCGGCCGCTAAAATCATGGCTTTCATATATTTTTCCTAACAAAAATCGGGCTGCCTGAAACCGTTTCAGGCAGCCCGAAAATTATAAAGTCAAAATTGCAAGATGGGAAATTAAGACGATACGCGCTGACGGTTGGCCTCCGCCAACAATGCCAGCAGCTGCTCGGTGGTTTCCCAACCGATACAGGCGTCGGTAATGCTTTTACCGTACACTTCGGGCTTATCCTGCCGCCCTTCCTGCAAATGGCTTTCCACCATCACGCCCATAATATTGTCTTCGCCGTTACGCAGTTGCTGCGCCACGTCCTCCGCCACAATCATTTGACGGGTATAGTCTTTATTGCTGTTGGCATGGCTGAAGTCCACCATCAGCTTGGGCGTTACCCCTGCTTTGGACAAGGCCGACGCGGCTGCCTGAACGTGTTCGCTGCTGTAATTCGGCTCTTTACCGCCGCGTAAAATCACATGGCAATCGGGGTTGCCCGCCGTATGCACAATCGCCGAATGCCCGGTTTTGGTAACCGACAAAAAGTGATGCGGATGCGAAGCCGCACCGATGGCATCAATGGCGATTTTTAAATTGCCGTCCGTACCGTTTTTAAAACCGACGGGACAAGACAAACCGCTCGCCAATTCGCGGTGAACTTGGCTTTCTGTCGTGCGCGCACCGATTGCGCCCCACGAAATCAAATCGGCATAATACTGCGGCGTAATCATATCCAAAAACTCGGTAGAAGCCGGCATACCTATTTCATTCAAATCCAACAACAGTTTACGCGCCTGACGCAAACCGAAGTTAATATCAAACGAACCGTCCAAATGCGGGTCGTTAATCAAGCCTTTCCAACCCACCGTTGTGCGTGGTTTCTCAAAATACACCCGCATCACAATCAGCAATTCTTTTTCATACTTCTTACGCAAGGGCAACAAACGTTGGGCATATTCCAAGGCCGCTTTCGGGTCGTGAATGGAACATGGGCCGATAATAACCAACAGGCGTTTATCGTTATTGTGCAGCAAACCGGCAATTTCATTGCGCGTCGCCACCACCAAATCGGCTGCCTTATCGCTAATCGGCAACTCATACAAATGGGCAATCGGCGGCAACAATTCGGCTAAAGAATGAATGCGGACGTCATCGGTTTTATGTAAGTGGTTCATCGTTCTATGGCTTTTCATTAAAATCGCAAGATTAACCCGTTTAAACCATTTTGACAAGCAGAAAAGTGGATAAATTAGAATAAAATTGCGTTTATTGCCGATTTTAAATTAATTTAAAGCATTAAAATTCAAAAAATATAAAAACACAGAATAAAAATTCATCAATTACTCCAAGCCAATAAATAACCCCCCCGACACGTGTAGTATCGGGGGGGGTTTTGGATAAGGGGTTTGGCGGTGACCTACTTTCACACGGGAGACCGTACTATCATCGGCGCTGCCCT
>JAUNOT010000051.1 GCA_030537065.1 Conchiformibius sp.
AAACCTTAGGGCGTGTCCCCATTTGCTTATGCGGCGGTATTTTTGGTACAAATCCACGTCTGCCGCGTTAAAAATCCTTGCAAGGTGTCCAACCTTGCGCGGATTTTCGCCTTGCATGGGCAGATTTTTACGCAAAAAACCGCTTGGCAAAGCCAATGGGGGACACACCCTGTTTTCAGGCTGCCTGAACGCTTCGGGCAGCCGCCACACATTCAAAAGGAACAATAAATGCAAAAGATTACTGTACTGTTTGCCGCCCTGTTGCTGGCTGCCTGCGGCAAAAACACCGACAAAATCGGCGAGGCCGACACCGTGTTCAACCTGCTGGGTAAAAACGACCGTATTGAAGTGGAAGGCTTTGACGATCCTGATGTTAAAGGCGTGGCCTGCTACCTGTCGTATGCCAAAAAAGGCGGCCTGAAAGAAGCCGTTAATCTGGAAGAAGACCGCAGCGATGCGTCCGTGTCGTGCGTGCAGACCGCTCCCGTAATTGAATACAACGAAAAAGCCGTTTCCAAGCCCAGCAAAGTGTTTAAACGCAGCGCCAGCCTTGCCTTTAAAACCATGCAGATTATTCGCTACTACGATGCCAAACGTCACAGCTTTACCTATTTGGTGTACAGCGACCGCGTGATTCAAGGTTCGCCGCAAAATTCCATCAGCGCCGTTTCCTGTTACAACGCCCCCGCCGCAGACCCCAAACTGATTGAAGGCCAAAGCGGCAAACAAATTTACGGCAGCTGTGTCGTTACCGAACCGGAAGCCTGAAAGGACAATGCGTGGACAAGCTGACCGAAGCCGTTAAATGGAATGCCGACAACCTAGTCTGCGCCATCGCCCAAGACCATGAAAGCGGCCGTGTGCTGATGGTGGCGTATATGAACCCTGAAGCCCTGCGCCTGACCGTACAAAGCGGTTTTGCCCATTATTACAGCCGTTCGCGGCAAAAACTTTGGCGCAAAGGCGAACAGTCCGGCCACCTGCAAAAAGTACGCAGCCTGCGCTTGGACTGCGACGGCGACGCCGTACTGATGCAAATAGAGCAGCAGGGCGGCATCGCCTGCCATACCGGCCGCGAAAGCTGCTTTTACCGCCAATGGGACGGCAGCGCGTGGCAAACCGCCGATGCCGTGCTGAAAGACGAAAGCGAAATTTACGGACAGACTGCACCGCTTGGCGATAATGTGTTAAGCCAAATCCAAAACGTATTGGACGGCCGCCGTCATGCCGACCCGTCCGCTTCTTATGTGGCGGGGTTGTTGCAGCGCGGCGAAGATAAAATCCTGAAAAAAGTGATTGAAGAAGCCGGTGAAGTGTTGATGGCTTCCAAAGACGGCGGCGGCGAACACCTGATTTACGAAAGCGCGGATTTGTGGTTTCACAACCTGATTTTGCTGACCCATCACGGCCTGCGTGTGGAAAGCGTGCTGGCCGAACTGGCGCGGCGGCAGGGCTTGTCGGGGCTGGCTGAAAAAGCCGCCCGTGCGCCTGAAGCATGAATTACCGGCTGCTTGTGTGGCTGGTGTCGGCAGCCTTTGCCGTGTATCTGTGCCGCCAACTGCTGACCCGCCGCCGCCGTCAAGTCCTGCATGAAAATATGCGGCTGATTGCCAAAATTCTTCTTTTCGTTGCTGCTGTCGCCCTGTTGTGGCTGGGCTACCGCCGAATGTTTGTGTGATAGCTGGTTCACAAAAAACAGTTACAAGGCGGTGAGCCGCAGACAGTACACACAGTACGGCAAGGCGAGCCAACGCTGTAACTGTTGTAAAGTGAATTAGCTATATGAAACTGCCTGTTACCGCAACTCTATTAACCAAAAACTCCGAACGCTACCTGCCGCAGGTATTGGATGCACTGGGCGATTTTGACGAAGTGCTGCTGCTGGACAACGGCTCTACTGACCAAACTTTGGCGATAGCCGCCCGCTATGCCAACGTCAGCGTGCGCGAACATCCGTTTACCGGCTTTGGCGAAATGAAAAACCTTGCCGCCGATTATGCGCGTAACGGCTGGATTTTTAATATTGACAGCGATGAAATCCTGTCGGACGAGTTGCGCCAATCGCTGCGCCAAATCAACTGGGGCGACACCGCGACGGTGTATACCGTTTCCCGTTTGAACCACTATCGCGGCCGTCCGATTCGCGGCTGTGGCTGGTATCCCGACATCCTGCCGCGCCTGTATCACCGCAGCCATACCCGTTTTTCCGACCGCAATGTTCATGAACGTATAGAAATCCCTTCAGGCAGCCGCGTCCAAGCCCTTTCAGGCAGCCTGCTGCATTACACCTATGAAAATGCCGCCCACATGATTGCCAAAATGCAGCACTACACCGACCTGTATGCCATTGCCCATTGTGGCAGAAAGAAAGCTGGTGTGGCACAAGCGGTGCTGCACGGTGTAGCCGCATTTATCAAAAGCTATATTTTTAAACAAGGTTTCCGCTACGGTGCAGACGGCTGGGTGATTTGCACCGCCAATGCCATCGGCTCTTATTACAAATACATCAAACTGAAAGAAGCCAATGAAAAACAAACAACTGGATAAGCCTTCAGGCAGCCTGATTCAAACGGCGGGTGTTTTTGTCGGTAATCCGCAACAGCAGCAAAGGCGCGGGAAAAAAGCATATTCTGCCTTGATAGGGTTTTTATATTGATTTATAAAGTTTTTCAAAAGAAAAAAGCCGTTTTGAAAACAAAAAAGACTGCCTATCACCGCCGATACCGTGCAAATAGATTTGTTTTTTTCGGGCAAAACCATTATATTATCACCTGAATTGAGATGTTTCAGCCGCTTGCGGAAGAGGCATTTTAAAAACCGATGCGGATTTTGCATAAGCGAATTCGTTGTTTTGTTTCTAAATTTAAGGAATGACAGAAATGAAAAAAAACCTGATTGCCCTGACTTTAGCCGCCCTGCCGGTTGCTTCTATGGCCGAAGTTGTTCTGTACGGTCAAATCAAAGGCGGTGTGGAAGTTACCAAAGTAAAAGACGTTAAAGGTACCGTAACCAATATCGTTGACTACGGTTCTCGTATTGGCTTTAAAGGTCAGGAACAACTGAACGATAGCCTGAAAGCCATCTGGCAGTTAGAGCAAAAAGTAAACATTGGTGGTGGTGATAGCCATAGAGTTCTCACAAAAGTACCTGCAATTGATCCCAATAATCCAGAGGTAGTTAAAGAAGCTGCTGGTTTCGGTACTCGTGATTCTTTTATCGGTTTGGAAAGTCCTGCCGGTACTGTTAAAGTGGGTAACTTGAGTACTCCAGTTAAAGAAGCCAATGGTCGTTTGGATGATTGGGAGTATTCATCTGGTGCTGCTGGTCTGGGTCTCTTCACTCGTTCTAATGATGCTGTAGGACGTCGTGTTGCTGTACAATACGAAACTCCAAATATGGGTGGTTTCTCTGCTAAAGCCTATGTATCACCTAGTGATAATAACCGTCCGGCGGTAGCAGATGGTGATGAAAATCGTCGTCCTGACCGTGCAGTTTATGGTTTAGGCTTTACTTATGATCAAGGTTTTTTTGCTGATGTTTCGGGTGTTTATGTGAAAAATGGCAAAAATAACATGGATTTCAAAGATGGTAGCGATTGGAAAACCAAACATGCTTACCAAGGTGTAGCGCAGTTGGGCTACAATGCTGACAATCTGTTGGTTGGTGTAGCTTATCAACAAGCTCGTAATGTTGATGATGGTTTTGCACGTAGCCAGGAAGTTGCTGCAACTGCCACTTATACTATTAACAATGCCTTAGCCTTGAAAGGCTCCGCAGCTTACGGATTTAATATCAAAGATATTGAAGGTAATAAGCTGTTTGGAAACGGTAAATATGTGCAAGGTATTTTAGGTGCGGACTATAAGTTGTCCAAACGTACCCAGCTGAACGGTCAGGTTGGTTACTTGCAGTTCGGCAAAAAAGAATATGATGCAAGCTTGGGTACTGTCGGCGTTGGTCTGAAACACAAATTCTAATTTTGCCTAAACGCTTAATTTGAATGAAAAAGCCTGTAATAGCAATATTGCAGGCTTTTTATTTGGAGTAGAACATGGATTTGCAACAAAACCGGCAGGCGGTATTGCACCGAATAACATCGGCGGAAAAAGCAGCAGGGCTGCCTGAAAACCGTGTGCGCTTATTAGCCGTCAGCAAGACCTTTCCCGCGGCCGATATTGAAACGCTGTACTGTTGCGGTCAGCGTGATTTTGGCGAAAACTATATACAGGAATGGGCGCAGAAAGCCGATGAGTTGAAAATCCGTTGTCCGGATATTTGTTGGCATTTAATCGGGCAGATTCAATCCAATAAAAGCCGTTTGGCGGCACAGGCCGATTGGGTGCATACGCTGGACAGCCTGAAACTGGCGCAACGTTTGAGCAGCCAGCGTGGCGAAGGTTTGCCGCCCTTGCAATTATGTATTGAAATCAATATCAGCGGTTTGGACGGGCGGCACGGCATTACGCCGCAAGCCTTGCCGGAGTTGGCGCAGGCGGTTTGCCGTTTGCCCAATCTGCGTTTGCGCGGCCTGATGTGTGTGGCATCGGCGGCGGATACGGAAACGGTGCGGCGCGAGTTTCAGCAGATGCAGCAACTTTTCTTATTATTACAGCAGATTGTGCCTGATGCCGATACTTTGTCTATGGGCATGAGCGGCGATTTGGAAACGGCGGTGGCCTGCGGTTCAACCATGGTGCGTGTGGGCGGGGCAATTTTCGGCAGCCGCAGCGCGTAAAGAAAAACATTTTGTTTTTTTAGGATAAAATTCTTAAAAAAGGGTAAAAAAGCGCTGGAAAAAAAAGGATATTTTCTATACAATAACAGCTGAAATTTATTCCTCCCGACCTTAAAGAAAGGCTTGATTATGTTTCCTGAATACCGCGATTTGATTACCGAGTTGAAACAAAAAGACGCGCATTTTACCCGTCTGTTCAACGAGCATAACGAATTGGATGAGAAAATCACCAATATGGAAAAAGACCCGGTAACCAGTTCTTCTGCCGAGGCGGAAATTCATGAGTTAAAAGTGAAAAAGTTGGCTTTGAAAGATGAAATCCATGTGATTTTGCGAAAAGCCGCCCAAGCACAGCAATAAGCGGGTCGGGTTGTCCGATTTGTCCGAAAACATCCGGTAATAAGCTATTATCGGATGTTTTCTTGGTTTCAGGCTGCCTGAAACCTTTGCAAAGTGTTTTTGCCGTATTTTCCATACCGTTCTGTATGAAAAATAAATCGCTTTAGGCAAGAATATTTTGCAAAGACGGTTTCGGTGCGGCATTTAAAGGGTATTGATTATGCTGAAAAAAATTATCAAACGTATCCGTAACCGGCGGGGCGGGGCAGCAGTCGGCCGCTATTATTCCATGCCTTTGGCGGTGGGTAATACGGCGGCAGTGCAGATTCTCAAACGCTTGCAGCAAGAAGGTTTTGAAGCTTATTTGGTCGGCGGTGCAGTGCGCGATTTGTTGTTGGGCATCACGCCGAAAGATTTTGATATTGCCACCAATGCCATGCCCGAACAGGTACGGCGTCTTTTCCGCCGCAGCCGCATTATCGGGCGGCGTTTTCCGATTGTGCATGTGATGTCGGGTGGGGAAACGGTGGAAGTCAGTACCTTCCGTAGCGGGCAGGCTTTGCGTCAGAACGAGTTGGGGCGGATTATGCGCGATACGCATTACGGTACGCTGGAGCAGGACGCGGTGCGGCGCGATTTTACCTGCAATGCTTTGTATTATAATGTGGCATCGCAAGAAGTTATTGATTTTCATAATGGCTTGGACGATATCCGCGCCCGCCGTCTGGTGATTATCGGCGATGCGGCGGCGCGTTATCAGGAAGACCCCGTACGGATATTGCGGGCGGTGCGCCTGTCGGGGAAACTGGGTTTTGAAGTGGAAGCGCAAACTGCCGCGCCGGTGCGGGAATATGCGCATTTATTAAAAAAAGAGCCGGTAGCGCGTTTGTTTGACGAATTGATGAAGCTGCTGTTTTCCGGTCATGCTTCAGGCTGCCTGAAACAGTTGCAGGTCTTGGGTGTATCCGATGGCATTCACCCGCTTTTATCGGCCATGCAGGCGGATGAGGACGGTATGGTACAGGCGGCTTTGGCGCAGACCGACCGCCGTTTGCGGGAAGGACAGACGGTATCGGCAGGATTTGTGCTGGCGGCGGTGTTGTGGCCGAAAGTGCGGCATTTGTGGCGGCAGGCGTGTGCGGACGGACAGAAACCGGCAGCGGCAATGACGGCGGCTATTGCCCGTTGGCGCGAAGATTTTGAACACGGTTGGGGCGTGCCGCAGCGTTATTCTGCCGTGATGCGCGAAATTTGGGCTTTGCAGCCGCATTTTGCCCACCGTAACGGCAGCCGTCCGTTCCGTTTGCTGGCGCAGCCGCGTTTTCGGGCGGCCTATGATTTTTTGTTGTTGCGGGCGCAGTCGGGTGAAGCCGTTGCCGAAGAAGTGCAATGGTGGACGGATTTTCAGGCAGCCGACGAAACCCGGCGTCAGGCCATGAGTGCAGCGCAGGGCAGGGCGGACGGGGCAGCCAAGCCGACAAAACGCAAACGCCGCCGCCGTAAAAAAACTGCCGTTTCCCCGCGCCCTGATTAACGTTATCATAACGTTTCAGGCTGCCTGAAAATTTTTCTCTCCCAACGTTTTTTGGAAACCGACCCATGAATCCCGAACTTTTTGACGTTGCCCTAATTGGTGCCGGTCCGTCCGGTGCGGTGGCGGCCGCGCTGCTGCACCGGCGCGGCTGGCGTGTGTGCGTATTGGAAAAACAGCATTTTCCCC
The DNA here is from genome assembly GCA_030537065.1 of Conchiformibius sp. Lineage (GTDB taxonomy): Bacteria > Pseudomonadota > Gammaproteobacteria > Burkholderiales > Neisseriaceae > Conchiformibius. The sequence continues at coordinate 6,795 of JAUNOT010000051.1, forward strand.
GTTTTGTGATTGGCGAAAGCCTGCTGCCGCACTGCATGGAATTTTTAGACGAAGCCGGTTTTCTGCCCGCCGTGCAGGCCGAACCCGGTTTCCAATTCAAAAACGGTGCGGCATTCACTTGGGGCAACCGTTATACCTATTTTGATTTTACCGACAAATTCAGCGCTGGCCCCGGCACGACTTTTCAAGTGCGGCGCGACCGCTTTGACCAGATTTTGATTGAACAGGCTGCCGCCCAAGGCGTGGAAGTACGCTTCGGCTGCGAAGTTAAGGCTTTTGATGCCCAAGACAGCCACGCCGTATTAAACGTGCAGCCTGAAAACGGCGCAGCCTACGACCTGCATGCCCGTTTCGTTCTAGATGCAAGCGGTTACGGTCGGGTATTGCCGCGCCTGCTGGATTTGGAAACGCCGTCTTCCCTGCCGGTGCGCGAGGCCCATTTTACCCATATTGACGATGGCATTACCGACCCGTCTTTTGACCGCAATAAAATTTTGATTTCCACCCACCCCGTGTTCCGTGACGTGTGGTTTTGGCTGATACCGTTTGCAGACGGGCGCAGCTCCATCGGCGTGGTCGGCCTGCCTGAACGTTTTGCCGATTTGCCCGATTCGGAAAACATTTTAAAAACCTTTGTCGGCGAAGTGCCGATGCTCAAGCGGATTTTGGCGCAGGCAAAATGGGACAATGATTTTCCTTTCCGCCATATTCAGGGCTATTCCGCCAATGTCAAAACCCTGCACGGCCGCCACTTTGCCCTGCTGGGCAATGCCGCCGAATTTTTAGACCCGGTATTTTCATCGGGTGTAACCATTGCCATGCATTCGGCCAAACTGGCGGCCGATTTGCTGGACAGGCAGCTGCGCGGCGAACCTACCGACTGGCAGGCCGAATTTGCCCAACCTTTAATGGTGGGGGTCAATGCTTTCCGCACCTATGTGGAAGGCTGGTATGACGGCCGTTTTCAAGATGTGATTTACGCACGCCAGCGCACGCCCGAAATCAGCCGTATGATTAGTTCCATTTTGGCCGGTTATGCTTGGGATACCGACAACCCCTTTGTGGAAAAATCGGAACGCCGCCTGAACGCGCTGGCCGAAACGGTCGGCCCCGCCACGGCGGAAGCATAATGAAACGGCTGCTATATATTGCCGCACTCGGCCTGTCGGCCTGTGCCGTGCGTCCGCCTGCAGACAGACCCGTGCTGCCTGAAAATCAGGTTTGCTGGTTTCAGGCAGAGCGTCTGGCAAGCGACGGCGGCACGGTGCAGACAGCCTTATTAAGCATACAGGGCGAAAGCGGCGACCGCACGCGCTGGCTGCTGGCTGATGCCTTCGGTGCGCCGCAGGCGCGGCTGTTGTTGTCGGCACAGGGCTGGCAACGGGACGGCTTTGCCCCGCCCAACCGTGCGGCACAGCAACTGTTTAATAAATTGATTCCCTTATTGAAAAAAGGTTTCAGTCAGCCTGAAACCGTAGAAGCTGCTACGGAAGTATGGCAAATCAGCCCTTTAGAACCCTATTGTCCGCCTGCCGTAAAGGAACAGCCATGACCCGAACCTATTTGAGCCGTCCCGCCGTGGTGTCCGCATTGGGCAGCGGCATGGCGGCGCAACTGTCCGCCCTGCTGCAACCGCCTTCGCACGGCAGCCTGTCCCCTTCTTCCGCATGGATTCGCGGCAAAACCAAAGCATTCGGCGCGGTAAACGAAACGCTGCGCCCGTTTGCAGACGGCCTGCCCGAACACCATTACAGCCGCAACAATCATTTGCTTTGGCACGCGCTGGCACAAATCGAACCTTTAATTGAAGCCGCTGCCGCACGTTACGGACGGGAACGGGTGGCGGTGGTAATGGGCACTTCCGTCAGCGGTGCCGATGAAAACCTGCCTCTGTTTGAGCACGTTGCCCAAGGCGGTGCGTGGGCAGATAGGCCGTTTCGGCAGCAGCAGCAGATGATGTCGGCACCCGCCGATTTTATACGCGCCGTTTACGGCCTGCGCGGGCTGTGCTACGGCGTGTCCACCGCCTGCACTTCGGGCGCGCGCGCATTGGTCAGTGCGGCACGGCTGTTAAAAGCCGGCTGGTGCGATGCGGTGGTGTGCGGCGGCGTGGACACGCTCTCGCCCCTGACCATCAACGGTTTTGATGCTTTGGACGTATTGTCGGACGGCATTGCCAACCCGTTTTCCGCCAACCGCAACGGCATCAATATCGGCGAAGCGGCGGCGGTGTTTGTGATGACCCGCGAAGCCCTGCCCGACAGCCTGCCTTTGCTCGGCTACGGCAGCAGCAGCGATGCCTATCATATGTCCTCGCCGCGTCCGGACGGAGAAGGTGCGGCACAGGCGTTTCAGGCAGCTTTAAATCACGCCCAAACCGCCGCCGCCGACATCGGCTGGATTAACCTGCACGGCACGGGTACGCAGCACAACGATGCCATGGAAAGCCGTGCCGTGGCACAGGTATTCGGCAAAGCCACCGCCTGCACGTCCACCAAACCGCTTACCGGCCACACACTCGGCGCGGCAGGCGCATTGGAAGCCGCCATCTTATGGGGCATGGCCAGCCGCCGCGACAATCCCGAAGGCCGCCTGCCGCCGCAGCTTTGGGACGGCATACGCGACAGCAGCCTGCCCGACATCCTGCTGACCGGCGCGGACAGCTTTTGGCCGCAAGGCAGGCGCATCGGTGCCAGCGCATCGTTTGCCTTCGGCGGCAGCAACTGCGTGTTAATTATTGGAGAAGACGATGCCCGCCTGCCCGATTGACAACCCCGCCCTGCTGTTGCCCCATAGCGGCAAAATGGTTTTGCTGGAACGCATCTGCCGTTATGACGCACACAGCCTGTATGCCGAAGCCGCCGTTAATGCCGGTCATATTCTCTTGGCGGACGGCGCAGACAGCCTGCCGGCCTATCTGGCCGCCGAAATTATGGCGCAAGGCGTGGCGGCATGGGCGGGCGCACACGCTTTGGATGAGGGCGAAGCGGTGCGTTTGGGGTTTTTGCTGGGTACGCGCAAGCTGAACCTGCATTATGCTGAAATTCCGGTCGGCACGCAGTTGGAGGTGTCGGTGGTACAGTCGTGGCAGGACGAAAACGGCATGGGCGTATTTGATTGCGAACTGCGCTGCCGTGTGCCTGCCGCAGGATACGAAACCGCCATGCCCGCAGGCAGCCTGTTGGTGTCGGGGGCAATGAATGTGTACAGTCCGCGCAGCGAACAGGTTTTGCAAACCCTGTTAAACGGCAGCTAAAATACTTTTCAGGCAGCCTGCAAATGCTGCTGCCTGTTTTCTAACCATTTTAATTTCAGGCAGCCTGAAACCATGAGCCAAACCATTTTAATTACCGGTTCCAACCGTGGCATCGGCAAAGCCGTTGCCCTTGCCTTGGCGCAAGACGGTTACGATATTGTCGTCCATTGCCGCAGCCGCCGCAGCGAAGCCAAAGCCGTTGCCGAACAGATACACACGCTGGGACGTACTGCACGTGTGTTGCAGTTTGACGTATCCGACCGCGCCGCCTGCCGCGCCGTGTTGGAACAAGACATAGAAAACCACGGCGCCTATTACGGCGTGGTGTTGAATGCGGGGCTGACCCGCGACAATGCCTTTCCCGCCTTAAGCGATGAGGACTGGGACAGCGTATTGCGTACCAATTTGGACGGTTTTTACAATGTGTTGCACCCCGTTATCATGCCGATGATACGCCGCCGCGCCGCCGGACGGATTGTGTGTATGGCTTCGGTGTCGGGGCTGGCAGGCAATCGCGGGCAAGTGAATTACAGTGCGTCCAAAGCGGGGCTGATTGGCGCCGCCAAAGCCTTGGCGGTGGAGCTGGCCAAACGCAAAATTACGGTAAACTGCGTTGCCCCTGGTTTGATTGATACCGAAATTGTGGACGCGCGCGTGCCGGTGGACGAAATTTTAAAAGCCGTTCCCGCACAACGTATGGGAACACCCGAAGAAGTTGCCCATGCGGTACGTTTTTTAATGGCGGAACACGCCGCTTATATTACCCGTCAAGTGATTGCGGTAAACGGGGGATTGTGCTGATGCAGACCAAACGTGTGGTGATTACCGGTGTGGGTGCGGTGTGCGCATTCGGGCGCGATTGGAACAGCGTTCAGGCAGCCTTTGACGCGCAGCAAAATGCCGTGCGCTATATGCCCGTATGGGAAGAGTTTGAAGAATTGGAAGCGCGTTTGGCGGCACCGTTGCCTGCTTACCAAACGCCCGCGCATTGGACGCGCAAGCAGTTACGCAGCATGGGGCCGGTGGCGCAGTATGCGGTGGACGCGGCGGAACAAGCCTTACAAAACGCGGGCTTATTGGGAAGTGATTTGATTTTAAACGGCAGTATGGGCGTAGCAGCCGGTTCGTCTGCGGGCAGCACCGCCGATATTTTGGATGTGGGTTTGTTGCTGTCGCACCTGCCCAATCAATTTAGTGCCAATACCTATGTCCGCATGATGCCGCACACCACCGCCGCCAATATCGCCATTTTTTTCGGTTTGAGCGGACGGGTGATTCCCACTTCCAGCGCCTGCACTTCAGGCAGCCAAGGCATCGGCTATGCTTACGAAGCGATTAAATACGGCAAAATCCCGATGATGTTGGCAGGCGGTTCGGAGCAGCTTTGTCCTTCGGAAGTATATGTATTTGATTCCCTATATGCCGCCAGCCGCCGCAACGGGCAGCCTGAAGCCACCCCGCGTCCCTACGATGCCGACCGCGACGGCTTGGTCATCGGCGAAGGCGGCTGCATGATGGTATTGGAAGAATTGGAACACGCCCAAGCACGCGGGGCGCAAATCATTGCCGAAATTGTCGGCTACGGTGCCAATTCGGACGGCACGCACATCACCCGCCCCGAAAAAACCACCATGCAGCGCTGCATGGAACTGGCTTTGGCCGATGCCGACTTGCCGCCTTCCGCCATCGGCTATGTCAGCGGACACGGCACCGCCACCGAACACGGCGATATTGCCGAAACCCAAGCCACCGCCGCCCTATTCGGCCATATTCCCATCAGCTCGCCCAAAAGCTATCTGGGGCATACCTTGGGTGCGTGCGGGGCGTTGGAATCGTGGTTCGCCATAGAAATGATGCGGAACGGCCGTTTTGCCCCCACGCTGAATTTAAACCGAATTGACCCGCGTTGCGGCGAAGCCGACTATATCTGCGGCAGCAGCCGTGCGATTGACACCGAATTTGTGATGAACAACAACTTCGCTTTCGGCGGCGTCAATACCTCGCTGATTTTCAAAAGATGGCCGTAACCTTAATGAGCTGGGCGCAACTGATGTCGCCCCTGCGTTTTGACGACCCCGACGGCGAACCCATCTGCCCCGACACCGCCGACCCCTATCGCAGCGATTTTCATATTGACTACGACCGGCTGGTGTTTTCCCATGCCTTCCGCCGCCTCGGCCGCAAAACCCAAGTCCACCCGCTTGCCCAACACGACCACACCCACAACCGCCTGACCCACAGCATGGAAGTGTCCAGCGTCGGGCGCAGTCTCGGCCGCACCGCCGCCGGACTGCTGGCACAGGCAGGGCAGTTGCCGCCCGATACCGATATTAACGACTTCGGCATTGTCGTACAGGTTGCCTGTTTGGCGCACGACTTGGGCAATCCCCCGTTTGGTCACGTCGGCGAAGAAGCCCTGCGCGACTGGTTCAGGCAGCCCGAACACGCCGTTTACCTGGACGGTTTAAGCGCTGCCGAACGCCGCGACATCCAAACCTACGAAGGCAATGCCCACAGCCTGCGCCAAACCGCCCGTTTGGAAATGTACCGCAACCGCGGCGGTATGCGCCTGACTGCCGCTGCTTCAGGCAGCCTGCTCAAATATCCGTGGACCAGCAGCCACGCCAATGCCGCCAAAGGCAAATTCAATATCTACCAAAGCGAACTGCCGTTTGCCCGCCGCATTGCCGCCGCACTCGGCCTGCCCGAACAGTCGCCCGACTGCTGGGCGCGGCACCCACTTTCTTACCTGATGGAAGCCGCCGACGATATCTGCTACGCCCTGATGGACTTGGAAGACGCCATTGATTTGGAACTGCTCGGCTACGACGAAGTGGCCGCCACCCTGTCCGCACTCGTCCCCCGTCAGCACGACAGCTGCAGCCGCAGCCGCCGCGAACACGCCGCCATGATGCGCGGACGCGCCATCGGTGCGGCGGTGGACGAAGCCGCCCGCACCTTTATGCACTACCAACCGCAACTGCTTAACGGCGAACTGCCTGCTAAAGACCTCATCAGCCTGTGTTCCGCCCCCGTGCGCGACACGCTGGATGCCGCCAAAGACTTGGCACGGCGGCGCGTGTTCCGCCACCGCAGCAAAGTGGTGCACAGTATTGCCGCCTTTCCCTGCTTGGGGCTGCTGCTGGATACCCTGATACCGGCCGCCCACAACCTCAGCGTTTCAGGCAGCCTGTCGCCGCGCCAATCGCTTGCGCTGTCGCTGTTGGACGACGAACCGCTTACCGCACAAGACACACCCTATACCGCCTATATGAAAGTTTTGGATTTTGTCGGCGGTATGACCGACAACCACGCTGCCCGTCTGGCGCGCGAACTGTCGGGTTTTGGTATGGCGTAAGAAACTTTGTTTCATTAAAAATAAAATACTTAACTTAATACGCCGTAAAAAATACCGCACAAGGCTTTACATGCGGCGGCAGCGTTACTATAATTCAATCTTTCTTGATTAACGCAGCATTTGCAGCGAAGCAAGCACCCGTAGCTCAGTTGGATAGAGTATCTGGCTACGAACCAGAGGGTCGGGCGT
>JAUNOT010000052.1 GCA_030537065.1 Conchiformibius sp.
CAATGCCGATACCGCCAACTTGTGCCGCCAAAGCATCGGAAATATAGTCGCCGTTCAGGTTCAGAGTAGCAATCACGCTGTATTCGGCGGGGCGCAACAGGATTTGTTGCAGGAAAGCATCGGCAATCGCGTCCTTCACAATGATTTGTTTGCCTGTTTTCGGATTGGTAAACTCACACCACGGACCGCCGTCAATCGGTTTCGCGCCAAATTCGGTTTGCGCCAGCTCGTAGCCCCAATCGCGGAAACCACCTTCGGTAAACTTCATGATGTTGCCTTTGTGTACCAAAGTCACGCTGGGTTTGTCGTTGTCGATGGCGTATTGAATGGCGGCGCGTACCAAACGTTGTGTACCTTGTTTGGAAACAGGTTTAATACCGATGCCTGAAGTTTCGGGGAAACGGATTTTATTCACACCCATTTCGTTTTGCAGGAAGTTCACCACTTTTTTGCAGTTGTCGCTTTCGGCTTCCCACTCAATACCCGCGTAAATGTCTTCAGTGTTTTCACGGAAAATCACCATATCGGTTTTGCTGGGGTCTTTCAGGGGCGAAGGCACGCCGTTGAAATAACGCACGGGGCGCACGCATTGGTACAAATCCAATTCTTGGCGCAGGGCAACGTTCAGGGAACGGATGCCGCCGCCGACGGGAGTAGTCATCGGACCTTTGATGGAAACGGCGTATTCTTTCAAGGCTTCCAAAGTTTCTTCAGGCAGCCATACGTTGTCGCCGTACACTTTGGTGGCTTTTTCGCCGGCATACACTTCCATCCAATGGATTTTTTTCTCGCCGCCGTAGGCTTTGGCTACCGCCGCGTCAATCACGTCAATCATCACGGGGGTAATGTCTACGCCGATGCCGTCGCCTTCAATAAACGGGATAATCGGATTGTTGGGAATGCTTTGACCGGCAACGATTTTTTGACCCTCGGCGGGTACTTTGATATGACTCATAACAGTCTCCTGTGAAACGGGGGATAATTTTTTTCTGATGCTTTCAGGCAGCCTGTTTTACCGCCGCCCGAAAACGGGGCGATTGTACGGCAAAATGTTAGGGAAGTGTTAAAGTTTTTTAACGCTGCTGCCTGAAAAAATCCGCAAACGGTAGAAAACCGTTTGCGGAAAATGGGTTTACAACTTGTTTAAATTGGCGCGTGCGCGGCGTGCGGCGGCGCTGTTGGGGTAGCTGGAAATCAGCTTGCGCCAAGTGTCGCGTGCAATATCCTGCTGTTGGATGCCGCGCTGGCATTCGCCCACGGTGTACAACGCTTCGGGTGCTTCGGGGCTGTTAGCATAGCGTGAAGCCAAGCGCAGGCCGATTTGAATCACCGACTGGCAATGGTTCAGGCGGTGGCTGGCTTGCAATAACAAATACATGCTGTGGCGGGCAGTAGTGCTGCCGTCGCCGCCGGCATCCACGCCGCGCAGGGTGTTCAAAACACCCTTATAGTCGCCGCGGCGGTATTGCAAACGCGCTTGTTTCAGCTTATCGGCCATCGGATCGGGCAGGGAAACGTGAACAGGTGCGGCCGCAGGCAGAGGCTCGGGTGCGTTGCTTACATGGTTCACCGCGCGGACGGCGTGCGCTTTGTTGGTGCGCTTTTTACGCGAAGGTGTGCGTGCGGTCGGTGCGGCGGTGATGCGCGCGGTTTCCAGTTGCGAAATTTTCCGGTTCAGGAAATCAATATGTTGCCGAAGCTGGATATTTTCCTGCGTCAGTTGGCGGATTTGTACATGCGGGTCAATCGCCGGATAGGGCAGGGGTGCGCTGCCGACAGCCGTGCTGCCTGAAACAACGGGCGTATTAACCGGCTCGGGGCGCGCCAAAGGCTCAGTCAGGGGCAGCGGTTCAGGTGCATAAGTGGAAACAGGACGGACAACGGCCTGCGCCGCATTGCCGTTTTGTACCGGCGGCAGGTAAACGCTGCGTACTTGCGCGGATACGGGAACGGCGGCACTGTTGATGGGGGTGAGGGGCACGCCGGCTGCCTGCTGATTAATATCAGCCAAGGGGTTGCTGATGGGGGCGGCATAGGGCGACACGCCGACACAAGCGGTAAGCGGGGTGCAGGCGAACAGGGCAATAAGGCGGTATTTCATTTTGTTTGATAAACGGTAAAAGGGTAAACGGTTAAAAAGGAAGGCTACTTTTTTAATAACAGGGTCAGGCCATCGCCGACGGGCAGGGTAAGCGGCACAATGCGGCTGTCGTCCGGCAGGGCGGTGTTAAACGCTGACAAGATGCTGTGGCTGGGCGGGCTGTCGGTCTGCACTGGGTGCAGTATGCGGCCGTTAAGCAGCAGGTTGTCTATGGCGATAATGCCGCCGGGGCGTACCAGTTGCAGGCAGCGTTCGTAGTAATGCGGGGTGGGCGGTTTGTCGGCATCGATTAGGGCGATGTCGTAACGGTTGTGCCGTCCTTCGGCCAGAAGCCCGTCCAGCGTAATCAGGGCGGGCTGTAAATGCAGCTCGATTTTATGCGCAATATCAGCCTTTTGCCAATTTTTCCGCGCAATATCGGTAAAACTGATGTTGATATCGCAACAGGTTAGGCGGCCATGTTCGGGCAGCGCCAGTGCCATGGCGGTGCTGCTGTAACCGGTGAACACGCCGATTTCCAAGTAGTTTTCCGCCCGTATCAGCCGTGCCAGCCAAGTCAGTACGGCAGCCTGCTCGGGGGCGATGGCCATTTTGCCGAGACGGTGGGCGGCGGTTTCACGGCGGATGTCGGCCAGAACGGGGTGTTCGGCTTCGCCGATGCCGCTCAGATAGGCCAGCAGTTCGGGGGTAAATTCGGTGGGGCGGATGCTCATGGCTTGATTCAGGCTGCCTGAAACGTTTAGTCGGGCTGGTAGGCGTAGGGTTTTTTCGGCAGCTTGGCGGCGGCAAAACCGGCTTGTTCTTCGGGGTTGAGTTCAACATCCCACAGCAGGCCGCGGTTTTTCAGGCGTTGTTCTGCTTCTTCAGGGTGTTGTTTCAGGTAGTTGTTTAAAAATTTGGTGGCATCGGATTGGTAATCGTACATGGTGGTGCTTCCGTTTAGGTACGGGCTGCCTGAAAACGGCAGCCGCAGGTTTATTCTTCTTTAGGGAGGTCGGCGGGCGGGCCGTCGGCTTCCAATTCGTTTAACAGTTCTTCATCGCTTTTGACGGTATAGGGTTTGCCGTTCAGGATGACTTTGTTGTTTTCTAGAACCAGCTCGGTTTGTACCGCGCCGTTGGCTTGGGTGAGGTAGCCGTCTGCGGCCAAATTGCCCAGTGTGCCGTCCACAATCAGGCGGATGGTTTCATCCACGTCTTCTTGTGCTTTGGCGTCTTCGGGGCTGTCGGTGGCTAGCAGGCTGCGTGCCTGGCTGACGGCAAACGAGTGAATCACTTTGTCGGAAATATCCAGCTTCAGGTTGGCTTTAAGTTTGCCGACCATCGCACCAAAATCGTTCAGCTCGGCTGCCTGAAGGCCGTTAAATGAAGCGTTGCCGTTTACTTTAATATAGCCGGACGGAATGGTCAGGTCAAATTTGTTGATTTTGAACACGGGGTTGTTGGTAAACAGGCCGGCACCTTCTTTACGCAGTGAAGCCAATACTTTTTCCTGTATCTGTTCACCGCTGAGTGTTTGGTCAGTGCTGAGTTTCTGCCAAGCGGTTTTGACCGCATTCAGGCTTTTGCCGTCCAAGTGTTCGGCGGCAATATCAATATCAAGCGGGCCGTATTGGTCTTCGCCGTAATTGAGTTTTTCAAAGGTAAAGTGACCGCGTGCATCAATAAAGCCGTTTTTTTCATCGGTCTGGCTGGTGTAGGCCAGATTGTGTACCGACAGAGAAGAGGGGGGAATACTGCCTGTGGGGTTGATAAAGGCGCCGATTTCCAAATCGGTTACGGCATTGACCAGTTCGTTTAAGCGGATATTGTAGTCAATGTTTTCTTTCCAGCGCACGTCAAAACGTTTCATTTTGATGTCGGACGAACCGAGGCTGAGGCCGGTTTGGCTGCCGCGGCTTTCGGTGCGCGAGGTGATGCCTTCCAAGCTGATGTTGCCTTTGTCGGCCAGTACCGCTTCCAAGCCCGGAATGTCAAACAGGGTTTCGTATTCGCTGAAGCCGCTGCGGTAGTCCACCTGTGAAGTCATGCCTTTCCAGTTGAGTTTGATGCCGGAAAGTTCTTCATAATCAAATGGGGCAACATGAATATTCAGCTTGCCGCCGCCGCTTAAATAGATGGTGTTGTCCATTTTTACCGGTGTTTTGCCGTTAAAAAAGCGCGACAGCACTTTTTGTACTTCGGGATGATAGGCAAATTCGGTACGGATGCTGGCACGCACGGGAGTGATGCCGTCAGCAAACAAGCCGTGCTTGATGTGATTGACGATGGTCAGCTCTTTTTCCAGAACGGTTTTCAGATTGTCGGGCAACTGTTTGGACAGGTTGGACAGAACGGTCGGATGAAAGCGGATAACGGTGGTTTCGGTGGAGGTGAACCAGCCGCGTTCGTATTTGCGCGATACGATTTCAAAGAAAAAGGTATCTTGTAAAATACGGTGTTGTTCGGTCAGGCTTTCTTCCGCTTTAATGCCGAAATAATAGGGTGTGCCGAGAAATACGGCAACAACGGCGGGCAGGACGATACCAAACACGATTTTTTTCATCGGAAATCCTTAATAGTGAATTGGACTGCGGCAAACGGGCAAAAACAGGCGCAATCATATCATAGATAAAGACTGCCTGAAACGGGGTTCGGGCAGTCTTTTCAAGCATTTTAAGGCGCTGCGGCGGGTTTGTTATACCGAAAAAGACGAACCGCAGCCGCAGGTGGTGGTGGCATTGGGGTTGCGGATGACGAACTGCGAACCTTGCAGGCTTTCGGTGTAGTCGATTTCCGCGCCGATTAAGTATTGGTAGCTCATCGGGTCAACCAAAAATTTCAGGCCGTTTTTTTCAATTTCAAAATCGTCGTCGTTTTTGATTTCGTCAAAGGTAAAGCCGTATTGGAAGCCGGAACAGCCGCCGCCGTTGACAAAAACGCGCAGCATCAGGTCGGGGTTGTTTTCTTCGGCAATTAAATCCGCCACTTTGGTGCAGCAGGCTTCGGTAAAGATGATCGGGGTTTCTTCAGACATGGTTTTCTCCGTGTGGTGTGGTGGAAGGCGGCCGTGTTTCAGGCTGCCTGAACGGGGGGATTATACTATAATGCCCGTTTTCCCATGCAACTTGTAACAGAGGCTCACTATGTTTGATAGCAAACCCGCTTTAAGCACCGCGCTTAACCACCGTTCCATCCGCAAATTTACCGAGCAGCCGATTGCCGCCGATGTGTTTGACGCGCTGATTCGCGCCGGACAGATGGCGTCCACGTCCAGCTTTTTGCAAAGCGTGAGCGTTATCCGCGTAAGCGATGCCGAAAAGCGCAAGCAAATCCGCGAAGTGGCGGCAGGAGGCGTACCGAACGGCCATCATTATGTGGAAAACTGCGCCGAATTTTTGGTGTACTGCATTGATACCAGCCGCCATCATTATTTTGCGCCGCAAGCGCAAACCGACTGGGTGGAAGTGCTGATGGTCGGTGCGGTGGACGTGGCCTTGTTTGCCCAAAACGTGCTGTTGTGTGCCGAGTCGCTGGGCTTGGGCGGCGTGTACATCGGCGGCGTGCGCAACGATATTAACCGCGTGTCGGAAATTTTGAACACGCCCAAACATGTTGTGCCGTTACTGGGTATGTGCTTGGGTTATCCGGCGCACGAACCGGCACAGCGTCCGCGTCTGCCGGTGGAAGCGGTGTTGTCGGAAAACGAATACCGTCCTGCCGACGAAGCGCTGTTGCAGGCGTATAACCAAACGGTAGCGGATTATTATAAAAACTTGCGTAATCTGGATTTGGACTGGAACAAGCAGATTAACGATACTTTGAACGGGGAAATCCGTCCGGAAATGTTGGCTTATTTGCAGAAGCAGGGTTTTGCCAAGCGTTAATTGATATGCAATGATTTTTTCAGGCAGCCTGAAACGGAAAAACCGCTTTCAGGCTGCCTGAAATAATTATCGGCGACGGTTTTGGGATTGCTGTTGTGCTTGTTGCCGTTCCGCCGCCGTCATGCCGTTGCCGTCCAATACCGCCAGCTTCGCCACTGCCGTCTGATGGGCGGTTTTATCCAAGCGCGTTTGGCTGATGCGCCAGACGGTTTTGCCGTTTTCCTGCACCGGCGCGGCCGTCCACAAGCCGTTGTTGCGGTATTCGTCCAGCAGCTTCGCCGCCAACTGCTTCATATTGCCGCCGCCTGCGCCAATGCGCCGTCCGACCGCGTTGTTACGCAAATCGGCCGCTTCATCGGCACGGTAACGGTCGGGGTAGTCGCGGCTGTTGTGCTGCACGGCATTGCGCTCGTAGGCATTGCCGGCCGCTTCGGCAATACGGCTGCCGAAACGGGCGGTAATGGCGGCCTGCCACAGCGAATGGCGCAGGGCATTCACCTGCGTGCCGCGTCCGTCGCCGTTGGCGCGGTCGTCCAAGCCCAAACGGGTGGAAATACGCACGGCATTGCTGGTGATATTGGTACCCAGCTCGCTGCGGTTGCCGATGGCAAAAGCGGCAATCGGATGACGGCGTGCAAACGCCGCCAACTGCGGTTTGTCTTTAAACGCGGCGCAACTGCTGCCGCCCAAAGCCGCCGCCATACACAGGGCGGCCAAAAAGGTATCGGACATAAGCTTTTATAATTTATGGCATAAATCGCCTATGGCAAAACCGAGCCAATCGGGGTCGGTGTCTTTACCGAAGGCAATCACTTTAAACAATTCGCCCATTTCGTGTTGGGCGGTTAAAACATTGACGGCGGCGGCTGCCTGAAAATAGGCGGGCGACTGCGGGTCGGGACAGCTTTGCGCCAGACATTCGGTGATGCCCGCATTCAGCAGGAAACGCCCCTGCGTGGTGTAACCGATTAAGTCCAAACCGGCATCGGTGGCGGCTTGGGCAATATCGGTAAAATTCACATGGGCGGTCAGGTCGGTCAGGCCGACGCGGAAAAACGGGTCGTGAACGGTGTGGTGGCGGTGGTGGCCGATAAGCGTGCCGTCTTGCCGTTGCGGATGGTAATACTGGGCGGCATCAAAACCGTAGTCCAGCCAAATCATGCCGCCGCGCCGCAGTTTTTGTGCCAGCGTATGCACAAAAGCATATTGCGCCGGATGTAGCTCGCTGGTGTAGTCGGGCTGCGGCGGAAAATACTGCGCGGCTGCCTGTAACAGCACGGGCGAGGCAAGCGGCCGCAGTTGTGGCACAAAACCATCGTTTTCCCACGCCACAAACGCCTGCTGCCAACTGCCGTCCGCCGCACGGGTAATGCGCTCCACCGGCATTGCGTCCAACACCTCATTGCCGATAATCACGCCGTCAAAGTATTCGGGCAAGGCGGTCAAATGAACGGCTTTGTGGGCGTGTTCGGGCGCGTGCTGTTGCAGATAACGCCGTTGCCGCTCGGCCAGTTCGGGCGACAGTTCCACAATATAATAATGTTTCAGGCTGCCTGAAAGCGCGTTCAGCAGTTGCGCCGCCAATACGCCCGTACCGGCACCGAATTCATATACATTGCCGTCTGTTTGCGGCAAGATTTGCGCCAACTGCCGCGCCAACGTTTGCGCGAACAGGGGCGAGAGCAAAGGCGCGGTCACAAAATCACCGTCACGGCCGATTTTGTGTGCGCCGCCGGTGTAATAGCCGTATTGCGGCGCATACAATGCCCGCTCCATAAACCGTGAAAACGGTATCGCGCCGCCTTCGGCAGCGATTTCATCGGCCAACTGCCGCGTCAAGGCATCGCAGGCAGCCTGCTGCTCGGGCAGCAAAGGGGGAAAAGGGGAAGTAACCATGTGGGGCAATAAGGTTAAGTTTTGTAAAAAGCAATTTGCGGCGGGCTATTATAACCGTTTTGCCTGCGCCGGTCTGATTATTTACCAATATTGTTTTTTATCGGGATTTTGGTTTGACCTGCTGTTAAAAGCGTGTTCCGCAAGCCCTACGGCGGCGGCACGGCTGCCTGAAACGGCACGGGCGGCGGTACGGGGTGTTGTTTTCGTGCGGAAGTGCGGTTTGACCGTATGGCGGATTTTTTTTATAGTTGCGCCCTTATTTTGCCGAAAGCGGCAGAAAAATGCCGTTTTCCGCCTGCCTGAAGCCATTTCCCGCCATGACCGAACTGACACACACCACCGTTTTGCTGCACGAAGCCGTCGATGCCCTCAATATCCGCACCGATGGCGTGTATGTGGACGGCACGTTCGGGCGCGGCGGCCATTCGCGTTTAATATTGAGCCGTTTGGGTGCAGGCGGCCGCCTGCTGGTGTTTGACAAAGACCCACAGGCCATTGCCGCCGCCCGTGCTTTGGCCGACAACGACCGCCGCGTCAGCGTGGTGCACAACGGTTTTGCCACCCTTTCCGCCGCTTTAGACGGCGCAGGCATCGGCAAAATCGACGGCATTTTGTTTGATTTGGGTATTTCCTCGCCGCAGATTGACGACGGCACACGCGGTTTCAGCTTCCGTTTTGACGCGCCGTTGGATATGCGTATGGACACCACGCGCGGCCTATCCGCCGCCGAGTGGCTGGCGCAGGCAGACGAACAACAGATTTACGAGGTAATCAGAGATTATGGTGAAGAGCGGTTTGCCCGCCAAATTGCGCGTGCCCTTGTGGCGCAGCGCGGCGAAACTCCCGTCCGTACAACCGGCCAGCTGGCGCAGATTGCGGCACAGTGCGTCCGTACTCGCGAACGCGGTCAACACCCCGCCACGCGCACCTTCCAAGCCGTTCGTATCTTTATTAACCGTGAACTGGAAGAAATCCGCGAAGCCCTGCCGCAGGCGGTATCGCGCCTCAACACGGGCGGGCGTTTGGCGGTAATTTCCTTCCACTCGCTGGAAGACCGCATGGTCAAACAATTTATCCGCGAACAGTCGGTGCGGCCGCCGCTGCCCAAATGGGCGTTGGTGCGCGACAGCGAGCTGCCTGAAATGCCTTTAAACGCCGTCGGCAAGGCGATTAAACCCTCTGCCGCCGAAACCGCCGCCAATCCGCGCGCCCGTTCCGCCGTCCTGCGCGTGGCAGAACGCACCGGCGGCGTTTTCCCTTTCCAAACCGCAACGCGGGAGGGCTCGAACAAGTGAAAGACTGGAAACTTATGTTTACAAAACTCAACGTCTTATTGCTGGCCGGTGTGCTGGCGTCCGGCTATTATGTGGTGGATTTGAACAACAGCATCAAACACCAAACCCAGCTGTACGGCCGTGGTCAGGAAGAAGAAATCCGCCTGAATCAGGACTATGCCGAGCTGCAATACGAACACAGTCAGGCAGTAGACCTGAAACTGGTGCATACGGCTGCCGACAAAATGAATATGGCCACACCGTCTGCCAACAACACCGTCATCCTGCAATTACGTTAAACCCGTCGCGGCTGTGCCGTCCGAATAATTTTTAATACATAAGCAAAGCACCACACATGGCTGCCGATAACGAAACCAAAACAATAAAAGATAATCAACCCGTAACCAGTAATTTGCGCCTGATGGCGGTATTGCTGGCCATTTGTATGGCCTTTGTCTGTCTGGCGGTATACAGCTTTTTTATCCACATCCAACACCGCACCGAATTAAGCCGCTTCGGTGAAAACCGCTTGGTTCGCAGCATTAAAGAACCCGCCTTGCGCGGTATGATTACCGACCGCAACGGTACCGTGCTGGCGGTTAGCCGCCATTTGCGCGTTCCCACTTTCAACCCCCAGGCCATCTACGAACCCAAGCGCAAGGGTGACCCCGTAAACTGGAACACCATCAGCAATGAGCAATTTCGCCAAATGGCAGAAATCCTGCAAATTCCCGAAAGCGAACTGCGTACCAAATTCCAAGATACTTCGGTCAAATATCTGAATCTGAAAAAAGAACTGTCGCTGGCTGAAGCCGACAAACTCAAAGCCCTGAAAATTCCGTCGTTGCGTTTTGAGGAGCGCAGCGAACGCACTTATCCTACCGGTAACCTGTTTTCTCATATCGTCGGCTTTGCCAATAGCAAGGGCGTCGGTTTGGAAGGAATCGAGCGCACCGAAAACGAATTATTGGGTGGCACCGACGGTAAGCAAATTGTGATTCGCGACCGGCGCGGCAATATTGTGGAAATGCTGGAATCGCCCGAAAACCGTATGGCACGGCCGGGGGAAACGCTGGTGTTGTCGGTGGACCAAGCTATTCAGCGTTTGGCGCGTAACGAATTGGCCAAAGGCTTAAAACAATTTAATGCCAAAGCAGGCGGCGTGGTGGTACTCGATGCCAAAACCGGTGAAATTCTGGCCATGACCAGCATGCCCGACTACGATGCCAATTTCTACACCCAGTTCCCCGAAGACAGCTTCCGCAATTATGCGGTGGGCGTCACCATGGAGCCGGGTTCGGTAATGAAACCGTTTATTGTTGCCAAGGCGATTGACGACGGCAAAATCGGCCGCAATACGGTGTTTGACACCCGCCCGTATATGATTGGCCGCAAGCTGATTCGTGATACCCACGAATACCCGAGCCTGACTTCCGAAGGCATTTTGCAGAAATCATCTAATGTTGGTACCAGCCATATTGCCGCCATGTATCCGAGCAAGGTGCTGTATCAGTATTTTGATGCCATCGGCTTCGGTAAAAAAACCAATTCGGGTGTCAGCGGCGAACAAAGCAGTCCACTCAAACCGGCCGAACGCTGGGGGCAGTTGGATAAGGCGGTGATGTCTTACGGCTATGCGCTGACCGCCAATATGCTGCAAATGGCGCAGGCTTATACCATTTTTACCAATGACGGCAAGCTGTTGCCCGCCACCATTTACAAACGCGACGAAATCCCGTCCGGTACGCCGGTTATCCGCCCGGCCACCGCCAAAATTATGCGCGATATGATGATTAGCGTCACCCGTGCAGGCGGCAGTGGTGTAAACGGTGCCGTGCCGGGCTACGATGTGGCCGCCAAAACCGGTACGGCCAAAAAAGTGGCCGAAGGCGGCGGCTATGAAGACCGTTACCGTGCCAGCTTTGTCGGTTTCGCACCGGCACAAAATCCGCGCCTGATTGTGGCGGTAACCATTGACGACCCGCGCGGCAAAGGTTACTACGGCGGCGCGGTGGCCGGCCCTGTTTTCCGTGGCGTGATGGCAGGCGGTCTGAAGGTGCTGAACGTCCGTCCCACCCACGATGTCAGCGCCGACGAACAACAGCCGGTGCTGGTAACCGACCAAACCCCTGCCGAAACCGGCGAACCGTAACCCTCTTTGCAGGCTGCCTGAAAGTGCGTCCGGCCGCACGCAGGCAGCCTGAAACCGTTTTAAGGAAGCAATCATGTACAGCCTGCAAGCCCCGCCCGCCCAAACCGTCCTGCCCGAGCTGCCCGTTACGGCAGGGGCAGACGTTACCCTGCACGCCGACAGCCGCAAAATCCGTGCCGGCGATATTTTTATTGCCTGTCAGGGCGAGTATGTGGACGGCCGCAGCTATATCCCTGCCGCCATCGCACAGGGTGCGGCGTTTGTGTTTTGGGACGACGACGGCCGTTTCCAATGGAACGCGGCTTGGCACGTACCCAATCTTGGCATCAAAGACCTGCGCCGTTGTGCCGGTATGGTGGCGGCGGCGGTGTACGGGCAGGTTTCAGGCAGCCTGAACATTTACGGCGTAACCGGCACCAACGGAAAAACCTCCATTACCCAATGGCTGGCACAAGCGGTTGATTTGCTGGAAGGCCGCCCGTCCTGCGCCATTACCGGCACGGTGGGCAACGGCTTTTGGGGACGGTTGGACGAAGCCACCCACACCACGCCCGACCCCGTATCCGTGCAAACCCTGCTGCGCGGTTTTGCCGCACAGGGTGCAAAAACCGTGGCGATGGAAGTATCCAGTCACGGCCTCGACCAGTTCCGCGTCAACGGCGTGCCTTTCCGCAGCGCAGTGTTCACCAACCTGACCCGCGACCATCTGGACTACCACAACAGTATGGACGAATACGGCCGCATCAAAACCCGCCTGTTTTACTGGCAGGGCTTGCAGCATGCCGTGATTAACTGCGACGACCCTTTCGGCGCACAACTGCTGGCGGCCGTGCGCCGCGACCGCCCCGAACTGCACAGCTACGGCTACGGCTTCAGCGAAAACGCCGACATCCGCATCAGCCGTTTTCAAGCCGCTCCCGACGGCATGACGCTGACCCTGCACACACCTTGGGGCGAAGGCACGGCACACACGCGCCTGCTCGGCCGTTTTAACGCGCAAAACTTTGCTGCCTGCGTCGGTGTATTGTGTGCCGACGGCTATCCCCTGCCCGATGTACTGGACGCTTTGGGAAAAATCCGCCCTGCCACCGGCCGCATGGACTGCATTGCCGAAGTGGGTAAACCTTTGGTGGTGGTGGACTACGCCCACACCCCCGATGCTTTGGAAAAAGCCCTGACCACCCTGCGCGAAATCCAAACGCCTGACAGCAAACTGTGGTGCGTATTCGGCTGCGGCGGTAACCGCGACCGCGGCAAACGTCCGTTGATGGGTGCGGTGGCGGCCGAACACAGCGACTACCCCGTTATTACCAGCGACAATCCGCGTATGGAAGAGCCGCAAACCATTATTGACGACATCCTGCCGGCTGTACCCAATCCCGCGCTGGTGGAAGCCGACCGCCGCCATGCCATCGAGCAAACCGTTTTGCAGGCCGCGCCCGATGATGTGATTCTGATTGCAGGCAAAGGCCATGAAACTTATCAGGATATTCAGGGCGTAAAACACCATTTTTCTGATTTTGAAATTGCGCGGGCGGCATTGGTAAAAAGGCTGCCTGAAAGCAGCGGACGTTGAGTTTCAGGCAGCCTGACGGAGTACGCCAAATCATGAAACTTACTTTTTTTCAAAAACATTTTCCCGAATATGCAGTCGCGCCTGTCAGTATGAAAGTATTGACATGGCTGACCGTATTGCAAAGCCTGTATTGGCTAATCATTTTGCTGTGGCTGGCATGGCAGCCTTTACCGGTGATGTGGTATTCCGCCGTCATCGTGTGTGCGGTGGCCGCCTTAACGGCTTGGACGGCATGGCGTTTACTGTGCAAACCGATTAGTGGTTTACGCTGGGCGTTGCTGACTTATTTCACTGCTTTGATACACTTTCACACGGCATCGGGTTGGTTTTGGGACGCAACAGGTCTGTTGAAATTATCGTTTGGCTGGGGCAGCTTTGACGGTGGAGAGTTTAATATCAATATTGCCGCTTTGGTGCTGTGGATTCTAGCAGCAAAAAATATTTTATTTTTTAAAGAACAAGCCCATGCCGCCAATCCTGATATTCCTAAAGAGCAAATTTAAAGATTGTTGAAGTGAAAATATGAATTTGAATTTTATTACCCAAGCTTTAGGACTGCCGCCCTTATCCGATGCCCCTGTTGGCAAAATTACCACCGACAGCCGCACCGCTGAAGCAGGCGATGTGTTTGTTGCTTTGGTGGGCGAAAACCACGATGCCCATGATT
>JAUNOT010000053.1 GCA_030537065.1 Conchiformibius sp.
TTGCCGTACTATCTGTACTGTCTGCGGCTCGCCGCCTTGTCTGAAAAATAAATCATATTAACTATAACTATAAATAGAAGCGGTATAGCTGCCGCCAGTAGCCTTTACCGTGTTGCGGTTCATTAAAATCGTCCATTCCCCGATAAATACAAGCAGCAAGTATTTCTGCTTCCTGTCCATCTTTTATCGCCGCGCCATTAACCGCCAGTGAACCCACGGCTATGTTTCCGCTGCCGTCGGGCAAAAACGGCAGGGCTGCCTGAAGCGCAAACGGACGGTTGCCGCGATAAGTACGGATTTCCAACATCAGCGCATCAAAACGACCGCGCGGCAGATTAACGTAGCCCTCGTAACAAAGAATACGGCACGGCCGGTTATCAGGATTTTGTTCCAAAAGGTTCATACCGTGTTCTAAAGCGCTGTCGGTATCGTCAAACATCAGTTGCAGCATATTCCAATGTTTTTCAGGATGCGGCTCCAGTAACAAGGGAATCAGTACACCGTTTTCAGGCAGCTTTGCACGTTGATACAAGGCATAGGCAACGGTAAAACCGGCCTGACGTAAAGTTTTTTGTATCAAATCCCCCAAAGAGGCGTTCTGCTCCTCTTCCGACAATAAAGCACTACACTGATACAAATGACCGCTATGCTCATTACAAATACCCTGTGCAAACAAAGCACAAGATGTTTCCGGCACTTCATCCCAAATCAATGAGGCAATGCGTCCAAATGGGAAATAAATGCGTTCGCCAATTACAGCGGCATATTGGCTGAACCATTCCTGCGGTAAATCGGGAATTTGCCTTTTGGCTTCCTCATAAGCGATAAACTTTAAAGTGTTGTGTGACAGTTCGGCCGCCGTCCGTGACAGATAAAACGCACAAAAATGTAAAAAGTTCAGCTGCGCCGCTTCCTGTACGAAATCTTCAAAATCTGTTTGCTCCATACGGATATGTGCCAATAATTTATCCAATCTGGCCAAGCTGCGCAGGCTGTAATCCAACTTGGACCCTTTTAATTCGTTGGCATAAGCCACAGGCACAGACGGCAAACTGCCATGGTTAAAATCCGGATTCAACAAACCGTCTACCGCACGGCGGGCAGCCTGATTCGGTTCGGGAGGCAACGGATTATCAACCTTGCCGCTGCTTTTCTTTATCAGGGCGAATACGCTCCGTCCGCCTGCCAGAGCATCTTCCAACATTCTTAACATAGGCAGGCGCACACCGTCCAACTCCAAGACAAAACCGTCAAAAAACTCATCGCCTGCCTGCGGGGTATTGGTCCAGACAGCCTGATGCCCCGATAAGGCAGACAAGGTTTCCCCTAAATAAAATGCAATTAACAATAAGAAATTACGGGCAGGATAATGGGCAAAACGACTGTGAAAATTATCCGGTGTCAGCCATTCGTCCTCATGCAGCTCGGCCAATAAATTATCTACTGCCGCCAAGCTGCCCGTACTGCCGTCTAATTCTATTTCTGCCAGTTCGGCGGTAAAAGACAGGCCTTGCGGCGCGGTACGGTTGCGGCGATAGTGTTCCAGTAGGAAAGCGGCCATTTTGCCACGGTCGGCCTCAGGATTCAGGCGGAACGCCTGCCATACGGTATCATCCAGATTTAGGGCGTCTTTTTGGCCGGTCAGCAGCAGGCGCAACGCCAAAACGGGCTTGAAATGCCAAGTGCCGAAGGAAACCTGACCGTCAGGCAGCCACTCGTAGGCGGTACTGCTGTGCCGCCCGACATATTCGGCCAGATAGGCAGACAAACTCAATAAAAAATTTTGTCCGGCGCGGTGGCTTTGCAGTTGGGCAAAAGCATCGGGCTGCTTGTCGTAAATGCGGCGCAGCACGGCACTCAAACGGTTTAGGCTGGCAGGCGTGTAATCAAAAGTCAGTTTGTCCCATACTGCCGCAAACGCCAGTCCGCCGGCAGGGGTGCGTTTGTCTTGCAGGCAGTCCAGCAGGTGGCGCATATATTCGGCATCGGAGTACATGGGAAGTCCTTACAAATTAATTTCGGGCTGCCTGAATACAGGCAATAAATTTATCAAACAGATAGGCAACATCGTGCGGTCCCGGACTGGCTTCGGGGTGGCCTTGGAAACTGAAGGCGGGGCGGTCGGTCATTTCAATGCCCTGCACCGTGCCGTCAAACAGCGAGCGGTGGGTGACGCGCACATTGGCGGGCAGACTGGATTCGTCCACTTCAAAGCCGTGGTTTTGGCTGGTAATCAATACTTTGCCGCTATCCAAGTCCTGCACGGGGTGGTTCGCGCCGTGGTGGCCGAACGGCATTTTTCCGGTTTGACCGCCTGCCGCCAAGCCCAACAGCTGATGTCCCAAGCAAATGCCGAACAAGGGCTTTTTGCTGTTCAACAATTCGCGCACGGCATCAATCGCATAATCGCAAGGCTCGGGGTCGCCCGGGCCGTTGGAGAGAAAAATCCCGTCCGGATTTAAGGTCAGCACTTCTGCCGCCGAAGTTTGTGCAGGCACAACGGTCAGACGGCAACCGCGTTGCGCCAGCATCCGCAGAATATTGGTTTTAATACCAAAATCAAATGCCACCACATGATACGGCGTTTCAGGCTGCCTGAAGCCTTGTCCCAAAGCCCATTCGCCTTCCGTCCATTCATAGGCGGCGGTACACGATACGTCTTTGGCCAAATCCTTGCCCGCCATGCTGCCGAAAGCGGCAATCAGCTTTTCGGCTGCTTCAACGGTAGCATCGGCACCGGTCAGAATCGCGCCTGCCTGCGCCCCTTTGTCGCGCAAAATACGGGTCAGGCGACGGGTGTCAATATCGGCAATCGCCACCGTCTGATGGCGGATTAAATAATCCTGCAAACTTTCTTCGGCACGGAAGTTACTGTGCAGCAACGGCAAATCGCGAATCACCAAACCGGCGGCGCACACCGCCGCGCTTTCGGTGTCTTCGCTGTTGGCACCGGTGTTGCCGATATGCGGATAAGTCAGGGTAACGATTTGTTTGGTATAAGACGGGTCGGTCAGAATTTCCTGATAGCCGGTCATGGCGGTATTAAATACCACTTCGCCGGATGTAGAACCCTGATAACCAACGGAAATGCCGTGAAAAATACTGCCATCGGCAAGGACAAGAAGAGCGGGTACGGTCATGGGCGGCTCCTATGAACTTTAAAAATAAAGGGGCGGCAAAGAAAAAGCACGCATCACAACCCCTGTGTTAAGTTGTGTAACGTGCTTTCAAAATTGATTAAGGCATCAGGGCGCGGAAAAACACGGCCGCCCTGTCGGAAAGCACGTTATTTTAAGCGCAAACACCGTTTAACTCAAGTATTCGGGCAAAATCTGACATTTTCAGGCAGCCTGAAACAAAAAACGGCACGGTAACATTATTAATGTTTACCGTGCCGTTTCGTGTTTGTAAAAATTATTTTACAAATAAGTGGCCGTTAGAAAATTTCACGCCAGCTCAAGCGGCGGATATGTCCGCTACCTTTCACTTCGCTACATTTCAAACCAATCAGATTAAACAGATTTTCCACACCTTTGCTGCCGCCGGAATTGGTCAGCGCCGCAAAGTTGTCCTCATCGGGCAGACAACGTTGGGCAGCCTCCCCACCACCAGGGCGCAGGTCAGGGTCTTGACCGCTTCCGCTGGCATCACCCTCAACCGTAGTGGAATTTTTCAAACCGTTGGCTTTGGTCGGCGTGGCATCCAGCTCTATTCCCGACAGACCACCATCCACAATCTTCGTACCGGACGGAATCAAATCCGCTGTATGGGTATTACGGGACGAACCGCCGGTATTTTGACGGGTAAGATCAACAAAGCCGTAAATATCATCACCGTCTTTACCCGGCAGGTTGCCGCCGTTGTCGGCTTTCACCTGCATAATCCAGCTTTCACCCGAAGACTGAACGGAAGATTCGGCCGCCAAACATAAATCCGGCTTGCTGCCGTTGCTGCCGTTATTCACATTTTTCTCGGTAAATTTATAGCTGCGGGTCGTAATAATCGCCGTTTTCAACAACATATGCGGCTTAACCACCACGCGCTCACTCGGCGTCAGGTTAAAATACCAGCCTTGCGGATTATCGCCAATCGGATTATCCGTCAGGGTACGCAAATCAAACGTCTGTCTGCCGATTTGCTGGTTGTGCACCTCCGTAAAGGTTTGTTGCACCAAACCGCCCACTTGTTTGACTTGCGGCTCAAAGTTTGTCAAGTCATCATAAATACCATACACGGCCTGAATAGACTTATCTTTCAAATCCTCCTGATACAAATCGCTGCCCGTACCAAAAATCACGACATAACGGTTTTTCTCATCACGCAAAACCGCAGGCGCACTGGTAATCGGCTGGTTGGCAGCAGTTTGGAAGATTTTTTTCACCGTCCACTCATTAGGCTTGCCGCGCAGGTCAAAACGGTACAGATTGCCGCCATAGTCCCCTGCATAAACAATATCAATCGCACCGTCAAAATCGATATCCACAATGGTCGGTTCTGCCAAACCGCCCTTACCCATCTCGGCCGGCACAGCTATTTTTTTCACCAAATCACCGGCTTTGGATTGCACCGCCGAAACAGGAGTCGAGCCGTTTTGGATACCGACATTCAAATCGGCAATGGCATTGTAAACATATAAAGCACTTTCGGTATTGGTCTTACCACCACTCGGATTCAAAATACCGCTACCGATAAACACGCTTTGACGTACATCATGCAGCTTGGTGTCCAACGTGGCTTTACCGTCTTTGCTAACCGAACGCTCCATGGCAATACGGCCGATGGTGGGCTTACCGATGGTGTAGCCCATCATATTGTCCGCACCTTTCGGAGTTTCAAACAAAGGCACGGTGTTTTCCCAATCGGATTGTGGAGCATCAATACCAACCATACGGTTGATGTCTTTGCGGTCGGGACCGCCCAAATTCAAAGCAACCGTACCGCGTCCGCCCTGACCCATATTCAACGCCATCAGAGTCTGCTCCGGACCGGTAGAGTCCATAGTACGGATGACAAAGCCGCCGTTCACCATATATTGGTGCGGAACCAAGCTGGCATTGGCGCGTGCAGGACGCGGGGTAACGTAGTCGGCATTGGCAATGTATTTAAAGTGTTTAGCCAAAGTATCTTCAGAAGACTGGCGTTCCATTGCAGCAGGAATATAGTTCAACTTCAAATCATAGGGATGATTGGCGTTGGACGAACTCTTGAACAGGTAAATCATGCCGTCGTTGGCTGCCGTAACCAAATATCTTTTACGGGCAAATTCCAAGGGGCCGTATGCCACAATACCGGAGCCGATAATATCGCCCATATTGCGCGGACCATTGCTTTCGCCGTTGCGGTTACGGTATTTCATGGACAGGCCGCTCATATTGGCAATGATGTTGTCATCTGTGCTGCGGGTAATCCAAGGCAGCATGGCAGTGCGCCACTCGTCAGACCTGCTGGAATTTAAATCAAAAAATGAATTACTTCCCCTAAAGTTCTCAACCCATTGAGCGCGGTTACCGTCATGAATCAGGGTTTTACGTCCTGCATAGTTGGGCACGGTGTAATCATCGCTGATGATTTTGTTGTTTACTTTATAAAAGTAAATTTCGCTGGCACCGTTTTCCAAAATCAGGCGCACCGCAGCCGCCATATCGGGCAGCTTGGTGGAATTGTCTTTATGCGACAATGCCGGCGCAAAACTTGAGAACGACTGCGGCGGCAGTGAAGATTGAACATCCGCACTGATTTTGCTGAAGATTTGATCAAACTTTTGCTTCAGGTCGGCTTCATTTTTGGCAACAATATCCCGATAGTTGTTGGACGGTGAAAATGCTCTCAGAAACGTTCTCGTATTCTCTGAACCACTATAGCCGATGGCAAAGGTTTCGACATTTTGCCGACCGTGCAAACCGCCGGTTTTTTCATCGTAAAACACGGCCTCATCCCAAGGTCTACCGGCAGCATCCACGCCGTCAAGCGCATTGGTTTTCAAATCGCCCAATTTCACCGCTTCGGTAATATACTGCGCAAAACCTATGCTGTTGCCGTTGACCGTTACGTTTGGCGGTACCAGATATTGACAGCCCAAGCTGTTTTCGCAGTGATACTTGCCAAATATCGGCGTTCTATTCGGCTGGAGCTTCTTGGCGCTGTCAATATAGGCGTCTATATCGGGGTGTTGGTAACGGTACAGACCTCTAGGAAACTGATTATTCCTCTTCAATGCCGACCACTTATTGTCGCGAATAGCCAGCCAGGCCAAGGTGCCGTCATTGTAGCTATGGGTGTAAGCCTCGATAATGGGGTTTTTTCCGTATGCACCGTAGTTGGGTATTAAGGTCGCAAAAGCCGATCCGTTTTTTGCTTCCACCATCAGGTTATCGGTGGGGAAACCGTCTGAAAACATGACCGCATAGCTTTTTTGGCAACGGTATTGCATGCCCTGCTGCAAGATAAACAGCGCATCCAGATAACGGGAAATCAGCGGCGAGTGACCGCCCGAGGTCATATAAACGGATGTCCTACCGTCCTGCATCTTGAAGTTGGTATTCAAGCTGGCCGCCGTACCGAAACGGTTTTGCACATAGTTTTTCATATCGGCCAAGTTCATGCCGAAACGCCAATTATGTTGCTCGCCACGCAATTTCTTTTCCAGCTCGCGCAAATAATAGGAAACGATGCTTTGTCGGTTTTTTAAGTGAAATTGATTATTTTGGGTCATCGGTGCGCCGGCTGGTTCGGATACCGGCAAAATCACCCAGTGGAATTTATTGCCGTATTTGCCCAATACCCAAGTCAGGGTATTTAACAAATGGGTAATTTTTTTCTGGCCGTCCGACCCGTTATTAAGCATTGAACCGGAATTGTCCACAACCAGCGCCAGATTGGGTTTGACGGCGGCGGTGGTAACCGTGTTGCTGTTTTGCAGGTGCAGGGGGATTTGCGAAAACGGGCTTTGCGGGCTAATGGCCGACCAGGCGTTTACACTCAAGCCCAGCGACAGCAAAATGCTTAAGTGCTTGGGCAAAAAATTCGGTTTCTTTTTTGACATGATTTATCTCCTTAAAAGGCGGTTGAGCCATCGGCACGGACGGCACCAGACACACCAATTATAACGCAAACCGCAGGAAAAAGTAATATAAATAAACGGATAGCTTAAAATCTTTCTAATAAACGGGCGGATATGCCACAAACGGCTATCCGCCCGTTTATTTGTGCAGCAAATGCAATGCCTGCTTGATGATTCTTTGCGGGATTTTACATTTCAGGCTGCCTGAAACGTTTTTTTATGTTTACAATTCAATGCCTTTTAATTGGGCAACAGTATTGATGTCTTTATCGCCGCGCCCCGACAGGTTTACCAAAACCACTTGGTTTTTATCCATTTTCGGCGCGTGTGCCACCGCCCACGCCAGCGCGTGCGCGCTTTCCAGCGCGGGAATAATGCCTTCATAACGGCACAGTAAATCAAAGGCTTCCAAAGCGGCATCGTCGTTGGCGGCGGTGTATTCCACGCGGCGGATGTCGTGCAGGTGGCTGTGTTCGGGGCCGATGCCCGGATAGTCCAAGCCTGCCGATACCGAGTGCGTGCCCAATACCTGCCCGTTGCCGTCCTGCATCAGATAGCTGGCAAAGCCGTGCAACACGCCTGCCGGTGCGCCTGATGTAATCGGTGCGGCATGGTCGGGGGTGGCAACGCCGCGTCCGCCTGCTTCCACGCCCACCAAGCGCACGTTTTCCGTCAAATAGGGGTAAAACAAGCCGATGGCATTTGAGCCGCCGCCCACGCACGCCACCGCCACATCAGGCTGCCTGCCGATGGCTGCCTGCATCTGCTCTTTGGCTTCGTTGCCGATAACGCATTGAAAATCGCGTACCATTTCAGGATACGGCGCAGGGCCGGCCGCCGTGCCGATAATGTAAAAGGTGTCGTCCACGCGCGCCACCCATTCGCGCATGGCTTCGTTCATCGCGTCTTTTAAAGTGCGGCTACCGCTGTCCACGCTGACCACATTCGCGCCCAACAGCTTCATGCGGAATACATTCGGTGCTTGGCGTTGGATGTCGTCCGCGCCCATATAGACATGGCATTCCATGCCGAAACGCGCTGCAACGGTTGCGGTGGCGACGCCGTGCTGGCCTGCGCCCGTTTCGGCAATCACCCGTTTTTTTCCCATGCGTTTAGCAAGTAAGGCCTGCCCGATGGTGTTATTGACTTTGTGTGCGCCGGTGTGGTTCAAATCTTCGCGCTTGAGCCAGATTTGTGCGCCGCCCAAATGTGCCGACAAACGCTCGGCGTGGTAAACGGGGCTGGGGCGGCCGACATAGTGCGCCAAATCGTGGCGGAATGCCGCCCAAAACGTCGCGTCCTGTTTGGCTTCGGCGTAAGCCTGCGCCACTTGTTGCAGGGCGGGAATCAGGGTTTCGGCAACGTAAACGCCGCCGTGGTTGCCGAAAAAACCGGCGGCATCGGGTGCGGAATAATTGTGCATGGCAGCTCCTGTTCAGGCTGCCTGAAACGCGGCTGCCTGAAAAACAAATGAAAACGGCAGATTGTAGCAGCAAACACGCCAAACAGGCTGCCTGAAACGGCGCGGCCGCCGATAATTTTACGTTTGCGCCGCCGGTTTGGCAGTACAATAGCCGCCGTTTGCAGTCCCTTATCAGGAGAACCAAGATGACTTCCATCCGTACCCTTGCCCCCACGCCCGTTTGGGAATGGTTTGACGACATTTGCGCCGTGCCGCACCCGACCTACCGCGAACAGGCTTTGGCGGAAACGATTTTAAACCGCGCCCGCGCCGCCGGCATTACTGCGCGGCAGGACGACAAAGGCAATCTGTATTTCCGCAAACCCGCCTGCAGCACAACCGCGCAAGACGGCGTGATTTTGCAGGCGCATATTGATATGGTGGCACAGAAAACCCCCGATTCGCCGCACGATTTTGCCGCCGACCCGATTCGTCCGCGCATTGACGGCGACTGGGTGCGTGCCGACAACACCACTTTGGGTGCGGACAACGGCATCGGCGCGGCGATGGCCTTGGCGGTGTTGTTTGCCGACAATATTCAGCATCCGCCTTTGGAAGTGTTGCTGACAGTGGAAGAAGAAACCGGCATGGGCGGTGTGCGCGCCGTGCAGGGCGACTGGTTGCAAGGCAAGTATCTGATTAACTTGGATACCGAAGAAAACGGCAGCATTTACTTGGGTTGTGCGGGCGGACGCGATGCTGAACTGTCGCTGCCGCTGCAGCGCGAAGCAGCCACAGACGGCCAAGCTTTCCGCATCAGCGTGTCGGGTATGTTGGGCGGCCATTCCGGCATTGATATTCACCGTGGGCGCGGTAATGCGGTCAAACTGCTGGCCGATACGCTGAACCGCTTGCAGGCAGTTGGCGCGTGGCATTTGCACCGCTTTAGCGGCGGCACGCTGCGTAATGTGATTCCGCGTGAGGCGGTGGCCGAAGTGGTGTTGTCGGCACAGGCAGCCGCGCAGTTGGACGGCATTTTGGCACAGGCCGAAGCCGATGCCCGCACCGAATTGGGCGCACACGCTGACGCATTGAATATCTGTGCCGAAGTTTTACCGCTGCCTGAAACCGTGTTCACCGCCGCCGACAGCCTTTGCGCCGCCGATTTGTTGTGCGCCCTGCCGGACGGCGTGTTGCGGATGAGCGATGATTTTGACGGCGTGGCGGAAACATCGGTGTGTTTGAGCGTGGCGCAAAGCGAAGCCGAGCGTTTGCATATCTGCCTGCTGATGCGTTCGCTGCTGGAAACGCCAAAAGACGCGCTGTCGCGCCGTTTAGCGGCGTTGGCGCGTTTAAGCGGCGCGGAACTGCTGTTGGCGGAAGACTATCCGGGTTGGACGCCCGACCGCCAATCGCGCCTGTTTGCCGCCGCTCAGCGCGTGTTTGCCGAACATTTGGGGCATGAGCCGAAAGTGGAAGTGATTCACGCCGGTTTGGAATGCGGCTTGATGCAGCAACGCCTGCCCGATGTGGAGATGATTTCCTTCGGCCCGACCATTGAGGGCGCACATACGCCGCATGAGCGCGTGAATATCGCTACCGTGGCCGAGTGCTGGGAAGCATTGTTGAAATTATTGAAAAATATGCCTTAAAACCCAAACAGGCTGCCTGAAAAACATTTTCAGGCAGCCTGTTTGGGTTTTTAAATTTGGCTATAGTTTATTCGGCTTCTGCGCGTACATACGCCACGCGCAAGGGCGCGTCGGAACACACCGCCCACAAGGCACGCGTATGCGCTTCATGGCCGCCGTGTTCGGTACACACCAGTGCGGCAGCCGTTACGTCCGCCACCGTGCCGCCCTGCACACGCAACAGGTTTACCGCGCTTTGCAAAGGCGGCAGGGTCGGATTGTAGGCGGCGTTTTCCGCATAGCGTCCGCACACCGTGCTGCCGTCCACCAACTGCAAGGCCACGCCCGCATAAGCACGGGTGTAAGGCGCGTGGCTTTGCGCCGCCGCCGCGCAGGCTGCCTGAAACAGCGCGTCTTCTGCATCGGCGGCATTCAGCCAATGCAAAGCGTGTTGCTGCTCGTCCAGCAAACGTTTCGGCATTTGCAAATCCGCCGGCCCGAAGCTGTCGGGCAGATAGCTGTGCAGCAGATTATCGCGACTGTGCGGCAGATGGATACGCAGGTTTTCCGCACCGCGCAACTCGTTTAAAAACTGGCGGCAATGACCGCAGGGCGTGTAGTTCACCACAATATCGGTCAGCACCGATGCGCCACGATGCCAAGCGTGCGACACCGCGCTCTGTTCGGCGTGGACGGTTTGCGCCATCGCCGCCGCCGCGCATTCCTGATTCGCGCCCAAATAAAAATTGCCGTCCGCGTCCACCGCCACCGCGCCGACGTAAAACTGCGACACGGGGGCGACCGCACACGATGCCGCCGTGTCCAGCAGCGACAGGGCAAAATCAATCACACCGCCGTGTGCCGCCGCTTGGCGTTTGACTTCGTCTGCGGCGATAAAAGTTTGAACCATATTGATTTCCTTTCCGTTTAAACGGCCGCCGCCGCCTTTCAGGCAGCCTGAAAACGGCGCGGTAATTGAACAAATGTAAAATCAAGTATACTATGCTTACTGTATTTTAACGCTTCCGCGCCGCCGCTGTGCCTGCGCGAACGGCGTCATTTCCACAAACTCCTGTTTTGACAACTTATTTTATATAGGATTTTTAAAATGAGTACCCTAATCAGCTTATTGGGCATGTGTACGCTGCTGGCGATTGCCTTTGCCCTGTCCAAACACCGCAAGGCAATAAACTGGCGCACGGTAGGCGGCGCGTTTGCCCTTCAGTTTTCACTCGGTGCGCTGGTGCTGTATGTGCCGGCCGGTCAGATGCTGCTGCAAAAAATGTCGGAAGGCGTGGTGGCGGTGTTGAGCTACGGCAACAAGGGCATTGAGTTTTTGTTCGGCGGACTGGTCGGTGAAAAGATGTTTGAAGTGTTCGGCGGCGGCGGTTTTATTTTCGCTTTCCGCGTGTTGCCGACGATTATTTTCTTTTCTTCGCTGATTGCGGTGCTGTATCACTTAAAAGTGATGGGCTGGGTGGTGAAAGTGTTGGGCGGCGGGCTGCATAAATTATTGGGCACTTCGCGCGCCGAATCGATGTCGGCGGCGGCCAATATTTTTGTCGGCCAAACCGAAGCACCGTTGGTGGTGAAACCGTATATCAGCAAAATGACGCGTTCGGAGCTGTTTGCGGTAATGACCGGCGGCTTGGCTTCTATTGCCGGTTCTATTTTGGCGAGCTTGGTTTCCATGAACGTGCCGCCCAATTATCTGATTGCCGCTTCGTTTATGGCTGCGCCGGGCGGTTTGCTGTTTGCCAAGCTGATTTATCCGGAAACGGAAAAGCCCCAATACGATGCCGACGCGCAACTGAACTTTACCGCCGACGGCGAAACGCCGCCGAGCAATGTGATTGATGCGGCGGCGGCAGGCGCATCCACTGGCCTGCAAATCGCTTTGAACGTGGGCGCGATGCTGATTGCCTTTGTGGCGATTATCGCCATGTTTAACGGCTTTTTGGGCGCGGTCGGCGGCCTGTTCGGCGTGGAAGGATTGTCGCTGGAAAAAGTGTTCGGCTGGGTGTTTGCGCCCTTGGCGTGGCTGATGGGCGCACCGTGGGCGGACGCGCAGACGGCAGGTGCGTTTATCGGTCAGAAAATTGCGATTAACGAGTTTGTCGCCTACGCCGAGTTTACCAAATACTTGGGCGATGCTTCGCTGCCCGCGCTGTCGGCGAAAACGCAGGCGATTGTGGTGTTTGCGCTGTGCGGCTTTGCCAACTTCAGCTCGATTGCGATTTTGGTGGGCGGTCTGTCGATTATGGCGCCGAACCGCCGCAGCGATATTGCCCGTTTGGGGATTTACGCACTGATTGCCGGTACGCTGTCTAATCTGATGAGTGCGACGATTGCCGGTTTGTTTATCGGTTTGTCTGCTTAATGTTTTCAGGCAGCCTGAAATAAAATAAAAAAACACGGTTTCAGGCTGCGTGAAACCGTGTTTTGATTTGATATTTTATAAAATCTCCAGTACTTTAAAAGCATGCAAACGCTTCTCGGCAAACTCTGCCGCCATGCGGTTTAACTCGGCCAGATTGTCCTCATCACTTTGCAAAGTTTCACCGTCTTTCAGCATACGCTGTCCCATTTTTTTCAGAATTTCCCAAACCTGTTCCGCCCATTGTGCCGGCTCGGTCAATCCCTGCTGATGGGCAGAGATAAACATTTGCTCAATACGTCCGGCCGGTATGGCACCCCCGTTTATCGGGCTGACCAGATAATTGATTTCACTGCCGCCGCCCGGTGCTGATGCCAACACCGAACGGTTAAAGGCTTCGCAACGCGGACGGGCTGCCTGAATGGTGGCTTCATCCTGCACCAGCGATACATCATTTTTAGCATGCAGCACCATCATAACGGTAAAGAGCTGGGTGTCATTTAATACGCCGCTCAAACGCTCGGACAATTCCGCCACGCTGTGCACTTGGCCGTCAGCCAAAATATCCAGTACCGGATTGAAAATTTCAGGAATCAGGCTGGTATTCTGATAGTTGGAAGCGGTTAGGCTGACCGCTTCGCGGCGCGAAGTCAGGACAAAACGCTGTTGTTTGCGTACTTGTTCCAACTGTGTCGGATTAAGCTTGCGTGCACCTTTTACCCATAAATCGCGGCGGAACCGTTTGTTTAAAATAAAATCTTTAACAGTTTGCGCCAACGGTGTTTGGGCAACTTCCGCCATCAGTTTTTCCTGTTCGCCGTTAAACAGACAGGGACTGAAGTCGTCAAAATAAGAAGCGGAGCAGGCATAGCCGACTTTGGCAGGCTCCAG
>JAUNOT010000054.1 GCA_030537065.1 Conchiformibius sp.
CCCCACGGCAGCAGCCACCACAGCAGCGCGGTAAAAAACGCCAAACGCGGCGGCACACCGCCAAAGCGGAAGCCCTGATAGGCGCACACCGGCACAAAAATCAGCAGCACGCACGCCCACACAAAACGCAGGCGCAGTTGGCGCAACGGCGGACGCGAACCGTCGGCGGCGGACAGGCCGATTTTCCACACCCGCATCGGCAGGGTTTGGCCTTCGCGCAGCCAGTTCAGTTTGAAATACTGCCACCATGCCGCCAGCAGCGACACGCCCGCCAGCAGCGTGGCTGGGGCGGACGGCAGCACGGTTTGCAAGATGGCGGCAGGCAGCAGCGCAATCAGGCTGACTGCGCCAATTAGCAGCGATTCGTAAACCAAAGCCGCCAAACGGCGGAAAAGCGGGGCATTTTTCATGGCAAATCATCACGGAAAAAGTTTTGCAGGCCGTTGCAGGCTGCCTGAAACACGGCGGACGGCGGCTCGGCAAACGGGTCGCAAACGGCATCGGCAGGCAGCTTGCGTAACCAAGTCAGTTGGCGTTTGGCCAGCTGGCGCGTGGCGGCAATGCCTTTTTCAATCCAATCCTTATCGGCGGACGGCTGTTGCAGGAAATCCCAAGCCTGACGGTAGCCGACACAGCGCATGGACGGCATATCGGCGGTCAGCTCGGGGTAATCGCGTTGCAGTTGCCGCACTTCGTCTAAAAAACCGTTTTGCAACATTTGTTTAAAACGCAGGGCGATGTTCTCGTGCAGGCGTTCGCGTTGCGCGGGCATCAGGGTAAGGGTAAACAAATCCAAAACCGGCGCGGCCTGTTGTTCGGCAAAATGGCGGCTGAGCGGCTTGCCGGTAAGCAGAAACACTTCCAAAGCGCGTTCAATGCGTTGGCTGTCGGCGGCCTGCAAACGGGCGGCGGTGTCGGGGTCAATTTCTTGTAACTGCTTGTATAAATGGCTTAAACCGTATTGCTGTTTTTGCCGTTGCAGCTCGGCACGCACGGCGGCATCGGCTTCAGGCAGGCTGTTCAGCCCCTGCGTGAGCGCGTGAAAATACATCATGGTGCCGCCGACAATCAGGGGAATGCGGCCGCGTGCGCGGATGTCGCCGACCAAACGGACGCAGTCGCGCACAAAGTCGGCAGCGCTGTAATGCTGTACGGGGCTGATAATGTCAATCAGATGATGCGGCACGGCGGCACGTTCGGCGGCGCTGGGTTTGGCGGTGCCGATGTCCATGCCACGATACACCAAGGCACTGTCCAAGCTGATAATTTCGCAGGGAAAATGTTGCGCCAGTTGCAATGCCAACGCGGTTTTGCCGCTTGCGGTCGGGCCGAGCAGGGCAAAGGCGCGCATGTTCAGGCAGCCTGAAAACGTTGTTGCAGCGCGTCCAGCAGTTTGCCGTGAATGCCGCCGAAACCGCCGTTGCTCATCACCAAAATATGGTCGCCTGCCTGCGCGTGTGCCGCCAAATCGGCAACAAAGCGGTCAAAATCCTGCCCCACCGTCAGTTTGCCGCCTAATTCGGCCAAAGCGGCGGCCACGTCCCAATCCACGCCGCCGGCATAGCAGAAAACGTGGTCGGCAGCCTGCAAGCTGGCAGGCAGGGCGGCTTTCATCGTGCCGAGTTTCATGGTGTTGGAACGCGGTTCCAGCACCGCGACAATCCGCGCCGCGCCGACTTTTTGACGCAGGCCGTCCAGCGTGGTGGCGATGGCGGTGGGATGGTGGGCGAAATCGTCATAAACGGTAATGCCGTTTACCGTACCTTTGATTTCCATGCGCCGTTTGACGTTTTCAAAGCGCGACAGGGCAGCGCAGGCAGCCGCTGCATCCACACCGGCATATTCGGCGGCGGCAATCACCGCCAAAGCGTTCAGGCGGTTGTGTTGGCCGGATAAAGCCCATTCAATCCGTCCGCGCACTTCGCCGTTAAAGCAAACTTCAAACGCGCCGTCGGCATCGCAAGCGCCGATATGCCAGCCGTTGCGGTCGGCAAACGGCACAACCGGCGTCCAACAGCCGCGCGACAGGGTGTCGGCAATGGCGGTTTCGCTGCCGTTGGCAACAATGCGCCCTTCGGACGGCACGGTACGCACCAAGTGGTGGAATTGGGTTTGAATGGCGCTTAAATCGGCGAAAATATCGGCGTGGTCGTATTCCAAATTGTTTAACACGGCTACCTGCGGGCGGTAGTGAACAAATTTGGAACGTTTGTCAAAAAAGGCGGTGTCGTATTCGTCGGCTTCAATCACAAAATACGGCGAACCGTTTTGCGGCAGACGGGCGGATACTTGGAAGTTTTGCGGTACGCCGCCAATCAGAAAGCCCGGTGCGTGTCCGCTGGCTTCCAACACCCAAGCCAGCATGGAAGCGGTGGTGGTTTTGCCGTGCGTACCGGCCAGAGCCAAGACCTGATAGTTTTTTAATACGTTTTCGGCCAGCCATTGCGGGCCGGAAGTGTAGGGCAGGCGGCGGTTTAAAATGGCTTCCACCACGTCCATGCCGCGTTTGGCGACGTTGCCAATCACATACATATCGGCAGGAAAACGGTCTAACTGGGCGGTATCAAAGCCTTCATGCACGTCAATGCCCAGTTGTTCCAGTTGCGTGCTCATCGGCGGATACATTTTGGCATCGCAGCCGCTGACGCGGAAACCGGCCGCCTGTGCCAAAGCCGCCAGTCCGCCCATAAAGGTGCCGCCGATGCCGATAATGTGAATATGTTCCATCAATCAATCCTTTAAGTATAAAAATCTGTTTCAGGCTGCCTGAAAAGCCTACACCAGCACCACATCATATTGTTCCTGCGAATAATGCCCGTCTGCTTCCAGCAGCACCGGTTTGCCGATAAAGTCAATCAACCCCGCCAGCGACTGTGATTCTTCGTCTAAAAACAGGTCGATAACCTGCGGCGAGGCGATAATGCGGAACTGTTCGGCATCAAAGCGGCGGCTTTCGCGCACGATTTCGCGCTGGATTTCGTAGCAGACGGTTTGCGCGGTTTTCAGACGGCCGCGTCCTTGGCAGAGCGGACAGGGTTCGCACAAGATTTGGTTGAGGTTTTCGCGGGTGCGTTTGCGCGTCAGTTCCACCAAACCCAAGCTGGTAAAGCCGTTTAAGGTAACACGGGTGCGGTCGAGGCTGAGGGCTTTGGCAAATTCCTGCAATACCGCCTGCCGGTGTTCGGGCTGCATCATGTCAATAAAGTCCACAATAATCATGCCGCCCAAATTCCGCAGACGCAGTTCACGGGCGATGGCGTGGCAGGCTTCCAAATTGGTTTTGAAAATGGTTTCGTCAAAATTACGCGCACCGACAAAGCCGCCGGTGTTCACGTCAATGGTGGTCATCGCTTCGGTGGACTCAATAATCAGGTAGCTGCCGAAGTTGAGATTGACGCGCGGTTGCAGCGCGGTTTGGATTTCCGCTTCCACGCCGTAGCCGGTAAACAGGGGTTTTTCGCCTTGATACAGTTGCAGCTTGTCGGCGGCATCCTGTACATACAGGGCGGCAAATTCGCGCATGCTGTCGTAATTAAGTTTGGAGTCCACCCAAATATGGTGGGTAGTGCCAGCATGAAACATATCGCGCAACACGCGCAAACTTAAGGGTAAATCCTGATACAGCAGCGTTTCGGGCGGACAGATGCGGGCGCGGCGGCTGATGTTCTGCCACAGCTTGCTCAAATAGGCGACATCGGCCTGCAACTCGGCATCAGTAGCGTTTTCGGCATTGGTGCGGATAATGTAGCCGCCGGCCTGTTCGGGCAGCAGGGCGCACAGCCGTTCGCGCAGGCTGTTGCGTTC
This sequence comes from Conchiformibius sp., assembly GCA_030537065.1. Taxonomy (GTDB): domain Bacteria; phylum Pseudomonadota; class Gammaproteobacteria; order Burkholderiales; family Neisseriaceae; genus Conchiformibius. Next base: position 3,805 of record JAUNOT010000054.1, read on the forward strand.
CTCTTCGTTTTCAATGCGTTGGGAGATGCCGATGTGGCCGTCCTGCGGCAGGTGGACGAGAAAACGCCCCGCCAGCGAAATTTGGGTGGACAGGCGCGCGCCTTTGCTGTTAATCGGGTCTTTAATGACTTGCACCAGCAGGGTTTGCCCTTCAAACAAGACGTGTTCGATGCGTTGGGTGGTTTCAGGCTGCTGGCGTTGTTCAAAAATATCCACGATATGCAAAAAGGCGGCGCGTTCCAGACCGATGTCCACAAACGCGCTCTGCATGCCGGGCAGCACCCGCCGCACCACGCCCAAATAGATGTTGCCCACCAGTCCGTGGCCGCTGTTGCGCTCGATGTGCAGTTCGCACACGGCGTTGTCCTGCAACACCGCCACGCGTGTTTCCTGCGGCGTGATATTGACCAGCACCGTTTCGGGCGGACGCACGGTGTCTTTGGGCAGGGGAATAATGTCGTTTAACATAGGATTGGCATTCAAAATATTTTGCGCTGCCCACGCAGGCTGCCTGAAAGCGGCGGCGCGGGCAGGGCAAAGTATCCTGAAATGCGGCAAAAGGGCGCATTATAAAGCTTTGACTCGGGCAAAACAAAGCAGCCGTATTTCAGGCTGCCTGAAAACTTAGGGTCTGTTGACGTTTCGTTCACGGTGCCTTTTCCGCCAAAAACGGCGGCTTCTGTGTTAAAAATCCTTGCCAATGGGCGGCATTGGCGTGGATTTTTGCCTTGAATCCGCCGTTTTTGACGAAAAATCCATGCCGTGCCCGAAATATCAACAGACCCTAGCGGATGGGGTTGCCTTGTTCGTCCCAGCTTTGTTCGGACACCAGCAGGTCGTCCACATAAACCCGTTCCGAGCGTTTGCCGCCGTTTTCATACCAGCCCAGTAACACGCCCGTGCGCTTGCCGTTGCTGAGGCTGAACTCGGAAGTCAGGTTGCCTGCGCTGTCCCACGTCAGGATGCTGACCGCACGGCCGCGTTCCATCACCATTTCCTGCTTCTGCTTGCCGTTGGGATACCAGGCTTTGGCGGTGCCGTGTTCCAGATTGTTGTCAAAATTCTTTTCGCTGCGCTTTTTGCCGTCGCGGTACCACATGGTACCCGTGCCTTGCGCCTTGCCTTCTTCATAAATGATTTCTTCGGACTTGTTGCCGTTGTCAAACCAGCGCACCCAGCGTCCGTCGGGCTGGCCGTTTTTAAACGAGGCTTCCAGTTTTTTACTGCCGTTGCCGTAATACTGAACCACGCTGCCGTTGTCGGGGCGTTGCTGGCTGTTGAGCGACACCGGTTGGGCGTGGACGGCGGCACTCAGCGCCAGCATCAGTAAAGCGGTGCAAACAGGTCGGTTCATCAAGATTCCTTTTCGGTTTGAAACTCCGCCGTTTACGGCGGTAAAATAAGCTCTTTTATTTGGGCGGCGCGTCAGCCGTCCGAATCAGGGCGACAGTGCCGCCCTGTGGGTTGAAACAAACATACCTTGCTGTCCCCTGTCGGGAGCGGATAACGGCAGGCATTTTACCACGCGTAAGCAGAATTTTATACGGTTAGCTGTTGAAATATATTTGGAAAACGGTTTTTCAGGCTGCCTGGCGCGCCCAAGTGCGGCTGCGCGGCGGGCAAATTTCGGTATAATGCCGCGCCCCGACACGCTTGCGCCGCCTGTTGCCGAAAAGCCCCAAATCTTTTTTCAGGCAGCCTGAACGTCCCCATTATTTGTTTTGTAAGGAAACAACTGTGAAATTTATTGACGAAGCCAAAATTGAAGTGGCGGCCGGACGCGGCGGCAACGGTGCGGTCAGCTTCCGCCGCGAAAAATTCGTACCGCGCGGCGGGCCGGACGGTGGCGACGGCGGCAAAGGCGGCAGCGTGTACGCGCTGGCCGACGAAAACATCAACACCTTGGTGGAATACCGTTTTGTCAAACGCTATCAGGCCAAAAACGGCGAAAAAGGACACGGCTCCGACCGCTACGGTGCAGGCGCGGACGACATCGAACTGCGGATGCCGGTCGGCACGCTGATACGCGATGCCGATACCGGCGAAACCGTTGCCGATTTGACCGCCCACGGCCAGCGCGTGTGCTTGGCGCGCGGCGGACGCGGCGGTTTGGGCAACATCCATTTCAAATCATCGGTCAACCGCGCCCCCAAACAGGCCACCCCTGGCGAAGAGGGCGAAACGCGCAGCCTGTTGCTGGAGCTGAAAGTGCTGGCGGACGTCGGTTTGCTGGGCATGCCCAATGCCGGCAAGTCCACCCTGATTCGTGCCGTTTCCGCCGCCCGTCCGAAAGTGGCCGATTATCCGTTTACCACCTTGCACCCCAATTTGGGCGTGGTGCGCTTGGACGACAACAACAGCTTTGTCATGGCCGATATTCCGGGGCTGATTGAAGGCGCAGCCGAAGGCGCAGGTTTGGGACACCGCTTTTTGCGCCACCTGTCGCGCACGGGTTTGCTGCTGCATGTGGTGGATTTGGCACCGTTTGACGAAAGCACCGACCCCGCCGCCGAAGCTTTGGCGATTGTGGGCGAGTTGGAAAAATACGGCGCAGACTTGGCCGACAAACCGCGCTGGCTGGTGTTGAACAAAACCGATATGTTGGACGAAGACGAACTGGAAACGCGTACCACCGAATTTTTACAGCGTACCGGTTGGGCGTTTCCGCCGCCGGACGACCGTTTCGGCTTTGATGTAAACGCGCCGCGCCTGTTCCGTATCAGCGCATTGTCGCATCAGGGTACGCAGGAATTGGTGCAGTGCATCAACCGTTATCTCTCGGAAACCAAAGCCGCCGCGCTTCAGGCAGCCGCGCAAGCAACGCCCGAAGCCGCCGTACAAACCGATACTTCCGTTTTGCAGGCCGACTGTTTCAACTCACAGGGCTGCACATAAAGCACAGCCCTGATTCGGACGGGCTTACGCCCCGACCGAATAAAAAAGAGCGATTTTACCGCCGTAAACGGCGGGGTTTCAAACCGAAAAGGAATCTTGATGAACCGCCACGATTGTCCCGCCGACGACCCCGTTTACCGCGACACCGCCCTTTGGTTGGAAAAAGCGGTTATCGGCTTGAACTTATGCCCGTTTGCCAAAGCGCCGTATGTAAAAGGCCGCGTCCGCATTGCCGTGTGCCGCGCCAAACATTTGGACGGCTTTTTGGAGGCTTTGGATGCCGAACTGCAAACCCTGTTGGCCGCGCCTGCCGCCGAGTTGGAAACCACGCTGCTGGTGTGTCCGACCTTGTTTGACGACTTTTTGCTGTTTAACGATATGCTGGACGTGGCCGAAAGTGCCTTGGCCGACAACAATGCCGAAGGCGTGATACAGATTGCGCCGTTCCACCCCGATTTTTATTTTGAAGGCACGGAAGCGGACGACATCGGCAATTACACCAACCGTTCGCCCTATCCGACCCTGCATTTAATCCGCGAAGACAGCATTGCCAAAGCCGCCGAAACCTTTGCCGACCCGTCCGAAGTGTTTGAACGCAATATCGCCTTGCTGGAAAAAATGGGACACGCAGGCTGGGCGGAGCTGGGCATTCCCAACCGTAAGGGGCAATCATGAATCAGGACGTACAATATTTAAGCCAGACGGTGTGGCTGTTGTTGGGGCTGTTGCTGCTGATACCGTTGGCGGTGGTGTTGGCCTTGCCGAAAAGCCGTTTCCGCCGCGTGTTTATTAACGGTTTTTTGTGGATATTCGGCGCGGTGTCGCTGCTGTTGGGCATTATCGGCGCGTTTTTGCCGGTGATGCCGACCGTGCCGTTTGTGCTGCTGACCGCCGCCTGCTGGGGACGGGCGTCGCCGCGTTTTCATGCGTGGCTGCACGCGCACCGCTATTTCGGGCCGATGGTACGCAACTGGGAGGAACGCCGCGCCATTCCGCGCCGCGCCAAATATTTGGCGTGGACGATGATGACGCTGTCGTGCCTGATGTTGTTTTTCAGGCTGCCGCAGCAATGGTGGATTGGTGCGGTGGTGTCGTTAGTGTGTTTGAGCGTGGGTGTGTGGATGTCGCGGCTGCCCGATGCCTGAACCGCCGCCTGCGCCGTTTTGTTTTTTGTGCGACACCGGCGGCGTTTTTCCGATAAAGCCGTTCAGTTTCCATGCAAAACACGCTAAAATGGCGGCTCTTTGCTGTCGGCGCCGCCGCATTGCCGCCCCGCCCGTTTCGGGCGGTGTCGTGTTTGAATGGTGTCCCGATTGTCCGTTTTTCGTTTCTTTTTGGTAAGGCTGCCGTACGGAGCTTGTTTTTTATGTGGATTTTTCTTCTGATTTTGATTTTGGCCACGATTTTGGTTGCAATGCTCTGGTTGTATTACAAGCAGGAGCGCAACTGGCAGGAGGAACTGGCCAATTATCGCAAACGCCGCCGCACCGCTTCTAAAAAAGACCGCGTGCCGGCAGAGCCGTTGCCGGAAGAGGCGGTATCCATCGGCGTGTCCGGACGGCTGCCTGAAAACAAACTGCCCGTGCGTACCGTTAAAGCCGCACCGGCAGCCGATGCCCGTACCGATAAAAAAACAAGCACTCTACCTTTGCCCGTTACCCGCCGTGCCGCCGAAGCCGTTTCAGGCAGCCGCGAAGAGCTTGCCGCACCGCCTGCCGAAGTGGCCGAAAACACCGTTGTTCCCGAATGGGAACACGGTCTGACCGCACTTAATCAGGCCGAACGCCTGCCGGTTTACCCCAACCGCAGCCCTGCACCCAAACCTTTGGAACACCTGTCGCACAGCAACCGCGACACCGACGGCCAGCCTGAAAAAACCGATGCCGAAGCACCTGAAGCCGAAGCGGCCAAACCGCGCGGTTTTACCTTTGAACTGCTTGAGCCTGAACATAAAGAACCGCCTGAAATCATCACTTTAGAAGAAGCGACCCGTAATCTGAACAGCAACGGTACGGCCGCCGAAGCACCCGCCGTTCCCGAAGCGGAAACACCCGCCCAGCCGCGCGAAGATTTGGAAGTGATTACCTTGGAAGAAGCCCTGCGCGGTTTTCAGGCAGAGGCCGCCGCCAAAGAGCAGGAAGGCCCCGCTCCCGTACCGCGTGTGTTGGACGGCGAAGAAATCGGCTTGGACGAAATTATGAACTCGGTGCGTGAACGCACCCTGTCGGCTTTGAACCCGCCCGCTCCCGTACAACAGCAACAGACCGCCACGGAAGAAATGGAAACCATCGGCATGGACGAAATCCGTGCCAGCCTGCTGCGTCAGCGTCAGGCCGCCCGCCATCATCAGCAGATGCTGACCGAAACCCCTGCCGGTTCGCTTAATGTGATTGACGAAGACGAAGTGATTGCCAATCTGGCACACACCGATTCGCCCATCAGCCGCCGTCTGCGCCAGCAACAAGCACAGCAGCGCGGCAAACGCGGCGCAGCACCTGCTTACGGTGTGCATCAAGCGCCTGTACATGATTCCCTGCGTAACAGCAAACCGAAGCAGCCCAAACCGGTACGGAACAAAAACCTGCGCAGCCGCACCGCCGTATCCCTGCCGCAAGAACACGGTTCAAGCGAACCGGTACAGGACGATGCCCCAGAGGCGCATCCCGAACCTTCTTCAGGCAGCCTGAAAACCCCGCTCACCCCAATTTATTCCGGTTTTACCGTTCCCGCCCCGCCGCCGCCCGTTCCCGCTTTGGAGGTGGAAATTGAAGCGCCGCCGATTTTTGAGCAGCCCGTTTTCCCCAAAAAACCCGCCTATGCCGAAACGGAAACCGAAGCCGATACCGATTGGGCGTCTTTTGCTGAAGGCTTGGATGCGGCAGCCGATGATTTGGCTGCCGCCGAAGATTTTGAGTGGGAAGATGCCGGTGCGCTGCCTGCCTACCCCCTGCCCACTCCCGCGCTGCTGCTGCCCGCCCAATACGATATTGATGCCGTCCAAACCGACGAACAACTTTTGGAAAACGGCATCACCATTGAAGAAAAACTGGCTGAGTTCCGCGTCAAAGTCAAAGTGATTGACGCTTATGCAGGCCCCGTGATTACCCGTTACGAAATTGAACCGGATGTCGGCGTACGCGGCAGCTCGGTAATGAATCTGGAAAAAGACTTGGCGCGTTCGCTGGGCATGGCGTCCATCCGTGTGCTGGAAACCATTCCGGGTAAAAACTGCATGGGCATCGAGCTGCCCAATCCGCAACGGCAGATGATTCGTTTGAGCGAAGTGTTGAGTGCGCCCGAGTTTACCGGCAGCCGTTCCAAGCTGACATTGGCTTTGGGTCAGGACATTACCGGCGAACCGGTGGTAACCGATTTGGCTACCGCGCCGCATCTGCTGGTGGCCGGTACGACCGGTTCGGGTAAATCGGTGGGCATCAACAGCATGATTTTGTCCATGCTGTTTAAGGCCACGCCCGAAGACGTGCGCCTGATTATGATTGACCCGAAAATGTTGGAACTGTCGGTGTACGAAGGCATTCCGCACCTGCTGGCGCCGGTGGTAACCGATATGAAGCTGGCCGCCAACGCTTTGGCGTGGTGTGTGGGCGAAATGGAAAAACGCTACCGCCTGATGTCGCATGTGGGCGTGCGCAATCTGTCGGGTTATAACGCCAAAATCGCCGAAGCCGCCGCACGCGGCGAACGCATCGGCAACCCGTTCAGCTTTACGCCTGACGACCCCGAACCTTTGGAAAAACTGCCGTTTATCGTGGTGGTGGTGGACGAGTTCGCCGACCTGATGATGACGGCGGGCAAGAAAATTGAAGAACTGATTGCGCGTTTGGCGCAAAAAGCCCGCGCCGCCGGTATTCATTTGATTTTGGCAACGCAACGCCCCAGCGTGGACGTGATTACCGGCTTGATTAAGGCCAATATTCCGACACGCATCGCCTTTCAGGTGCCGAGTAAAACCGACAGCCGCACCATTTTGGACCAAATGGGCGCGGAAAACCTGCTTGGTCAGGGCGATATGCTGTTTTTACGCGCAGGCAGCAGCCATTTGAGCCGTATTCACGGCGCGTTTGTCGCCGACAGCGAAGTGCATGCGGTAGTGGAATATCTGAAACAGTTTGGCGAACCCGATTATGTGGAAGATATTTTGATGCCTGAAAGCGAGGATTACAGCTTTAGCGGCATCGGCGGCGGCGAACGCGACCCCTTGTTTGATAAGGCGGTGGAAGCGGTTTTGCGCAGCAATAAGCCGACTATTTCTTCACTGCAACGCCATTTGCGTATCGGCTACAACAAGGCCGCTACGCTGATGGACCAAATGGAAGCGGAAGGCATTGTGTCGGCGGCCGACCATACGGGCAAACGCACCGTATTGGCACGACGTGAAGAAACAAGTTGAGAGATTGTCAAGGTTAAAAAATTAACACCCTTTTCTAGGATTATAGAAAAGGGTGTTTTATTTGTTATTGACAATAATATGATTTGCGTTGATAGAATCCTCTTCCTTGCAAGCAAGCTACCACTTTTTCATTAAACATTCCAGCTTTGTCTTTATAACGGCTGTTGTGCTCACGGCATTGTGTTACTTGCTGTTCATAGCTTTGACAGGATGGCTTAATAGTGGTGGTAGTGCCGTCGGCGGCACAGCCAGTTAATCCCAATAGAGTAATGATGGTGATAAATTTAATGGGGTGGGGTAACATTTTGTACTCCTTGTGATTGATTTAACTTATTTAATGCATGAGCAAGTTCAGGCTTGTGTTCGGACAGGGTATGTAACAACTTCCCTTGAGATTCATCAATGACTAAACATTTTACTGTTTCTTCATATATCGCAATCGGATCACCTAAATCTACATTAGAACGGTTAATTTTATCTTGGCAGATTTCGTATGCTCGATCAAGTGCCTCCAGTTGTTTCTCATCAACATTGGCTTTATGAAGGCTGTCGGCAAATTTTTTTGGGGCAGTCGGGTTGCCTATCATTTCCTGCACAAATGGGCTGTTTTGTAGCCAGTTAAGGGCGATATCCTTTGTGAATGCAGATATTGCTGCACCAATACCAGAAACGATCAAAGCTATACTGGCTAAAATTATTGCCAGAAGTTTTGCAGTAATTTTCTCTTTAAAATTAATTGACTTTTTTCTCATTTTCTAGCAAGGCCTTTTATTATGTTTAAGGTTAATGGATAAGATAATTTTACATGATATTAACAAAATTCGTCTATCAGGCTGCCTAAAAAAATTAAGTGTGCGATAATGTAATTCTTTATGAATTTATGTAAATCAAGGAATTTAAACGATGAGCAGCAACAAAACTTGGTCAGGCCGTTTTAACGAGCCCGTTTCCGAGCTGGTGAAGCAGTACACCGGCTCGATTGATTTTGACAAACGTTTGGCGCAGGCAGATATTCAAGGTTCGCTGGCGCACGCGCAAATGTTGCACGAAGCAGGCATTTTGTCGGCGCAGGATTTGGCGGATATTCAAAGCGGTATGGCGCAGATTCAGGACGAAATCGCAGCGGGTAAGTTGGAATGGTCGCTGGACTTGGAAGACGTGCACATGAATATCGAACGCCGCTTAACCGACAAAATCGGTGATGCGGGCAAACGTTTGCACACGGGGCGCAGCCGCAACGACCAAGTCGCAACCGATATCCGCCTGTGGTTGCGCGGCGAAATTGACGTGATTCGCAGCCTGATTCGTGATGTGCAGTCGGCTTTGGCGGAACTGGCGCAGCAAAACGCCGATGTGGTGATGCCGGGCTTTACCCATTTGCAGGTGGCGCAACCCGTCAGCTTTGGTCATCATATGCTGGCGTATGTGGAAATGCTGGGGCGCGACGACGAGCGCATGGCGGATTGCCGCAAACGGGTGAACCGTATGCCTTTGGGCGCGGCGGCGCTGGCGGGAACGACTTTTCCGATTCGCCGCGAAACCACCGCCAAGCTGTTGGATTTTGAAGAAATCTGCCAAAACTCGCTGGATGCGGTTTCCGACCGCGATTTTGCCATTGAATTTACCGCCGCCGCTTCGCTGCTGATGATTCATTTAAGCCGTTTGAGTGAAGAGCTGATTGTGTGGATGAGTCCGCGTTTCGGTTTTATTGATATTGCCGACCGTTTTTGTACGGGTTCGTCCATTATGCCGCAGAAAAAAAATCCCGATGTGCCCGAACTGGTGCGCGGTAAATCGGGGCGCGTGATTGGGCATTTGACAGGGCTGCTGGTGTTGATGAAGTCGCAGCCCTTGGCGTACAACAAAGACAATCAGGAAGACAAAGAGCCTTTGTTTGACACGGTGGACACGGTGGTGGACACGTTGCGGATTTACGCCGATATGATGCGCGGCATTACCGTGAAACCCGACAATATGCGCGCGGCGGTGTTGCAAGGCTTTGCCACGGCAACGGATTTGGCGGATTATCTGGTGAAAAAAGGCGTACCGTTCCG
>JAUNOT010000055.1 GCA_030537065.1 Conchiformibius sp.
AAAAAGTCTTTGTTACCCAATAAGTAAATAAGCGCTTATCCCGAACTCACGTTATGGTTAAAGGCAGGGCAAACTTTAACAGTTAATCATGTTTCAGCCCGTTATATTTCTTTTAATCCGAAGAAATTAAGTAGTTTAGGGTGTAGCGGCGATTCTTGTCAGTATGTTGCACTGAAGCGCGGCAATCATTCAGTCACTTTGCTGGGTAGTGATTGGGAGTCTGTGGAATTTTGTGCTTACTAAATTTCTTTATAAAAAACCTTTAAATATGTTTTCAGGCTGCCGTGTTTATTCGGCACGGCTGCCTGAAAACATTTGTTTAATTAAGTTATTTAATCCTACTTTACGGAGAATAATATGAAAGCCAAATGGGTTGCTACCGCCGCCGCATTAATTTTACCTTAAACTTAGCATAACAGTAGATTATGAAGGCGGTGGTGTATCATATGAAAAAAGCAAATTTAATTATCATATTCGCGATAACAAACTCTATTTTGACAAAGATAATCTCTAATCTTTAACCCGTTGCTCTAACTAAATAAACCACAGGCTGCATGAAATCTGATTCAGGCACCCTGTTTTCCTACTTCATCCTATTCTGATACGAAATTCCCATCAGCAAAGCTAAAATCACCATAATCGACAGCGTGGCCGTACCGCCGTAGCTGACCAAAGGCAAAGGCACGCCCACCACCGGCAAAATGCCCGTTACCATGCCCATGTTTACAAAGGCATAACAGAAAAACGTCATCGTCAGCGCACCGGCCAAGGTACGGCTGTAAATGGTCGGTGCCAGCGAAGCGATATACAGTCCGCGTGCCAAAATCACCAAATACACCAGCAGCAACAAGATATTGCCGATTAAGCCAAATTCTTCGCCATAGACGGCAAAAATAAAATCCGTTGTCGCTTCAGGAATATAGTCCAAATGCGTTTGTGTGCCGTTCAGCCAGCCTTTGCCCCACACGCCGCCCGAACCGACCGCAATCATGGATTGGATAATATGATACCCCGCACCCAAAGGGTCTTTGGTCGGGTCCAGCAGCGTCATCACCCGCGTTTTCTGATAATCGTGCATACCGTACTGCCACAACAGCGGCAGCGATGCGGCAAACAGCACCACCGCCGCCAGCAAAGCCTTCCACGGCAGTCCGGCAAAAAACACCACAAACAAACCCGAAGCCATAATCAGCGTGGCCGTACCCAAATCGGGCTGTTTTAAAATCAGCGCGACGGGCACAAAAATAATCGTTAATGCACCCAGATAGTGAAACCAGCGCACCTTGCCTTCATGGCGTTGAAAATACCATGCCACCACCATCGGCAGGGCAATCTTCATAATTTCAGACGGTTGCAGGCGCACAATGCCCAAGTTCAGCCAGCGCGTAGAACCGTTTACCGTTACGCCGAAAAAATGCACGCCCAGCAGCAGCAGCACACCCAACACATAGGCAGGCGGGGCAAAATTGCTCCACGTTTGCGGCCGCACACGCGCAATCAGCCACAGCAGCACAAACGCTGCCACCGTGTGCAGGATTTTGCTGCGCAGTTGGTCAATATCGCCGCCGTCCGCCGAATACAGCAGAAACAGGCTCATGGCGTACACGGCAATCATGGCAAAAAACAGCCACGGGTCCATCGGCTCCCATACCAGTTTACGCAGTTTTATCAGCCAGTCGTTGTGTTTGTGTGTCATGGTTTTTCAGGCAGCTCGGGGTTGGCGGGTTGGGAGGCGGCGGCATTTTCGGCTTCGCGCCGTGCTTTGGCCAAAGCGGCATACGGTGCAATCGGTGCAGGCTCGGATGCCGCTTCGGATGCGGCCACCGCCAGCAGGGGGTTGGCGGTCAGTTGTGCGCCTTTGATTTCCTTATCGGCGCGGCCGGTTTTCAGGCGCAGCAGGTAAAAATCGGTCAGTTGGCGGGCAATCGGCGCGGCTTTAACCCCCCAGCCGGCGTTTTCCAAAATCACGGCAATGGCAATTTGCGGCCGTTCCACAGGCGCAAACGAGATAAACCAAGCGTGGTCGCGGTGCTGTTCGCGCAGGGCGGCGGCGTTATAGCTTTTGCCTTGGGCGATTTGCACCACCTGTGCCGTACCGGTTTTACCGCCCATGCTGTAACGCAGGCCGCCGCCGATGCGCCGTGCCGTGCCGCCGCGTATTACCCGCGCCATCGCCTGTTTCAAATATTCAAAATTGTCTTGGGCAAAAGGCAGGCGGCGTTCGGGTTTGGGGTCGAGTACGGTAATGGTTTGTTTTTCGTGGTTCAGCAGTTCTTTAACCAAATGGGGGCGGTACACCACGCCGTCATTGGCCAGCATGGCGGTGGCGTGCGCCATTTGCAGGGGGGTGTAGGTGTTGTAGCCCTGTCCGATGGAAACGGGCACCATCTCGGCAATATTCCATTTGCGGCGGTTTTCAGGCAGCTTGGCAAAGCGTTTTTCTTTCCATTCGGGGCTGGGCAGCACGCCGCGATACTCGTTGGGTAGGTCAATGCCGGTTTTTTGTCCCAAACCGAATTGTTTTAAATAGGGGTGGGTTTTTTCAATGCCCAATTCGTAGCCGAGTTTGTAGAAAAAGGTATCGGACGAAACCTGAATCGCTTTCATCAGGTTGGCCGAGCCGTGTCCGCGCCGCACCGAATCGCGGAACAGGTGTTTGCTGCCCGGAATGCTCCACGCACCGGGGGCGGACACCACGCTGTGTTGGGTAATCTTGCCGCTTTCCAGCAAGGCCATGCCCATAAACGGTTTAAACGTTGAACCGGGCGGATACAGGCCTTGGGTCACGCGGTTAATCAGTGGACGCTGCCAATCGGTGTTCAAGCCTTTCCACGTTTCGCTGTCAATGCCGTCAATAAACAAATTCGGGTCAAACCCCGGTTTGGATACCAGCGCGAGAATGCCGCCCGTTTGCGGGTCAATCGCCACCAATGCGCCGCGTTTGCCGCTCATCAGGCGGTCGGCTTCCTGTTGCAGGCGGATGTCCATAGACAGGCGCAGGGCTTGGCCGGTTTGCGGCGGCTCGGATTTAATCACGCGGATAATGTTGCCGGCCGCGTCTTTTTCCACTTCCTGATAACCGGGCGAACCGTGCAACTGTTCTTCGTAAAAGGCTTCCAAGCCGCTTTTGCCGATGTGGGTGGTGCCGCGGTATTGGGCGGTGCGGTTGCTGTCGGCCAGCTTGCTTTGGTCGCGGTCGCTGATGCGGCCGATATAGCCGAGAAAATGGGCGGTCAGTTCGCCGTAGGGATATTCGCGGAAGGTGCGGGCGTTGATTTCCACGCCGTTAAAGCGGTAGAGGTGCGCCGCCAAGCGCGAGGCTTCTTCGGGGGTTAGCCGCAGCTTAAGCGGGATTTTTTCGTAGGAACGGTATTCGGCGCGGAATTTTTTGAAACGTTTGAGGTCGGTTTCGCTGATGTCGGCGTAGTTTTTCAATTCGGCAATCAGTTCGTCCATTTTGCCGTCAATCTGGCCGGGAATCACTTCCAGCGAGTAAGCGGGATAGTTGTGCGCCAACACCACGCCGTTGGCATCGAGAATTTCGCCGCGTATAGGCGGAGTGGGAATGAGGCTGATGCGGTTGGTGGTGGCTTTGACGGCGTATTCTTCGTGTTTGACCACTTGCAGCCAGACAAAACGCGCCAGCAATACGCCGAACATCGCCGCCATCAGCACAAAAGCCGACAGCAGGCGCAGGTAGAAATCGCGTCCTTCGGAGCGGTCGGGGCGCATTTCTCCGGCCATCTGGCGCGGGACTTTCCAAATGTCTTTTATTTCCATGATGTGTTGCGGCGTTGCGAGTTAATGGCAAACAGCATGATTTTGTTGAGAATCGGCCACAGCAATGCACCCACGGGCGCAGCAGCGAACACCGTCCAGCCAGCAAAACGCTGCTGCATCAGCCAGCGCACCGCCATCAATACGGTTTCGTTACACAATAAGGCCAGCAGCACCACCACAGCCTGAAAGCCGTAGTTTTGTACGCCGAACTGGCGGTGATTGCTGATAATCAGGTAGGCAGAAATACTGTAGGCCAACGAATGTCCGCCCAAAGGCGCGGCCGTTCCGATGTCCACAAACAAGCCGACCATAAAGGCTACGCCGATATTGACGTTTTGCGGGCGGTTAATCAGCCAGTAAATCAACATCAGCGCAGTCAGTTCAGGCAGCCAGAACAGGCTGCCTGAAAACGGAATAAAGTCCGCCACCATTGCGGCAATAAAACTGAATACAATCAGCCGCACCGGTATGCGGCTGTAAAAATCATCATCATACTGGCTCATGGCGAATCCGAAGAAAGAGCCGCATCGGACGCGGCTGCCTGAAAAGCGGGCTGCTGCGGCAACACCAAAACATAACGGCTGCGGCGCGGCGCGGCAAACGGTTCCAAACGCACACGGTAATACGGCGTACCGGCATTGCGGCCTGCCTGAAGCACCTTCGCCACCGGAATCCCTGCCGGATAAACATCGTCCAAACCCGATGTTACCAGCACATCATCAGGGCGCAAATCCGCATCGGTCGGAAAATAACGCAAGGCCAACGCACCGCCGCCGCCGTACACCAGCGTGCGCACTCCCGTGCGCTCCACCATCACCGGCACCACCATGCCCGCTTCCGTCAGCAAATTAATTTCCGCGCTCAAAGGCTGCACCTGCGCCACCTGTCCCAACAAACCGCCCTCGTCCACCGCCGCATCGCCCGCCTTCACCCCGTGGCGGCTGCCTTTATTCACCGCCACACGGTCGCTAACCGGTTCTTTGCCTGCCGACACCACTTCCGCCGTTGTCGTGGCCTGCAAACCGTGCTGCTGCAAAGCCGCCAGCGTTTTCAACTCCGACAGCTCGCGCAAACGCAGTACCGCCTGCCGCGCCTCCAGCTTCAAACGCGCATTGTCGGCGGTCAGGCGGCGGTTTTCATTCAACAGGTAGTCCTGCGACTGCACCATATTGTAAAAATAATCGTAAATTTCCACCGGCTTGTTGGCAAACCACTGCAAAGGATACAGCACGGTCGCCAAATACTGACGCCCTTTGCCTACGCCCTCATAGCGTTTGTCCAGCACCAAGAGCAGCACCGACACCGCCGCCAGCACCGCCAGCTTGGTGGCAGGCTGCAAACCCCTGCGTGAAAACGAAAAATGTTGAGACATAAATTCAGATACGGCCGCACCGCTTGTGCCGCATTAAAGATTGGTAATGAAAATAGAATTGAGTTTGCCAATCATATCCAAAGCCCGTCCCGCGCCGCGTGCCACACAGGTCAGCGGGTCTTCGGCAATCGTTACCGGCAGGCCGGTTTCTTCAGCCAGCAGGCGGTCAAAGCCTTTCAGCAGCGCACCGCCGCCGGTCAGCACCAAGCCGCGCTCGGCAATATCCGCGCCCAGCTCGGGCGGCGTTTGTTCCAAAGTATTGCGTACCGAATGCACGATTTGCGAAATCGGGTCGGCCAACGCCTCCAAAACCTCGTTGGAAGTAATGATAAAGGAACGTGGCACGCCTTCGGCCAGATTACGCCCTTTCACTTCCATTTCCGTAACCTCCATGCCCGGAAAGGCCGAACCGATTTGTTTTTTAATTTCTTCGGCGGTGGATTCGCCAATCAGCATACCGTAATTGCGGCGCACATAATTAACAATCGCCTCGTCAAACGCATCGCCGCCCACGCGCACCGACTGCGAATACACCACGCCCGACAGCGAAATAATGCCCACTTCAGTAGTACCGCCGCCGATGTCCACCACCATAGAACCGGTCGGGTCTTCAATCGGCAAACCGGCACCGATGGCTGCCGCCATCGGCTCTTCCACCAAATTCACCACCGACGCACCGGCCGACAAAGCCGATTCGCGAATGGCATTGCGTTCCACTTGGGTTGAGCCGCACGGCACGCAAATCACAATGCGCGGCGAAGCGGCAAAGCGGTTGTTGTTTACCTTGCGGATAAACTCGGTCAGCATTCTTTTGGTTACGTTTAAATCGGCAATCACCCCATCCTTCATCGGACGGATGGCCTGAATGGTGCCAGGCGTGCGGCCGAGCATTTTTTTGGCTTCGCGCCCCACCGCCAGCGTGATGTTTTTGCCGCTGCCCATCGGGTCCAACTGCATGGACACCACGGAAGGCTCATCCAATACGATACCTTTTCCCTTCATATAAATCAAAGTGTTGGCCGTGCCTAAATCAATAGCAAGGTCATTGGAAAAATAACGGGTAAGGAAACGCAAAAACATACAAAATTCCTGCAAATATGTGTAAAAACAATCAATAATTAAAGCATGACAATGCCGCCTTGAAAAAGCCGTTTGAAAATCGTCATGCCTGAAAATTTTTCGGTATAATCCCGCACTCATGCGGAAATAACGCGCAATGATACCCTAATTTCCCCTGCTTGCTAACTAATATTTTCAAGGAAACCGCTATGGCGCTTAGCCCCGACGACGTAGAAAGAATCGCCAAACTCGCCCGCCTGAATCTGGGCAGCAATGAAAAAACTGCTGTTTTACATGATTTAAACAATATTTTCGCGCTGGTGGAAAAAATGCAGGCGGTCAATACCGACGGCATCGAGCCGATGGCGCACCCGCACGAAGCCGCGCTGCGCCTGCGCGAAGATGCCGTTACCGAAACCGACCGCGCCGCCGAGTATCAGGCTTGTGCCCCCGATGTGCGCAACCGCCTGTATATTGTGCCGCAGGTGATTGAAGGTTAAAGTTTTTCAGGCTGCCTGAAACCGTTTTTCTGCTGTTTTGGCCATTTTTCAAGGACTGTTGATGAAATCCAAACGTTACCTGCTTGTTGCCGTTTCTGCCGCCCTGCTGTTGCATGGGTGCAAAATACCGTTTATCAAAAAGGAAATCAGTTTGGAAAGTTTCCGCACTACCTATTCGCCGGAATGGGAAACCGTCAGCAGCGACGACGGCACGGACGCACCCATTGCCGCGCCTGCCGACAGCAATAAAATTCCGGTTGGCATACAGGACGGCAACCGCGAATTTCTGTTTGCCGACAGCATCCGTCAGGAAAACGGCGTGATTACCGCTTTGGTGGAATACCGCTATGCCGCGCCGCAGGTGCTGCCTGAAACCGGCCGCAGCTACACCCACAATCATTGGCTGGAACAGATTGACTGCAACAACCATATCCGCAGTATCCGTTCCACCACACACTACAATGAAGCCAATGAAATTGTGGATGCCAACGAATATGCCGTGCCGCGCTATTCGGCCGAAGACATTAAAATGTTGGCCAAGCCCGAAGACGGCGTTATCCGCGAAGTGTGCCGCCGCGTGCGCGGTGATGCGGCCGCATCTGAACCGGCTGCTGCTTCGGCTGTTACCGCCGCTTCGCAGGCAGCGGCCAGTGAACCCGTTGCCGCTTCGCAGCCGGCTGCACCGGTAAGTGCTAGCGAACCGGCTGCCGCACAAACCGCTTCTGCACCTGCCGCGCCGGTGGCCGAACAACCTGCTGAAGCATCTGCACCGGCTGCTGCATCCGCCGCCGCACCAGTTAAAGAGAAAAAAGAGAAAAACGATTCCAAGCAGAAGAAAAAAGGTAAAAAAACACCCAAACAGGCCGATAAGGCTGCGGAAACCGCACCGGTAGCCGCATCTGCGCCGCCACCCGCCGTTGAACAGGCTGAACCGGCCGCCGCATCGGAAATTATCCTGCGTCCCTTATAGGGTGTGTTCCCATTTGTTTTGCCGCATAAGCAGCATAAGCAAATGAGGACACGCCCTGCATAAACCGCTTATCCGTTTTCAGGCTGCCTGAAAACTCCGTCATTTAACCCGTACCGTGAACCGATATGACCGCATACACTTTAAAACAAGCCGCCGACCTGCTGCAAAACAAACAAATTTCCGCCGTTGAACTGGCTAATGAATACCTGAACGCCATTGAGCGCGGCAATGACGTATTAAATGCCTATATCTTTCTTGACCGCGACAAAACTTTGGCCGAAGCCCGTGCTGCCGACGAGCGGCGGGCGCAGGGCAGGGCGCATCTGCTGACCGGCGTACCCGTTGCGTATAAGGATATTTTTTGTCAGCAAGGCTGGCATGCTTCTTGCTCATCGCGAATGCTGTCCGATTTTGTCGCCCCCTACACGGCAACCGTCGTACAAAACCTGCTGGATAAGGGCATGGTCACACTCGGCCGCGTCAATATGGACGAATTTGCCATGGGTTCGGCCAACGAAACCTCATTTTACGGCGCAACGAAAAACCCGTGGCATACCGCCCACACCCCCGGCGGTTCGTCAGGCGGTTCGGCGGCGGCGGTGGCGGCACGGCTGGCACCGGCCGCGCTTGGCTCGGATACTGGCGGCTCCATACGCCAACCCGCTTCGCATTGCGGCATCACCGGCCTGAAACCCACTTACGGCATTGTGTCGCGCTTCGGCATGGTGGCGTATGCTTCCAGTTTTGACCAAGCCGGTCCGATGGCGCAAACCGCCGAAGATTGCGCCCTGCTGTTAAACGCCATGGCCGGTTTTGACCCGCGTGATTCCACCAGCTTGGAACGGGAAAGCGAAGACTACACCCGCGATTTGCAGCAACCGCTTAAAGGCCTGAAAATCGGCCTGCCCAAAGAATATTTTACCGGCAGCAATGATGCGGACGTTCAGGCAGCCCTGTCCGCTGTTTTGGACTTGCTCAAGGCACAAGGCGCGGAAGCGGTGGAAGTTTCGCTACCGCAAACCGAGTTGTCCATTCCTGCCTATTATGTGTTGGCATCGGCCGAAGCCAGTACCAACCTGTCGCGTTATGACGGCGTGCGCTACGGCCACCGTGCTGCCGCCTTCGGCAGTTTGGACGAAATGTACGGCAACAGCCGCGCCGAAGGTTTCGGCATGGAAGTCAAACGCCGCATTATGATGGGTACTTATGTATTAAGCCACGGTTATTACGATGCTTATTATCTGAAGGCACAAAAACTGCGCCGTATGGTGGCGGACGATTTTCAGGAAACCTTCCGTCAATGCGACCTGATTCTCGCCCCCAACGCCCCGACCGCCGCCCCTCTGCTGAGCAGCAACAGCGAAGACCCTGTGCAAGCCTACCTTTCCGATATTTACACCATTGCCGTCAATCTGGCCGGTCTGCCCGCTTTAAGCCTGCCTGCCGGTTTTACCGCCGCCGGCCTGCCGGTGGGCGCACAGCTTATCGGCAATTATTTCAGCGAAGCACGGTTGTTGGGCGCGGCACACCAAATCCAACAACACAGTGATTGGCATACCCGTGTTCCGAAGAATATAGGGTAGGCCGTTTTTCTGTTTTTCAGGCAGCCTAAAAAATATCAACATGCTGCCTGAAAAGCAATTTTACCTAACCTATTTCCGGATACGGAAAAAATATGAATATACGCGCTTTTAAAAAAAATAATAATGACGACCCGCCTCCACATGATGCGGCATCGCACTACTATTCGGGAAAATATACCTTATCTGCGGTGTCCATGTTGGTGCTGACCGTTTTGCTGGGTTCCATTCTGACAACCAGCTATATTTACTCCCGTAAACTCAATAAACTGACGGCGCAAGTGGAAGCCGCCAACCGTCTGCATGGTGAAATCCGCAGTTTGTCCGATACCATTCACAAACGCCTGCAACCTACCAAACCACGTCGGCCGGTTCATACCAATTTGAGTGATATTGAACGAAATATTAAGGAAATCGACTTACTTTTTCGTGAACTGGGTCCTTCGGGCAGCTTGAAGACAGGACAAAAACTACAAAGTGAATGGGAAGCGATTGTTCGTATTTGGGGCGAATACCGCCGCCGCTTGCCCGAATCGAATCACAGCAATCAGCAAATTATTGCGTCCCTGCACGCTTTTAATAATTATGCTCAGAATACAGACCCGCTGTTAAGCGACCATTTTCAGCAATTTAATGATAAATTACTGCAATATTCGCGCAGTACCGCTGCAGTTGCCCGCAATATGCAGTTGGGTGGCGTATTGCTGATTTTTTCCGGTTTAATTGCATTCGGCTGGCGTTTGTGGCGGCAGATTAAAGAAGATCGCGAACACGAAGCCGAGCGTTTGGAAACCCACGAAATTCTCGACAACTTGTCCGAAGGCCTGTTCCTGCTTGACCGCGATATGAACATCGGCAGCCAGCAGTCTAAAAAATTACAGGAATTGCTGCCGCAAATCGGCGAGGGCGGACAAAACTTTCTGGAGCTGGCTGCCGACATCCTGCCCGACCGCAAAAAACTCAGCGCGGTTAAAATGTTTATTGAACAACTGTATAACCCGCGTGTGGTGGAGCGGCTGATTTACGGTTTGAACCCATTGCGTAAAGTGGAAGTGCCGGTACGGCAAGGGCGCGGCGAAGAGCGGCGCGTACTCGGTTTTCATTTTTCGCGGGTGATACAGGATAAAAAAATCGTCAAAGTCTTGGTCAGCGTGCGCGATTTGACCGATACCGTGCGTATTGAAGCGCGGCTGCAACGCGAGCAGGAGCAAAACGACCTGCAAATTGAAATGATTAGCCGCATGCTGAATGCCGATGAAAGCATTATGCGCGGCTTTCTGCACACTTCGTTGAAGCAGTTGGCGCAAATCAATACTATTTTGAAAAATCCGGGCAACAACCCTTTGGATTTGAATAATAAAGCCCGCCTGATTAGTCAGGAAATCCATGCATTTAAAGGTGAAGCGTCAGTATTGAACCTGACCGCATTCGTGTTGGCGGCGGAAGCGTTTGAAGACATTCTTCAAAATTTAAACAGCAAACGTCCTTTAAGCGGTAACGACTTTCTGCCGCTGGTGGTGGAATTGGAAAGCCTGTTGGAAAAAGTAGCGCAGGCGGAAGAATTACACCGTAAAATGACCGGCCGCCTGAATAATCCGGCCCCGCTGCCGGTGGCGGCCAGCGCAACCGATTTGGGTACATTGTTCGGCCGCTTTGTGGTGAATATGGGCTACCGCCACAATAAGAGCGTGATTATGGAAACTGGCGGTTTGGAGCATTTGAAGCAGGAATGCCCGTCTTTCGGTGCGATTAAAGACATTATTATCCAACTGCTGCGTAATGCGGTGGTACACGGTATCGAGCCGGTGCGTACGCGCACCTTAAACGGTAAACCCAGCGAAGGGCGGATTGTGCTGAATATTACCGTGATGGAAAGTAAAATGCGTATCTTGATTGAAGACGACGGACGCGGCATTGATTTTAACGCCGTGCGTGCCAAAGCGGTGGAAGCCAAGCTGCTGACGGCCGACAAAGCCGCCGTATTAAGCGAAAACCAGCTTTACGGTTTGTTGTTCCGTCCGGGTTTTTCCACGCTGCCTGAAAACAATCATGATGCCGGACGCGGCATCGGTATGGACATTGTGCGCGACCGCGTTAAAAAACTCGGCGGCCGCATCTCTCTAGATACCGAAGCCGGACATTACACCCGTATTGTGGTCACTCTGATACTGTCTGGTGACGGGCATTTATAAAATGCCGTAGCGGCCGGCTGCCTGAAAGGAAACAAAGGAAGTTTAAATGAAAAGTCTGTTGATTGTGGATGACTCGGATGTTATCCGTAATAAAATTCAACGTGATATAGATGACGGCATCCATCCGCCGATGCAGGTGGTGGGCAAAGCCAAAAACGGCGTGGAAGCATTGGAGCTGTTCCGCCGCCACCGCCCGAAATTTGTTACCATGGATTTGACCATGCCGGAAATGGACGGCTTGGAATGTATCCGCAAAATTACCGCGATTGACCGCAACGTCAATATTTTGGTGATTTCCGCGCTGGCAGACGAATACAGCGGCCTGCTTGCCCTGCAATATGGCGCACGCGGTTTCTTATACAAACCGTTTAGCGATTACGAATTGCGCGAAGCCATGACGCAGTTGCTTAAAGCGGGCGATTTGGCCGATTTGAACGATGATGAAGAATAAGGCGGTTTGTTTTTCAGGCAGCCTGAAAACCGCTTTGCATAACGATTAGGAACAATAATGACTTGGGAAACCGTTATCGGGCTGGAAATTCACGTCCAGCTCAACACCAAATCCAAAATTTTCAGCGGCTCGTCCGCCGCCTTCGGTGCCGAACCCAACGCCCATGCCGGCGTGGTGGAGTGCGCCCTGCCCGGCGTGCTGCCGGTGTTGAACCGCGAAGTGGTGGAAAAGGCCGTCAAGCTGGGTTTGGCCTTGGGTGCGACCATTAACCGCAAAAATGTGTTCGACCGCAAAAACTATTTCTATCCTGACTTGCCCAAAGGCTATCAAATCAGCCAGTTGGAATTTCCAATTGTGGAACACGGCAAGCTGGATATTGTGGTGGGCGACAGCGTTAAAACCATTAACGTCACCCGCGCCCATATGGAAGAAGACGCAGGCAAATCGGTACATGAAGGCTTAAACGGCGCAACCGGCATCGACCTGAACCGCGCCGGTACGCCCTTGCTGGAAGTCGTTTCCGAGCCGGAAATGCGTTCCGCCGCCGAAGCGGTGGCCTATGCCAAAGCCCTGCACGGGCTGGTCACCTGGCTGGATATTTGCGACGGCAATATGGCCGAAGGCTCGTTCCGTATTGATGCCAACGTATCGGTGCGGCCGCAAGGCAGCAGTGAGTTTGGCACACGCTGCGAAATCAAAAACTTAAACTCGTTCCGCTTTTTGGAGCAGGCGATTAACTACGAAGTGGAACGCCAAATCGAGCTGATTGAAGACGGCGGCAAAGTGGTGCAGCAAACGCGCCTGTTCAATCCCGATACCGGCGAAACCAAAGCCATGCGCTCTAAAGAAGATGCACACGACTACCGCTATTTCCCCGACCCCGACCTGCTGCCGGTGATAATTTCTGACGAGCAGATGGCGCGCGCCCGTGCCGCCATGCCGGAGCTGCCGCAGGAAATGGCTGCGCGTTTTGTGCGTGATTTCGGCGTGAGCGATTACGATGCCCGCCTGCTGACCGCCAACCGCGTTCAGGCAGCCTTTTTTGAACAGGCCGCACAAAGCAGCGGTCAAGGCAAACTGGTGGCCAACTGGATGAACGGCGATTTGGCCGCCGCCTTAAATAAGGCCGGTTTGGAATTGGCGCAAAGCCCGATTGATGCGGCGCGTTTGGCGGCATTGGTGGGCAAAATCGCCGA
>JAUNOT010000161.1 GCA_030537065.1 Conchiformibius sp.
TATTCTTGGTTTTCTTTTTCGGGATTGGTGTCGTCAAAACGCAGATTGCACAAGCCGTTGTAAATATAAGCCAAACCGAAGTTCAGGCAGATGGATTTGGCGTGGCCGATATGCAGGTAGCCGTTGGGTTCGGGTGGGAAACGGGTGTGAATGGCGCTGTGTTTGCCGCTTTGCAGGTCGTTGTCAATAACGGTGCGGATAAAGTGGTTGTCGGCAAATTGTTCTTTGTTCATCAAAATTCCTTTGCGGTTGGAAACCCTGCCGCAAACGGCAGGCTGCTTATGTGTTCCGTTGCGTTTCAGGCTGCCTGAAACGGGAAAATCGGGGGATTTTACCTGAAAATTGTAGGTTTATTGTGTTTGAATTGCGCCGTGTTATACTGCACGTGCTTTTTAAGCATTTTTTAACTTTAAATTAGGAGACCGTAATGGGTTTGTTTGATTTTATTAAGGACGCGGGCGAAAAATTGTTCGGTGATGACGACCCCGCCACCATTGCCGCCAATATTCAAAAACATATTGAAAAACAGTCTTTGGGTTTGAGCCAGTTGAAAGTAACGTTTGACGGCGAACACAAACTGGTTAAATTGGAAGGCTTTGCCCCAAATCAGGACGCTTTTGAAAAAGCGGCGTTGGCGGCAGGCAATGTAAGCGGTGTGGTCGGCGTATATAACTTCTTAAAACTGCCGCATCAGGTCGCGGCCGAAGCGGCGCAGGCTGCAGTGGCAGCACAGCAACCGGCTGCATCCGCAAGCGGTGAGGCAGCAACAGGTGGTGAAGCGGCACAGCCCGCTGCAGCAGCCGAAGGCGCATCACGCTATCACGATGTGGTGAAAGGCGACACCTTGTCGGCGATTGCGAAAAAATATTACGGCGATGCCAACCAATACAATAAGATTTTTGAAGCCAACAAACCGATGTTGAGCCACCCTGATAAGATTTATCCGGGACAAAAACTGCGTATTCCTGAATAATTAATTGGTTTAAATTAAAAATCAGGCTGCCTGAAACGGAAAAACCGCTTTCAGGCAGCCTGATTTTATTATTGTATAAACGGATTACACGGCTTTTTTAAATGCTTCATCGGCTTGCTCAAAGCGTTGTTGTACCTCTGCGCTGGGTTCTTTGCCCATCAGTGATACTGCCACAATCGCCACAAATGACAACACAAAGCCCGGTACCATAGCGTATAAAGTCTGCCAGCCTGCTTCTGCCAAGGCGGGATTCACATATTTAATCCACACCATCACCACTACAGCACCTGACACCATGCCCGCAATCGCACCGTTAGCGGTCATGCGTTTCCACAGCAGCGACAAAATCACCACAGGACCAAACGCCGCACCAAAGCCCGCCCAAGCGTCTTCCACCAGCTTCAATACTTGGCTTTGCGGGTCGTAGGCGATAACAACGGCAACCACCGATACCGCCAACACCATCAAACGTCCTATCCACACCAGCTCTTGCTGTGATGCTTTCGGGCGCAGAAAACCTTTGTAAAAATCTTCAGTAATGGTGCTGGAACAAATCAGCAGTTGGCAGGATAAAGTGGACATTACCGCCGCCAAAATCGCCGACAAAATCACGCCTGCCACCCACGGGTTAAACAGCAAGGTGGTTAAGGCAATAAAAATACGCTCGTTTTTACCGCCCATCGCAGCAACGGCATCAGGGTTGGCACCAAAATAAGCAATGCCGAAATAACCGATGCCTACCGCGCCTGCCAAACAGATAATCATCCAAGTCATGCCGATACGGCGGGCGTTGGTCAGCGACTTCACGTTTTCCGCCGCCATAAAACGTGCCAAAATATGCGGTTGCCCGAAATAGCCCAAGCCCCAAGCGGCGGTAGAGATAATGCCGACTACGGTGGTGCCTGCCAGTAGACTGCCATATTCTTTACCTGCCGTTTGTGCGGCTGCCTGAAGCGCGGCAGACATTTCATCTGCGCCGCCCAATGCCAGATACACCATAATCGGCGTTAAAATCAGCGCAAACAGCATGAGTGTCGCTTGCAGCGTGTCTGTCCAACTTACCGCCAAAAAGCCGCCGATAAAGGTGTAGGCGATAGTGGCAGCTGCACCCAACCACAAAGCTTGGGTATAGCTTAAATCAAACAGGCTTTCAAACAGTACACCGCCTGCTACTACTTGTGAGGCGCAGTAAATGGTAAAGAAAAATAAAATAATCGCTGCAGAAACCACCTTCATCAATTTGCCGTGCTCACCAAAGCGGTTGGCAAAATAATCGGGCAGCGTCAAAGCATTATTATTAAACTCGGTATGCACGCGCAAACGCCCCGCCACCAAACGCCAGTTAA
>JAUNOT010000056.1 GCA_030537065.1 Conchiformibius sp.
CTTTAATAAAACAGCCTATGCTGGAAGAAAGGATATTTTCTTTGGCTCGGGTGTAGATAAATTCGTGCATTTTGTTTCCTGACAGTTTGTTTTTCAAAGCCTCTGCCTTGAAGTTGTTAAACGATTTAGCCGAAAAGAAAGTGGAGAAAAAGAATTTCCAATCAAACCCATTCAAAATACCATTCCGGTTTCCAAATTCACCCGATTGCGCCGACTGATTCCGCAGCCATTGTGTGCACCAAAAGCCCCCCACGTCCGACACAATAAGTATGGTAATCTTCCACCTCAATATTATAAACGGTGGCCAGATAAGGCAGATAATGCCGCGTACCGTCGGCATCCTGACGAATCAGCCCCTCATCATTGCGTGTGTAAAACAAAAAACCGTCTTTACCCTTGACTTTTGTCGGCTTATAAAAGTGCTCACTATCAAGATTAAACTCTATATAGTGTCCCAAAGGCTCTTTCTGCCACGTAACACGCCGCTTATCATCAGCCAGCCAGGCCCACTCCGAACCGGGTACGGCCGCATACGGCCGCGATAATTCAACCACACAGTAGTCATTAAAAGCACTCAGCAGGACATCGCCCCACTCCAGTTGGTCGGCGCGTTTCCATACCGGCGTATCAAACAGGGTAATTTCGTAAGGGCTGCTTCTAAATGCCTTAAACTCCTCCGTATCGTCATCCTGCATATAGGTATGAAGTGCCGAATATAGAATTTGTTCTCCTGTTTCATCATCATAGAAATCATCGTAGCAATATTCCTCATATTGCTGAACACTAAACTGTTCCCACTCGTGCGTCAGCTCCGGGTTATCGGGAAAATACAGATTGGTGGCGACACCGTACACACAGAACAGATGATTGGGGGTAACGGCAAATTCGTAGGTGGAAAAACCTCTTCTTAAATCACGACTACTGATACCGACATGCCAAATCTCTTTATTTTCAAACCGAAAAGTATTGACTACCTTTTTGGCTACGGCTTCACCGATGCCGTTTTCGGGGCGGGACATCACCCAATCCCCCACTTTTAACTCATCTATCGGCTTCCAGCCGCCTGGAATTTTTACCAACGTGCCTTTAATAAAACAGCCTATGCTGGAAGAAAGGATATTTTCTTTGGCTCGGGTGTAAATAAATTCGTGCATTTTGTCTCCTGACAGTTTGTTTTTCAAAGCCTCTGCCTTGAAGTTGTTCGTTTCAGGCAGCCTGAAAACAAATGCGCCGCCCGCAGTTGGGGGCGGCACGGCAAAATGGCTTACTTGTTCGGTGCAGACTGACCGGCCGGCGCAGACAAATCCTGTGTGGTTAGGCGGGCGGTTTTACGCACCTCGTGGCGCAGGCGGCCGCATTCGCCGCGCAGCCGCAGCAGGCGGCCGAACATGGCGAAAATCCCAAACACCGTGCCAACCACAAACGCACCAAACAAAATCACAATCAAAGGCATATCCACCGACTGGCCGGGCAGGTAGGAAAAGTTTACCTTTTGCGTATTGATAAATGCCAGCACCAGCAGCAGCAGCAAAATAAGTGCTTTAACCACCCAAGAAATGATTTTTAAAACCTTCATCGGTTTTGCTCCGGAAAAAGAAAAAATAAAAACGTAAGTGTAAACGATTTGGCGTGTTTTTGATACGTTTTGCTTGTTTCGCATCGGGCGGGGTGTATAATCGCCCGTTCCCCGTTTTCAGGCAGCCTGCGCGGGCGGCGCATGTTTTGCTGCGGGGAATCATCAGTCAAACCATATTGTTAGGGGCAGGGCAGCCTGCCTTTTAGGAGAACCGCTATGAACCCCACCATGGACGACCGCGACGGCAAAATCTGGTACAACGGCCAACTGGTAGAATGGCGCGAAGCCAAAACCCATGTTCTGACCCACACTCTGCATTACGGCATGGGCGTATTTGAAGGCGTACGCGCTTATGAAACCGCCAAAGGCGCGGCCGTGTTCCGCCTGCACGACCACACCCGCCGCCTGTTTGATTCCGCCAAAATTGTCGGCATGAAGCTGCCGTTTACCGAAGAACAAATCAATCAGGCGCATCTTGACGTTGTGAAAGCCAACGGCTTGAAATCCTGCTATTTCCGCCCGATGGCGTTTTACGGTTCGGGCAAACTGGGCATTGCCCCCAAGCCCGATGATGTGCAAGTGATTGTGGCGGCATGGGCGTGGGGCGCGTATTTGGGCGAGGAAGGTTTAAAACGCGGTATCCGTTGCAAAATCAGCAGCTTTACCCGTCATCACCCCAATATCACCATGATTAAGGCCAAAGCCAACGGCAATTATATGAATTCCATTATGGCCAATACCGAAGCGGTGCGCGGCGGTTACGACGAAGCCATTTTGTTGGACGCACAAGGCTATGTGGCCGAAGGTGCGGGCGAAAATATTTTTGTGGTGCGCGACGGCAAGCTGTACACACCTGCGCTGGATGTGGCTTTGGACGGCATTACCCGCCGCACCGCCATTGCCATTGCCGCCGATTTGGGCTTGGAAGTCATTGAAAAACGCATTACCCGCGATGAGCTGTATATTGCTGACGAAGTGTTCTTTACCGGCACGGCGGCGGAAATTACCCCCGTGCGCGAAATTGACGACCGCAGCATCGGCGCAGGCGAGCGCGGGCCGATAACCGAGCAAATCCAACAGCGTTTCTTTGCCATTGTGGAAGGACGCGATGAGCGTTATGCCGACTGGCTGAGCTATGCGGTGTGAAAGGAACGAAAATGTTGAAAGTGGAACACACCGCCGCTTTGGTGATTGATATTCAGGAACGTCTGCTGCCGGTTTTGGCACAACACGATGATTTTCAGGCAGCCTGCGTCAAATTGTTAAACGGTTTGCAGGCATTGTCGGTGCCGGTGCTGGCAACCGAACAATATCCGAAAGGTTTGGGTGCGACCGTGCCTGCCGTGCGCGCTTTATTGGACGATAAGGCTTTGTGGGAGAAAACCCGTTTTTCCGCCTATATTCCCGAAGTGGCGGAACGTTTGCAGCAGTTGGGCGTAAAAAATATTGTGTTGCTCGGCTGCGAAGCGCATATCTGTATGTTGCAGACGGTTTGGGATTTGCGCCAAGCAGGTTTTCAGGTTTACCTGCCGCAGGAATGCGCCGCTTCCCGCACCGAAGCCAACCGCTTGAACGGCCTGCAACAGGCGCGTGAAGCGGGCGCGGTGGTAAGCAATGTGGAAAGCCTGTTGTTTGCGCTGATGGGTGATGCCAAACATCCTGCTTTTAAAACGATTTCCAAATTGATTGTTTAAGTCATTAGGGCGTGTCCCCATTTGCTTATGCGGCGGTATTTTTGGCATAAATCCGTCTCTGCCGCGTTAAAAATCCTTGCAAGGTGCCCACCTTGCGCGGATTTTTGCCTTGCATAGGCGGATTTCTACTCAAAAAACCGCTTGGCAAAGTAAATGGGGACGCGCCCTAAAACAGGCTGCCTGAAACGGGAAAACCGTTTTCAGGCAGCCGCCGTATTTTTATCATGCACAGCTTATTTACCATTTTATCCGTCCTTGTGCCGATGATTGCCGGCTTTTTCTTCCGTTTGCCGCCGCGCTGGTCCGGCGGCATCGACCGTTTGCTGACCGTTTTAATTTATCTGATTTTAATCTTTATCGGTATCGGTCTGGCGCAAGTGCAAAACCTCTGGCAAGAACTGGGCAGCATCGCCTTTTACACCGCCTTGCTGTTTGCCTTGCTGGCAGCCTGTAATTTTGCTGTCCTGTTTTGGTACGACCGCCGTTTTGTCTGGACACTGCGGCAGCAGGGCGACAAACGCCGCCGTGCCGGTTGGACGGGCGGGTTGGTACAGCTTGGCGTGGTGGCGGGCGGCGTGGTGCTGGGGCTGATACTGCCCGAAGCCCTGCTGCCGCCCCCCGATGCCGGACACTATACCCTGATGGCGATGGTGTTTTTGGTGGGCGTACAACTGCGCGGCAACGGCATTGCCCTGCGGCAGGTATTGATTAACAAACGCGGCCTGCAAATCAGCGCCCTGTTTGTCCTGTCCTGCCTGTTGGCGGGTTTGCTGTTTTCCCTGTTGCTGCCCGAAGTGGCACCGACACAGGGCATTGCTCTGTCGTCCGGCTACGGCTGGTATTCCCTGTCCGGCCTGATGATGACCCAAGCCTACGGTGCGGCTTGGGGCAGCGTGGCACTGCTCAACGACCTGTTGCGCGAACTGGCCGCCCTCACCCTGATTCCAATACTGATGCGCCGCCTGCCCGCCACCGCCATCGCCAGCGGCGGTGCCACCAGCATGGATTTTATGCTGCCGCTTATCCAAAACTGCGGCGGCAGCCATGCCGTACCGGTGGCGGTCAGTTTCGGCTTTATTACCAACCTGCTGGCACCCGTACTGATGGCCGTATTTTCCGCATGGTAACTTTTTGGAAACACGGCAGCCTGAAAACAGACAAACAAATTGTCGCACCTGCCGATTTCCGATAAGATTGCCTGTTTGTTGTGATGCCGTTTCAAGCAGGAAAAGCCATGTTTCAATTCTTCCCCCAGCACACCCACCCCCTACGCCGTGCCGTAACCGCCGCCTACCGCCGCGATGAAGCGCAGGCAGTTGCCCATGCTTTTGACCGCATTCACACTACGCCCGAATCGCGTGAAGCCTCCGACCGCGCCGCCCGAGACCTGTTGGCCAAAATGCAGGAACAACCCCTGCCCGAACACGGTGCCGCCGCTTTCCTGCA
Organism: Conchiformibius sp.; assembly: GCA_030537065.1. Classification (GTDB taxonomy): domain Bacteria; phylum Pseudomonadota; class Gammaproteobacteria; order Burkholderiales; family Neisseriaceae; genus Conchiformibius. Next base: position 4,717 of record JAUNOT010000056.1, read on the forward strand.
CGCCTTTGACCCTGCCACGCCCGAAGGCGGCGCATTTTTAGAGTTGGCCGAAGCCCTCTACCGCATTCCCGATGCCGATACCCGCGCCGTCCTGCTCAACGACAAAACCGCCATCGGCAACTGGGACAAAATCCTCAAATACACCCCCGACGAGCCGACAGGCTGGCTGCAAAAACTGACCGGCAAAAGCAATGAACCGGACAGCCACGACAAAACCGCCGTCCGCCAACACAAAATCCACAAAGCCGAGCAAACCGTCGATATGCTGGCTGCCCGCTTTATCGGCGGAAAAACCATCGGCGAAACCGCTAAAAAATACAAAAAACTGGAAAAATCGGGCTACTGCTTTTCCTTTGCCCTGCCGTTTGCGCCCGCCGCATCACAAAGCGAAGCCGACCGCAATTACCAAGAATATATTGAAGCCGTCCACACCGTCGGCGGTCTGACCCGCCGCATGGGCGTATTGGCCAGCCACAACTTAAGCATACGCCTGTCGGCATTAAGCCCGCATTACCGTCACCTCAGCCTGAAACACATACAGGAAACCCTGCTGCCAAAAATCAAACACCTGTTTTTTCTGGCAAAAGAATATCAGATTTCCCTGTGTATTGAAGCGGAAGAAAGCACACGGCTGGAGCTGTCTTTAAGCATTTTGGAAGACATTGTCGCCGAAACCATGTTGGCCGATTATCAGGGCATCGGCTTTACCGTGCAGGCTTATCAGAAGCGTGCGCCCGCCGTCATTGAATTCTTGGCCGATTTGGCGCAACGCTACCAAAAACGTCTGCCCGTGCGTTTGGTTAAAGGCAGCAACTGGGCGGCCGAAATTAAAGCCGCACAGGCAGCCGGCCTGAACGGCTATCCTGTTTATACCCGCAAAGAACACACCGACCTGTCTTATCTGGCCTGCGCGCAAATGCTGTTGGACAACCCCGAAGCCTTCTACCCGCAGTTTGCTACCCAAAACCCCGACACCGTTGCCGCCATTTGCGAAATGGGGCGCGAGCGCGAATTTGAATTTCAATGCCTGCACGGCTTGGGCGAAAGCCTGTACAAACAGATTACCGGCGAGAAAAAACAAGGTCGGCGCTGCCGCATTTATATGCCGGTGGGCGAATATGCCGAATGGCCTGCCTACATCGTCCGCCGCATCAATGACTACCGCCTGCTCAACCTGCCTGCACACGACGACACCGTGTCCCGCCACCCCGTTGATGCCGCCGTACGCACACAGGGGCGGCCGCATCCGCTTGTTCCCCTGCCGCGCCATATCTACGGCCGCAACCGCCTAAATGCCATTGGCATTGATTTTAGTGATGATTTGGTGCTGCACCGCTTGCAGGAACTGATGAATGTGGCGGGCAACGACGGTTTTCAGGCAGTCCCGATTACCCTGATTTCCGCACCCGTACACGAAGCGCGTTTTGTTCAAAACCCCGCCGACCACAACGATGCCATCGGTGCATCGGCCTTTATCCGCGAAGAAGGCATACACAATGTGGTCAGCGCCGCCAAAGTGGTGGAACGCCATTGGGCGGGTGTTCCCGTTGCCCAGCGTGCCGACAGCCTGTACCGTGTGGCCGATACGCTGGAAAGCTGCCTGCCGGAAATGCTGAACCTGATTATCCGCGAATCCGGTAAAACCGTAGCCGATGCGTTGGACGAAGTACGCCGTGCGGTGGACTACTGCCGCTATTACGCCCGCGAAGCGGAACAAACCTGCAACGGCCGCGCCCCCTTGGGAACAGTATTGGTTATCAGCCCGTGGCATTCGCCTTTGGCCGCCTTTGTCGGTCAGAGTGCCGCCGCGCTGGTGGCAGGCAATACCGTTATCGCCAAACCGGCCGCACAAACCTGCCTGACCGCTTACCGTGCGGTACAACTGATGCACGCTTCCGGCATTCCGCCGGCCGCCCTGCAACTGGTTTTGGGCGACGGTGCGGTGGGTGCCGCCCTGACCCGCGACAAGCGCATCAACGGTGTCTTGTTTAACGGTTCTACCGAAGCGGCCAAACTGATTAACCACACACTCGGCCAACGCAACGACCTGCCGGTATTGATTGCCGAAACCGGCGGACAAAATGCCATGATTGCCGACAGCAGCACCGATTTGCACCAACTGTGCCGCGATGTGCTGCAATCGGCCTTTTCCAGCGCCGGACAGCGTAATGCCGCCCTGCGCCTGCTGTGCGTACAAGAATTGCCGACAAGGTCATTGAAATGTTGCGCGGCGCAATGGACGCGCTGACGGTGGGTAATCCCGTTGATGCAGCCGTGGACATCGGGCCTGTGATTGACAATGAAGCGCAAAGCACCATTCTCGGTTATTTGGAACACATCTGCACCCAAGCACGTTCTTTCCATCAAAGCCCGCTGCCCGACCGCTTGCTGCGTCACGCCACATTTGTGTCGCCCGCTTTGGTGGAATTAAACAGCATTGAACAGTTGCAGCGCGAAATTTTCGGCCCTGTGCTGCACATCGTCCGTTACGCTTCAGGCAGCCTGAATCAGATTATTGAACAAATCAATGCCAAAGGTTATGCCTTGGCCTGCGGGGTACACAGCCGCAGCGACAGCCGCATTGACCTGATTACCCGCAATATTGACGCCGGCACGATTTACACCAACCAAAGCATGACCGCCGCCGCACCGGGGGCGCAGCCTTCGGGCGGACACGGTCTGTCTGGTACTGGCCCGAAAAGCGGTGCGACTTTCTATCTACAACGGCTCAGTCAGGGCAAATGGAAGATGCCCGCGCTCACCCGCGAAGCCACGCCTGACAGCGTTTCGCTGGCCAATGCGGAAAAACTGATACGCGAAACCGGCTTCAGCCACGAAATCCGCGTCAAACTGTCCGGTCTGGCCGGACAAGCGCGGATTCACAACCTGCGTTATGCCCAAGCCGATTTGGACGGCATCACCGGCGAAGAAAACCTGCTGACTTGGCGCAGTCCCAAACATATCTGGATAGACGGCGGCAGTCTGCAAAACTCCTTTGCCGCGCTGTTGCAGATTGCTGCGGCGGGTATGCAGGCAGTGGTGCATACCTCCCACCCGCTTGCGGGCTGGCACACCCGCCTAAACGGCATTTTACGTATCAGCAGCCATCCGCAGCAGCAACCTTTCGTCAGCCATCTGGTGGCTTTGGAAGCGCCCGAACCTTCCGTCAAAATGGCGTTGGCGGCGCGTAAAGGGGCGATTGTCCGCATTATTGATGCGTCAAACGGCTTGGATATCCTGCAACTTTTTGAAGAAGTGGCTTACAGCACCGACACCACAATCGGTGGCAGCAATACCGCGCTTCAGGCAGCCGTTTCCTCGCCCCTGCCCGAACAACTGCACGGCGGCGCAATTTAATTGCAAAAATCGCTTGGTCAGGCGCGGATTTGGCGATACAATCACATTTCTTTACAAACCGATTAAAACCAAAAATAACGGAGTTACCCCATGACTGCTAAAGGGCAATTATTACAAGATCCTTTTCTGAATGCTTTGCGCAAGGAGCACGTTCCCGTTTCCATCTATCTGGTCAACGGCATTAAATTACAGGGTCAGGTAGAATCTTTTGACCAATACGTTGTATTGCTGCGCAATACTTCGGTTACCCAAATGGTATACAAGCACGCCATCTCTACCATCGTACCGGCACGCGCGGTCAGCATCCAACACGACGGCCGCCCCGCTGCTCAAGCCGCCCGCCCCGCGCTGCAACAGGTAGAAACGGTCAGCACCGCTACTGAAACCGAATAAATTCTAATACTTAAAAACCGCACTGCACCGCAGGGCGGTTTTTTGGCGACAGGGCAGCACATTTTCAGGCTGCCTGAAAACATAATATAAGGAATCTGCAATGAATTTACATATTATTGACCACCCCCTTGTCCGGCACAAGCTGACGCTGATGCGCGAAACCGATTGCAGCACCGGCAAATTCCGTACGCTGACCAAAGAGCTGTCGCGCCTGATGGCTTACGAAGCCACCCGCGATTTTGAAACCGAGCAGTATGAGATTACCGGCTGGTGCGGGCCGATTTGCGGCGAGCGCATTAAAGGCAAAACGCTGACCGTCGTGCCGATTTTACGCGCCGGTTTGGGCATGTTGGACGGCGTACTTGACCTGATTCCCACCGCCAAAATCAGTGTGGTCGGCTTGCAGCGTGATGAAGAAACCTTGCAGCCGGTTTCCTATTTTGAAAAATTGGTGGACAAAATGGACGAGCGCCCTGCGCTGATTTTAGACCCGATGCTGGCCACAGGCGGCTCAATGGTGGCCACCATTGATTTGCTGAAAAGCAAAGGCTGCAAACATATCAAAGCCTTGGTCTTGGTGGCCGCACCCGAAGGGGTGAAACTGGTGCAAGATGCCCATCCCGACGTGGCCATTTACACCGCCGCTTTGGATAGCCATTTAAATGAAAACGGCTATATTATTCCGGGCTTGGGTGACGCGGGCGATAAGATTTTTGGTACACGTCACAGCTGATTGAAGTTTGTGCGCGGCTGCCTGAAAACGGATTTTTCCGTTTCAGGCAGCCTGTTTTGCGTTTATAATCCGCCCGTTTTGTTTACGGGATTTGACACAATGTTACAACAATTAAAACTTGCCCTGTCGGGCGCACAAATTTTGTTTGTCGCTTTCGGTGCGATGGTGTTGGTGCCGATTCTGACCGGTTTGAACCCCGCTTTGGCCTTGTTGGGCGCAGGCTGCGGCACTTTGCTGTTCCAACTGCTGACGCGGCGCAAAGTGCCGGTGTTTCTCGGATCGTCTTTTGCCTTTATCGCGCCGATTATCTACTCTTTAAGCGCGTGGGGCATGGGCGCGACCATGTTCGGCCTGTTTGCGGCGGGTTTTATGTATTTTGTGTTTGCCGCGCTGATTCGCTGGCGCGGTTTGGATGCGGTGCATAAACTGCTGCCGCCGGTGGTTATCGGGCCGGTGATTATGGTGATTGGCCTGTCGGTGGCGGTGGTGGCCAGCCAAATGGCGATGGGTCAGGCAGGCGGCAAACAGGTAGTAGAATACGCTTCGTCTATTGCCCTGTCGTGTTTTACTTTTGCGGTAACGGTGATGGTGGCGGTGTTCGGCAGCAAAATGATGAAACTGATACCGATTTTAATCGGCGTGGCGGCAGGCTACAGCGCCGCTTTGCTGACGGGCATGGTGGACACCGCGCCGATTGTGGCCGCACCGTGGTTTGCCGTACCGGACTTTGTGTCGCCCGAAGTAAACTGGCAGGCAGCCTTGTTTATGCTGCCGGTGGCGATTGCGCCCGCGATTGAACACATCGGCGGCATTATGGCCATCGGCACGGTAACCGGCAAAGATTATGCCGCCGACCCCGGCTTGGACAAAACGCTGGCCGGCGACGGTTTGGGCGTGTGTGTGGCCGGTCTGCTCGGCGGCCCGCCCGTTACCACTTACGGCGAAGTAACCGGCGCGGTGATGATTACCAAAAACAGCAATCCGGTGATTATGACTTGGGCGGCGGTGTTTGCCATCTGCATGGCGTTTTTCGGTAAATTCAATGCGTTTTTAAAATCGATTCCGATGCCGGTGATGGGTGGAATTATGATTTTACTGTTCGGTACGATTGCGTCTTTGGGCTTGAAAACGCTGATTGATGCGAAAGTGGATTTGATGAAGCCGAAAAATCTGGTGATTGTCAGCTCGGTTTTGACGGTGGGTGTGGGCGGTATGGTGATACAGTTCGGCGAAATGGCGTTTGCCGGTGTGGGATTGTGTGCGGTGCTGGCGATTGTGTTGAATCTGCTGCTGCCGGAACGGGAATAATTTTTGCGGGCTGCCTGAAAATATTTTCAGGCAGCCCGAATCTTTAAAAACTTTTATTCAGCTGAATAAAACCGTTGGCTTTCTGATGGCCGTATAAAGGATGGTTGCTGGCGGTTTTCTGCCATTGCAGCACCAACTGCGGCCGCACACCGCGCCACACCAATTTTTCGTGTGCCAAAGTCAAACCGGCGGCATATTCGCGGTCGCGGCGGCGGATATTCAGCAAATCCTCACCCTGATAACGGCGCATACCGTAGCTCAAAGACAAACCCGTATTCAAGCCGTTCTGCCAATATTGCGACCATGAACCGCGCAGGCCGTAGCGGCGGTAACTGTCGTCGCCGTCACGGGCTTTTTTATACGCCCAATCGCCGCCCAAAGTCATATAACCATTAGACGAAAAACCGTACAGCCAAGTAGCGGACAGGCTGGCGCGCGGGCCGTTAAGAAAATGCCGCTCGTCATAACGCTCGCGTCCGTATTCAGCCGCCGTCAGCAGGCGGTGGCGGCTGTTGAAGCGGTGCGAAACTTCGGCGCGCACACCGGTGTCGCGGTTATATTTTTCCGTGCCGTACCAGCGCCGTTCAAAATACGGCAGCAGCGCGGCTTCGCTGCGGGCGTTGCGGTACACCGCACCGGTGCTGATGCGGATGCTCAAATCATCGTATTCGTGGTTGTCCCAATAAAATTTGCCGTCTATATCGGCACCGCCGCGCAGGGAAAAACCGTTTTTCAGATACCAGTCGCGCACACCGCCGCCGCGATAGGCAATACCTTGTGCCGATTCGGTTTTGGGCAACAGCCATACGCCGCCGTTGATAATGGCACGCTCTTTACCGGTAGCATTATTGATATTGCGCTCGCGTGTATAGTAGCCGTTGCCGTAAAACTGCCAGCGTTGCCGTTGTTTCAAGCCGTCCAAGTATTCCGGTATGACGCGGCGGGCGGCTTCAGGCAGCCCGCTGTGGTTTTCCAGTTGTTTGAATTCTTGTTCCGCTTCGCGGTTTTGTTGGTCGGCAAACAGGTTTTGCGCCAGAAAAAAACGGATAACCGGCATATCGGGATATTCGGCCAAAGCGCGGCGGTAGGCATCGGCAGAACGGCCGAAGCGGCCTTCGGCGCGATCCAACAAGGCTTGCGACAGGGTATGCAGCAGGCGGTTTTCACCGGCTTGGTCGTGGTCGGGCAAGCGGCGGTAAATCGGCAGCAGTTGGCGGATGGCGGGAATATTTTGCAACACCAGCGAGGAAATCAGCGCCTGTTTGAGCAGTTCGGGACGAGCCAACAGTTCGTCCGCACTCAATTCCAAGGTTTGACTGCTGTCTGCGGAGGCGGGGTTTTTCTCGGTTTGACTGCCGTTGCGGTTATGCTCCATGCCTTCGGTGATATTGAAATTGTGTTCGGGCTGGACGGGTTTGGCCGCTTCGGGTAAAGGGGCGGCCTGAAGGGGAAGATAGTAGAGTAGGGCGCTCAAAAAAAAGGCGAGGTGGTTTTTCATATTGGCCATACCGTGTATAAAGAATAAATGATTTTAACTTTAAATTGCAAATAGTTGGAAAATTATTCAGGCTGCCTGAAAAATCAGGCAGCCTGAACAGGTTTGACCGTTTAATAAATAAAACAGTCGGGTTTAATCACGGCGCAGGGCTTTGGTTTCGGTGGCGCCAAACGTGCCGTTGTAGCCTTTGTATTTTCCGTCCAACACGTTCAGCATACCGCCCAAATCATTATAACCAAAGAAACCGCCGCGTGTTTCAATATGATTTTGGGTGCCGGCAAATGTATTACCGCTGATTTTACCGCCGAATTTCAGTGTATCGGAGTCGTTTACTTTCATCGTAAAGTCAATGTTTTTACTGTTGAAGTCGGCAATGGCGGTCAGGGCGTTGCCCAAGCCTTGATAAGCACCGTTTTTACCGAAAACCGCGCTGCCTTCGTATTGGTAGGCACCGGCATTATAAATAAAGCGGGCAGGCTCACCGTGTACAAACAAGTGGCTGACATTGTCGGCATCGGTATAAACGCCGAAGCGCACTTTGTCAAAAGCACCATAACCTTGGCCGATGCTGCCGACCCAGCCGGGGTTGTCGGTATGTTTGGGGTTAAAACCGCCGGCAGGGAAATCGGCCGCTTCCAATGCACGGACAGGGATACTTTCTTTCAGTTTGTCGCTGCTTCGGCTCAGCAGCAGAACTTGTGTGCCATTAATGGTAAAGTCTTCAAAATTGGCATTGGGGTTGGCGCTGACTTTGGCTTCGCCGGTGGTATTATTGATGCTGATTGTGCTGCCGCTAAATTCGTTATAAGAATGGGTGCCGAAATTGTCGGGACGACTCGGGTTGCCGCCGACAGGCAGGATAGACTTGATTGCTTCGGAAAGTGAAGTGTTTGTTTTAGCTTCGGCTT
>JAUNOT010000162.1 GCA_030537065.1 Conchiformibius sp.
ATAACGCTAACCCAAATCCCGAGAAACAATACAAAAACACCAAACAGCCCGCTCCCGCCAGCCACGGCAGCAACACGGGGCGTTCCACCTGCCAAAACCGTTGCCACGCACCCGCGCCCAAGGTTTGCACCGCTGCCACGCGGTTGGCGGGAACGGCGCAAAAACCCTGATAAGCGGCGCGTATCATCACGGGCAGATTAAAAAAAACATTGCCGTATAACAACAAATAAGGCGTATCCTGCCAACCGCGCCACAACAGTCCCCGTTCGCCAAACAATGCCAATACGCCCATGCCCGCCACCAAAGTGGGCGTGATAAATGGCAGCATCAGCAGCCGCAACAGCCACAACCTCCCACGAAACTGCAAACGCGCCAGCACCCACCCCGCAGGTACGCCCAAACACAAAGTCAAAACCACCGTACCAAACGCCTGCCACGCCGTCCAGCCGATGCGCCAACGGTAATAGTCATCGCCCAAGATTTCGCCCCACAGCAGCGCGGCATCTTCATAACGCAGCATGGCAAACAGCGGTGCCAACACCGTTGCCGATAAAAACAGCAGCGGCATCAGTGCGAACAGCCAAAAACTGGTACGGTACATCATGGTTTACAGCCAATCGGATGCGGGAACTGGGTAGATGCCCCATTCAGGCGGATAGTCTGCACCAACAAAATACAAACCGTCAGGCATAAAGGTAGGCGGTGCGTGGCAACGGTTTTGCGCTTGCAGCAGCTCCGCAAAGGCGTTTACGCTTAAACGTCCGCTGCCCACATACACCAATGCGCCAACAATATTGCGTATCATGTGATGCAAAAAGGCATTGGCATGAAAATCAAACACAAAACGCTCGCCCGTGTGTTGAATTTCGGCGGAATACAGGGTTTTCACAGGGGATTTGGCTTGACATTGCGCGGCGCGGAAACTGGAAAAATCGTGTGTTCCCACCAATAGCGCAGCGGCTTGGCGCATCAGTGCAACGTCTAAAGGATAATGTGTCCACCCTGCACGACGGTATAAATGCGGCGAACGCACAGGCGCGGATTGCAATACATAGCGGTAACGCCGCGCACAGGCATCAAAACGGGCATGAAAACGTTCATCAACCGCTTGGGCGTGCAGCACCGCCACGCCTTCAGGCAAACGGGCATTAACCCCGCGCACCCATGCTTGCAAGGGGCGAACGGTGTCGGTGTCAAAATGCACGGTTTGTGCCAGCGCGTGTACGCCTGTGTCGGTGCGCCCTGCGGCAAAGGTCCGCACGGGATGCTCTGCCATCTGTTCCAAAGCATGTTCAAGGGCGGCTTGCACGGTGGGTGTGCCGTCTGCCTGTTTTTGCCAACCGAAAAAACGGCTGCCGTCATAAGCAAGGGTAAGGGCGTAGCGGGTCATGGGCGGAATGGGCGGTTAAAACGCGCATTGTTCAACAAGCAGGCGGCGCTGTCAAAAATGTTGAAAAACGGATAACACACCCGATAATATCGCTACCTTTATTTTTTGGGAAAAAGACATCATGGAACGTTTGCGTTTGCGGATTGACGGCATGAGTTGCCAAAGCTGTGCGGCGCGGGTGGAAAAAGTGTTAAACGCGCACCCTGCGGTAAGCCGTGCCGAAGTGAGTTTTGCCACCGAAGAAGCACGGATTGATTTTGATGCGGCGGCTGCCGATGCCGCGCAGTTGGCGGCGGTGGTGGAACGGGCGGGTTTTTCCGCGCACGCCGTACAAGGCACGACTGCGCCGCTGCCCGCACCCTCTCCCCCCGATTGGCGTTTGAAACTGCTTTTGATGCTGATGGCGACATTTATTCCCGGAATGGCGGGTATGCTGTTCGGTTCGCACGCGCTGATGCCGCCGCTGTGGTGGCAAATTGTGGCTGCCACGCTGGTGCAGGTTTGGTTGGCACAACCATTTTATCGGCGGGCGTGGGCAGCCTTGCGCGGCGGAAGTGCCAATATGGATGTGCTGGTGGCAGCGGGAACGGCTGCCGCTTACCTGTATTCGCTGGTGTCCGCCGCGCAAGGTGTGGGAACGCACGGTGTGTATTTTGAAACAGGCGTGATGGTGCTGGCGTTGGTGTCGTTAGGTAAATACTGGGAAGAACGCATGAAACGCGAAAGCCTGAACGGTTTGGCATTGTTGGTCAAACTCGTTCCCAAAACCGTGCAGGCACAGCGCAACGGCGAATGGGTGGAAATTGAAGTGGCACAAATCGGCATGGGCGAGCATTTGCGCGGGGTACACGGCGGACGGATTGCCGCAGACGGTACGGTGTTATCAGGCGAAGCATGG
>JAUNOT010000057.1 GCA_030537065.1 Conchiformibius sp.
ACGGGTGGCATTGGCGATATGGGCGGCATAGTGGCGCACAAAGGCGGCAAAACCGCGCTGCCACAGCGCTTCGTCGGCCTGACCGCGTGCGTCGTCGGTCAGGGCGCGGTGGACAAGGATGCCGATGCCGTCGCCGACATAGCTTTGCAGCCGTGCCTGCGGCAGGGGCGGCAAATCCAGCTCGGTACGCATGGCGTTGGCGGCGGCAGCCAAGTCGGGAACGGAATCAACCAAAGTGCCGTCCAAATCAAAGGCAACGGCGCGGATATCGTGCAGCATGGCGGTTTTCCTGAAAGCAAAGCGGCGATTATAGCCCAATAAACGCCGTGCGGCCTGTGTTATACTTGGAAAGTAAACGGGCTGCGCAGGCAGCCTGAAAATTTTTTAATCAGGAAACGGGGCCTATGTCGGAAGAAGAAATGATGGCGGATGCGGAATGGGATGCGGCGGAAACGGTGGAGCTGACCGTGCCGCTGGATTTGGCAGGGATGCGCTTGGATGCGGCTTTGGCGAAAATGCTGCCCGATTATTCGCGCAGCCGCTTGAGCGCGTGGATTAAAGACGGCGCGGTGGCGGTGGACGGGCAGGCCGCATCGCCGAAACACAAGCTGATTGGCGGCGAACAGGTGCGGGTGGATGTTCAGGCAGACGCGCAACAGTTGGCCTTTACGCCCGAGCCGATGGATTTAGACATTGTGTACGAAGACGATGCGGTGCTGGTGTTAAACAAACCGGCCGGTTTGGTGGTGCATCCGGCGGCAGGCAACTGGTCGGGTACGCTGCTCAACGGTCTGTTGGCGTATTGCCCTGCTTTGGCGCAGGTGCCGCGTGCCGGTATTGTCCACCGTTTGGACAAAGACACCAGCGGCCTGATGGTGGTGGCCAAAACGCTGCCGGCGCAAAATCATTTGGTTAAGCAATTACAGGAACGTTCGGTCAAACGCATTTACCGCGCTGTGGCGGACGGTATTGTGCCGTTTGACGGCAAAATCGACACGCTTATCGGCCGCGACCCGCACAACCGCACCAAAATGGCGGTGGTGAAATTCGGCGGGAAGGAAGCAGTAACGCATGTGAAGGTGTTGGAACGCTATCGGGCGCACAGTTATATTGAATGCGCTTTGGAAACAGGGCGCACCCATCAAATCCGTGTGCATATGCGTGAGGCGCGTCATCCTTTGGCGGGCGACCCCGTGTATGGCAATCCGCGTCATCCCTGTTCGGCGGAAGTGAAAGACGAGGTGCGGCAGTTGGCGCGGCAGGCTTTGCACGCCTATCGTTTGCAGTTTGTGCATCCGAATACGGGCGAAACGGTGGCGTTTGAAGCGCGGCTGCCTGAAGATATGTACCGCTTGTTGTCTCTGCTGCGTTGGGAATGCGGTATGGATTCGCCTTTGGGACGCGCCGAGGCGTGGGCGGACGGCGAAGACGACGGCTGGAACGAAGACGATTATGATGTGGAAGTGGTATATGCCCGCGAGTAAGCGGTTTTAACTTTTCAGGCTGCCTGAAACCGTTTCGGGCAGCCTGAAAATAAACAGGAATTTAAGCGCATTCGCTTCTATTGCCGCAGCCGGACACCATATTTTGTAAAACTTTCGGTTGAATCAGGCGGATGTGTTTGTGGTCAACGGCAATCAGCCCTTCTTGATTAAAGCGCGACAGCGTGCGGCTGACCGTTTCCAGTTTCAAACCCAGATAGCTGCCGATTTCTTCGCGCGACATACGCAGGATAAAATCATTGGCGGCAAAGCCGCGCAGGTGCAGCCGTTGCGACAGGTTGAGCAGAAACGCCGCCAGCCGTTCTTCGGCACGCATATTGCCCAGCAGCAGCATCACGTTTTGGTCGCGCACGATTTCGCGGCTGAGCATCCGCATAAAATGCCCTTGCAGGGCGGGCAGGCGTTTGCCCAGCTCTTCCATCATATCAAACGGCAGTTCGCATACATCGCTGTCTTCCAAAGCCACCGCATCGCAGGTGTAATGGCGCGAATAAATCCCGTCCATGCCCATCAGTTCGCCGGACATAAAAAAACCGGTTACTTGGTCGCGGCCGTCCTGCGTGGTAACGGCGGTTTTAAAAAAACCGGTGCGGATGGCAAACAGCGCAGAAAAATCTTCGCCGGAATGAAACAGATATTCGCCTTTTTTCAGGCGGCGGCTTTGGCGGATAAGGGTGTTGAGCTGTTCAAAATCGTTGGCTTGCAGGCCGACAGGCAGGCACAGCTCGCGCAGGGAGCAGTTGGAGCATTCGGTTTTCGCGTGCGGTAAAGTTTTTGGCATGGCCTGCAATCCGTTATTGAATGTATTGAATTTGCCGATTGACATAAGTCAAAGCAACTTGATAAAAAGCTGCTTATTCTAACAAAGTTTGTCCTATAACAAAACAATCACTACTCATGAACACGATAACCATTTCACCTGCCGCAGCTTTTGATTTTGACCGCAGCCTGATTGCCTCGCTGCCTGCAAGCGGCCCGCGCTATACCTCGTATCCGACTGCTGACCGCTTTCATCAGGGTTTTACCCAAAACGAATATATTGATGTGTTGCGCGATACCTTTTCAGGCAGCAGCGACCGTCCCGTTTCCCTGTATATCCATATCCCGTTTTGCACCACCATCTGCTACTACTGCGGCTGCAACAAAATCATCACCAAAGACAAAAGCCGCGCCGATGCCTATCTGGACTATCTGGAAAAAGAAATGGCCTTGCTCGCGCCGCACCTGAACGGCAAACGCCGTTTGGCGCAACTGCATTTCGGCGGTGGCACGCCCACCTTTTTAAGCGACGAACAGCTTGAGCGCGTGTTTGCCCTGATTCGCCGCCACTTTATCCTGCTGCCTGAAGGCGAATATTCCATTGAAATTGACCCGCGCAAAGTCAGCCGCGAAAGCGTCCACCGCTTGGGTAAACTCGGTTTTAACCGCATGAGTGTCGGCATTCAAGACTTTGACCCGCAGGTGCAAAAAGCGGTGAACCGCATTCAGAGCTTGCAAGAAACCCGCACCGTAATTGATGCTGCGCGCGAAGCCGGTTTTCAGTCGGTCAGCGTGGATTTGATTTACGGGCTGCCGCATCAGAGCGTGGACAGTATCCGCCCCACGCTGGAAACCGTGTTGTCGCTTGACCCCGACCGTTTGGCGCTGTACCACTACGCCCACCTGCCGCACGTGTTCAAACCGCAACGCCGCATTGATACCGCCGTCGTGCCGTCCAGCGAAGAAAAACTGGATATTCTGCAATACGCCGTGCGCCTGCTGGATGAGCGCGGCTATGTGTTTATCGGCATGGACCATTTTGCCAAACCGCAGGACGAGTTGGCGGTGGCCTTGCGCGAAGGGCGTTTGCAGCGCAATTTCCAAGGCTATTCCACCCATGCCGATTGCGATTTGCTGGCGATTGGCGTGTCGTCAATCGGCAAAGTCGGCAACACTTACAGCCAAAACGAAAAGGATTTGGAACAATATTATGCTGCTATTGATTCAGGCAGCCTGCCGATATTGCGCGGCTACTGCCTGAATGCCGATGATGTACTGCGCCGCCGTCTGATTCAGGATTTGATGTGCCGTTTTGCTTTGGATTTTGCCGATTACGAAGCGGAAGCAGGGCGGCCGTTTGCCGAATATTTTGCTGCCGAACAGGAAGAATTGCGCCGTCTGGCCGATTTGGGTTTGCTCAATCAGACGGAAAACGGCCTGACCGTGACCCCGAAAGGACGGTTTTTAATCCGCAATATCGCCATGGTGTTTGACTACCATCTGCGTCATAAGGAAACCGCCGCCAAATATTCGCAAACGGTATAGTCCATATGCTTTATTTCTCATACGGCGTTGGCTCGCCTTATAAAGAATTGAAATAGGAAAATTTATGAAAATTGCCACTTGGAATGTCAATTCGCTGAACGTGCGCCTGCCGCAGGTGTGCGACTGGTTGGCTGCACACCGCCCCGATGTATTGGCTTTGCAGGAATTAAAGCTGGACCAAGACAAATATCCGGCCGCCGCCCTGCGTATGATGGGCTGGCACACCGAATGGTACGGCCAAAAAACTTATAACGGCGTGTCGCTGATTAGCCGCCATCCTTTGCAGGATGTGCATTGTGGCCTGCCTGCGCTGGCGGACGACCCGCAACGGCGTGTAATTGCGGCTACAGTAAACGGCGTGCGGGTCATCAATGTGTATTGCGTAAACGGCGAAGCTTTGGACAGCGATAAATTTGTGTACAAACGCCGTTGGTTTGCTGCCCTGACCGATTTTGTGCGGGAACAGATGGCGCATTATCCGCAGTTGGTGTTATTGGGCGACTTTAATATCGCGCCTGCCGATAACGATGTGTATGCCCCCGACAAATGGCGCGGACAAATTCATTGTTCCGATGAAGAACGCCAATGGTTTCAAACCTTGCTGGATTTGGGTTTGACCGACAGCCTGCGCCGTGTTCACCCCGACGGTGCGCACTATACTTGGTGGGACTATCGCGGCGGCATGTTTCAAAAAGGTTTGGGGCTACGCATTGACCATATTTTAAGCAGCGCGGCTTTGGCGGCGCGGCTGACCGATGTAAAAGTGGACACCGAAGCCCGTGCATGGGAACGCCCCAGCGACCATGCGCCGGTGTGGGCGGAGTTTGCGGAAGAATAAAAGATTTTTGAAAAAAGGCTGCCTGAAACGGAAAAAACGTTTTCAGGCAGCCTGATTTTCGCGGTATACCAACACCACACCGCGCACCTGCCAAAAAAACCGTTCCGCCGTCGCTGCAGGCAGGCCGTCCGGCAGGGCAACTGCCAAACTGTGCGGCGCACCGTTGCGGTACAGCAGGGTAGCACCGCAGGTTTCCACCGCTTCCATCAGGGCGGACGTACCGGCTTCGGGGTTGTAAAAAATAATCAGGACGGGGGCGTTCGGATTCATATCGGGTGGGTGTTCGGGTAAAGGTAAAACCGGCCTGCCCTTGATGCGGACAAGCAGGGGAAAAAATAAACTGCTAATCATCTTACTGCTTTCAAAAGGGTTTTCAGGCAGCTTGGCGGTCAGACAGGCTGCCTGAAAACAGATAAAACCAAATTAAATCAGGGCTTAACCGGCTTGCCATCAATGCTGACCGATTTGAGCGTGAGCTGATATTTCTTGTCGCCGTCGTTGTAATGAATCACCGCGGGAACATTGTTCAGCGCAGGAGCGAAAGCATAGTAAACGGTGTCGTCGCCACGGCGGACATGAAACTGATTGACGTTGGTTTTGCCGCCGCCCACGCTGACCTGTTTGCTGCCGGCGCTGCTCATGCCGCCGACCGGATAGATTTTTTTACCGTTGGTAATTTTCAGGTTGGCAGGCAATTTGCCGTCGCTGAACGCCAGCTGCCACGACAGGGTAAACAAATCCATCACGCTGCCGGATACGTTTTCGGTTTGGGTTTTCTCGCCTGCTTTGCCGTAAGTGGCGCGGCTGCCTGAAAATTGTGCCGAAGCATAGGTTTTGCCGTTACGCACATCGCGGTAATAATTCGGCTTCAGTTGGTTGCCGACAATTTTGCCGCCGCTTTCAAAGCGGATTTTGTACATGGGGACATTGATATTGGCAGAAACGGTGTAGTTGTCGCCGTTGCGCTTGAAAGTCATGGTGGCGGGAATGCCGTAGCTGCCGCTGTATTGCAGGGTCGCGCTTTGCGGAATCTCGGCGGCTTGGGCGGCACCGAGTGCGGTAAATAAGGCCAAGCTGAAAAAAGTACGTTTAAACATCATGTTCCTGATATGTGGAAAAAACGGCAATGTAGCACGGGCAAGCGTTAAACGGCGGTGAGGATTTGTAAGGATTGTGCAGGTTTGGGTAAGGAATTTTGCCAAGATATTGTTTAAAATAAAAAATCAAACCGCCGCCTGAAATCGGGCGGCGGTTTTATTGTGGGATTTTACCGACATCAAACGCTTAATCGGGCATTCGCATCGGCCTGACGGCGGCTGTTGTGTACACGTTTACCGTCAATTTTCAGGCTGCCTGAAACAAAATCGGCCACCGCCTGCGGCAGGATTTGGTGTTCCGCCGCTAACACGCGTGCAGCCAAAGTGTCGGCATTGTCGCCGTCCAATACCGGCACGGCGGCTTGGGCGATAATCGGGCCGTTGTCCAGTTCGGCAGTAACAAAGTGGACGGTGCAGCCGGCCACGCGGCAGCCTTCGTCCAAAGCGCGTTGATGAGTGTGCAGGCCGGGGAAAGCAGGCAGCAGCGACGGGTGGATATTGATCAGCCGTCCGGCATAATGGGCGCAAAATTCGGCGGTTAAAACGCGCATAAAGCCCGCCAGCAGCACCAAATCGGGCTGATAACGGTCAATTTCCGTCATCATGGCGCGGTCAAAGGCGGCGCGGTCGGCAAAATCGCGGTGGTTCAGGGCGGCGGTGGCCATGCCGCGCTGTGCCGCCCACGCCAAACCGGCGGCATCGGGGCGGTTGGATAGGACGGCGGCAATGTGCGCGTCGGGAATGGCGGCTTCAACAACGGCTTGCATATTGCTGCCGCGTCCGGAAATCAGGATAACAATGTTTTTCATGGGGGTCTCTCTTTTCAGGCTGCCTGAAAGTCAGATTCAGTATAGTCAATATGCTTTATTTCTCATACGGCGTTAGCTCGCCTTGCCGTACGGCCTGTACTGTCTGCGGCTCGCTGCCTTGTCTGAAAAATAAATCATATTAACTATAGTCCAGCGTTTTTTCCAATACGGTAACGGTTTTGCGGACAACGCCGTCTGCGGTGGGAAATTTGGCGGTTTTGTGTTCGATGGGTTCAAAGCCCAAACGCGCCCAAAAGCGGTAGGCATCGGGATTGTCATCCAACACCGACAGGCGCAGGCGTTGGCAGCCGTTTTCGCGCAAACGCTGGCTTAAGTCGGCGACAATGCGGCTGCCGATGCCGCGTCCGTGCAGGCTGCTGTGTACCATCAGCAGGCCGAGATAGGCGCTGCGCACGGTCGGGTAGCCGCTAACATAATCCAATACGGCCACGGCGCGGCCGTGTTCGGCCACAAGGCGGAAAAATCGGGGTTCGCCGTTGGGCGGCGGCTGGTTCAGGTCGCGCTGCAGACGGGCTTCGCCGCTTTCGGTTTCGTTGCCGTCAATCAGGTTCAGATAGGCGCGGTTGCTGGCGTAAATATCGGCGGCCGCCGCCAATACGGCTTCGTGGGTAAGGGTGTGGTAGTCAAACATCAGTTTAGGCTCATCATTTCTATTTGCTCCAAACTGCGGCCGAGGAAACGTTCGCCGATGGTTTGGAAACGCAGGGGAATGTCGGAAACGTAAAAGCGGTAGTCAGGGGCAGGGTTGTTGCTGTTAAGCAGACCGGCGGCGGCCAAGGCGCGGGCGGTGGCTTCGGCGGTGGTGGTGGACGAGTCCACCAAAACGACATCGGGGGCTTCTTGTTTGAGCAGGGGCTTGAGCAGGGGATAGTGGGTGCAGCCGAGTACGAGGGTGTCAATCGGGTCGGCCAGTAGGGGTTTGAGGTATTCGCGCACGGTCAGACGGGTTACGTCGTGGTCCAGCCAGCCTTCTTCCACCAAGGGAACGAGCAGGGGGCTGGCCTGCGACAAAATGCGCGTTTCGGGGGCTTGGCTGTGGATGGCGCGGGCATAGGCGTTGGAATTGACGGTGGTGCTGGTGGCAATCACGCCGATATGGCCGTTGCGCGTGGCGGACAAGGCGGCTTCGGCACCGGCGGCAATCACGTCCAAAACGGGCATATTGCCTGCCATCTGCCGCACGCGCGTTCCGGCCACGGCGGCAATGGTGTTGCAGGCAATCACCAGTGCCTTCACTTCGTTTTGCAGCAGAAAATCGACAATCTGCGCGGTAAACTGTTCAATGGTGGCGCGGGATTTGACACCGTAAGGCACACGGGCGGTGTCGCCGAAATAAATGATGTTTTCCATCGGCAGACGTTCCATTAGGGCGCGGACAACGGTCAGGCCGCCCACGCCGGAATCAAATACGCCGATGGGTTGTCGGGAAAGTTGGGACATAATCACCACACGGTTTCATAAGCGGTAAAAAAGCGTATTTTACCCGCAATCCCCCTTTCAGGCAGCCTGAAGCGCGGTGGCGCCGGAATACGCTTTATCCTGCGCGGGTGAAAATAAGACAGCGTAAATTAAAACGTGATATATTGATAAGTTGAGTCTGAAACTGCCCCGTTTGGGCAGGTGCCGTTTTCAGGCAGCCTGAAAACGGCACTCTGAACGAAACGGCAGATAACCGACCGGAAAGGAAACCGAATGAAAAATCCGCAAAGCCGCCTGCTGCCGCTGCTGCTGTTGTCGGCGGCGGCCGTTCAGGCAGCCGGTACCGATGTGCCGGTAAAGAACAATGCATTGGAAGATGCGCGGGACAATTTGCGCGAAATCCGCAATATTGAAAACAACCTGCGTGAAGAAGCCGCCTGGTCCTTACAAAAAAACCGACAGGAAGACGCGGCAACACCTGCCGAAACGGCGCAAACACCGCCGCCAACAGATATTTCAGGCAGCACGCAAGCCTGTTTAAAATATCAAAATGTTGAGATTAAAGGAATTAATCTCATCAATGCTGAAAAAATCCGTAACAATCTGCCAAAATGCGTCACCGAACAAAGCCTGAACCAATTAAGCCGCGACATTACCGCCGCCTATATTGAAAAAGGCTATCCGTATAACAAAATAGACTTTATTGAAGAAAACGGCGGCCTGACCGTCCGCGTAACCGAAGGGCGCATCAAAGAAATCACCGGCGGCAGCCGCACCGTCAATATCCACACCCTGTTTCCCGGCCATAAAAACAAGCCCGTCAATATCCGCTATCTTGACCAAGGTATTGAACAGGCAAATAAATTAAGCGGAAATAACGTCAGCATGGACGTTTATCCGCATGATGACGGCACCGCCACCATTGCCTTACAAAACGAAACCGGCAAAAACTGGTTCGGCAGCATCACCGTAGACAATAAAGGCAGCAGCAGCCGTCCGGCGGTGGCACGGGTGCAGGCAGGCATTGACAGCCCGCTCGGCTTGTCCGACAGCCTGTATATCAGCGGCTACAGCAATATCCGTCACGGCAACGGCTATTACAGCCGCGGCGGCAACCTCTTTTATAACGTACCTTACGGTATGTGGACGTTTAGCGGCTATGTCGGCCAATCGCGCAGCCAAAGCATCACCCGTTTTAGTAGCGGCGTAGAACTTGCTTACCGTTCAAGGAACCAGACGGCAGGCATTAAAGCGGAACGCGTTATCTCACGCGGCCAAAAACACATTGCTTCCGCTTACGCCGGCACCGACTACCTGCGAACCAAAGCCGTTTACGGCGGCAGCACCATTGCCATGCAAAGTCCGCGTCTGGCCACCGTTCAGGCAGGCTTGTCGCATTCCTATATGCTGAAAAACGGCATTTGGATGAACAATATCGGCTTGGAAGTTGGCACGCGGATGTGGGGTGCCAAAGACCGTCAGGATTCGCCGTTTACTGCCCACCACCGTCTGTACACCCTGCAAAGCGACTTATCGCAAAGCCGCAGATTGGGCAAATGGCTGTTGCGCAACCAACACCGCCTGTCTGCGCAATACAGCAAAAGCGACCTGTATGCGACCAAACAGTTTTCTGCAGGCGACCGCAGCAATGTACGCGGCTTTAAAAAACTGTCGCTTGACGGAAATTCCGGCATGGCCTTAAACAATAATTTATTGGCAAGGCGTTATACAAAAACAGGAATTTATGTTGAACCCTATGTCGGCGCAGATTGGGGTTTCGCAAAAGATACCGAAAACCGCTATCGTGGCACGGGAATTGCTGCAGGGATAAATATCGGCTACCGCCAACGTTGGCAGTTTAATTTGGAAAGTGCCAGAGGCTTTTTCAAAGACCGCAAACAAAGCAAAGCCCGCGAAGAACAGATTAGCGCCTCTTTCAGAGTTTACTTCTGACGGGGCAAAAGTTTACAGACAGTTGAAACCAAACTAGCAATTTAAGGAATTTGGTTTCCCAGAAACATACGGCAACGTATGTATCATGTCGGCAAATCCAAAATTGCCGTTTTTCAACTAAATTTGAGGGAAAACATTATGAAAACTTCAAACCAAAACCTGAAACTTTCCACCGCAGGAAAGGTCATTGTTTCATTGAGCCTGGCTTATGCCGGTTCTGCTGCCGTAGCTGCCAACATTGAAGCCATCGGCGGTACTTCCGTTACCCAAAGCGGTAAAGTAGATGTTGTTAACATTGTTGCGCCGAACCAACAAGGTTTGTCACACAACCAATACAACAAATACAACGTGTCAAAACACGGCGCCGTATTGAACAACTCTCTGACTGACGGCAACTCACAACTTGCAGGCAGCCTGAAAGCCAATACCAATTTTGGTAATAAAGCTGCTTCTGTTATTTTGAATGAAGTTGTCAGCAAAAACCCCTCTTTGATTTTGGGTAAACAAGAAGTGTTCGGTATGGCTGCCGATTATGTTTTGGCCAACCCGAATGGCATCACCCATAAAGGCGGCAGCATTATCAATGCCCCGCGTGCTTCTTTGGTGGTAGGTAAAGCCGAAATCGCAAACGGTCAAATCGCAGCCCTGCGTACCGGTGACAAAAATTCTGCTGCCGTTTTGGCAGTTGAAGGCGGCCTGGAAGGTGGCAAAGTACTGGACTTGATTGCCCCCAAAGTAGTCGTAAAACAAAATGCCAAAGTGGCTGCCAGCGAATCTGTAAACCTGCTTGCCGGTAACAATAAAGTCAACTATGTTGACGGTACTGTAGAAGTGTTTGAACAAGCTGCCAATGCGCCTGTATTGGACGGTCAAGTGTTTGGTTCTATCAACTCCGGTGCCATCCGTATCCACGCTACCGACAAACGCGCTACGCTGTCCATCAACAACCAAAGCGGCAGCAGCCTGAACGCAAGCGAAGACCTGGAAGTAAAATCGGCCGGTAATCTGAATATGCGTGCGGCCAAACTGTCTGCAGGCAACAATATGCTGTTGTCTTCTGAAAACACCACTATTGATGGTGTGGTCAGCGAAAAAACTCAAAGAACCGGCAGCAGCGGTCATGCGAGCAATCACGCAGTTCGCGTATCTCAAGACAAAATCAAAGGTCAGGTAAAAGAAGCTGAAAATGCCAAAAAATCAGCTGAGCGTCATGCTTCCAACCTGCTGAATGCTTACAATAAAGCATTGGCTTCAGCACAATCTGCCCGCAGCACTGCTGACCAAGCCAAGGGTGCGGCCGATGCAGCCCGCGCTAAAGCCAACCAAGCGCGTGATGCCGCTAATGCTGCAGAACAAGCAGCCAATGCCGACCGCCGCAACAGCAAACTGCGCTCTGCTGCCCGCAATGCCCGCAATGCTGCCAACCGTGCTAACTCTGAAGCCAACCGTTTGGAAAATATTGCCCGCACTAAAGAAAATGATGCACGTGCAAAATCCAACACGGCTGACCGCGAGCGTGAAAAATTTGTTGTAGCTGAAAATGCTGCCGTTAATGCTATTGCCGCTTTGGAAAGTGCGCGTATTGCTGCTGCCAACGTACAAAATACCGGCAATATCCGCATTGACATGAACAATGTCTTCACAACCGAAGCCGGTAACCGTACCGTTCAATCTTATACCGGTACCAGCCTGACTGCCAAAAACCTGCTGACTTTTGACAGTGCTAACGACGTTAACATTAAAGGTGCTTCCGTTAATGCGAAAAACCTGTTGGTTCGCGCTGAAAATCTGAATACAGGCAGCGAAAAAACCGTTAACCGTTCTGCTTCCAACGTAGACCGCGTTAAAGGCTTGTGGTTTGACCGTATCAATGAAAGCAGCAGCAACGAAACCCTGCACGATACCAATATCAAAGTAGGCGATACGGCGATTTTGGATATGCGTAACACCGTTAATCTGGTCAGCACCAACTTGGACGTGGCGAAAGATGTAAACATCAATGCTGCCAAAGCCGTTAAGATGAGCGGTGCAGTAGAAACTGATGTTCAAAAACGCCGTCAAGACAAGAAAAACGAATCTGCTGCGTTGCAAACCGGTTATGCGGCTCAAGATTCCAGCATGCAAACTTACCATGCCACCAATATTCAGGCAGGCGGTAACGTACTGTTGAAAGCCAACGAAGCTGTAAATCTGGTTGGTGCCAAAGTACAAGCTGGTTCTACCATGCTGGTTGAAACCAAACATATCGGTTTGGATGTTCAAGGTACAACAGATTCTGCCAAACGTGACGACAAATACAAAATGTGGGGCGGCTTGGCCGGTGCACGTGAAGGTTTGAACGATCAGACTGACGAAACCCTGCATGGTGCGGCTTTGATTTCCAAAGGTACCGTAACATTAAATGCAGAAAATGACGTGCGTATCCGTGGTAGTGCAGTTAAAGGTACTGAAGGTGCTTATGTTAATGCCATCGGTAAGACTGAAATTAGCCATGTATTGGCCAGCAGCAACAGTCTGAACCGTCAGCGTGTCGGCACAATCTTTAATATCACTAAAGATCGTACCCATAAAGAAAGCAATATCCAAACTGTTACAGGTTCTACTTTGAAATCTGATGCAGATTTATCCGTTTCATCTGGAAAAGATATTGCCTTGTTGGGTAGTAAACTTGAAGCAGCCCGTAATGTAACCCTCCAATCATATGAAGGCGATATTGGTGTTGTTGCAGCTGCCGCACACAACCAGCATTACAGCAGCAGCTTTAATATTCGCGGCAAAGTAAGTGGCAATGCCAATGTTGAGAAGCTGGAGGCAACTGGTGGTGTTGGCTTGGTGTTCACTAAAGAAACCAACCG
>JAUNOT010000058.1 GCA_030537065.1 Conchiformibius sp.
GATGCGGTGCTGGCAACCGCAGGCAATTTCAACAATCACATCGGTTTGCCGCTTACGCTGTTGAATTTAAAACCGCAACACCGTTATGCCGTGATTGAAATGGGCATGAACCACGCGGGCGAGTTGGCGGAGCTGACACGCATTGCCCGACCCGATACCGCGCTGGTCAATAATGCCATGCGCGCGCATATCGGCTGCGGTTTTAACGGTGTGGACGACATTGCCCGCGCCAAAAGCGAAATTTATCAAGGGCTGGCGGCGGACGGTACGGCGTGGCTGCCTGCCGAAGATGCTTGCCTGCCGCTTTTTCAGGCAGCCGCGCAGGCTTTCCGCAGCCAAACCTTCGGTGCGGAACGCGGCGACGTGTCTGCCGAAAACCTGATTTTGCACGCGCTGTCGTCCGAATTTACTTTGGTGTGCGGCGGAGAACGTGCACCCGTGCGCCTGCCCGTCCCAGGCCGCCACAATATTGCCAATGCTTGTGCCGCCGCCGCGCTGGCGCATACCGCCGGTCTGACCGCCGCCGAAATTGCAGACGGATTGCAACACTTCAGCAATATTAAAGGCCGTTTGCAGATAAAAAACGGCATTCGCGGCATCACCGTGATTGACGACACTTATAATGCCAATCCCGACAGCATGAAAGCCGCCATTGACGTGTTGGCCGCGCTGCCTGCACCGCGTGTGCTGGTGATGGGCGATATGGGCGAATTGGGCGACAACGAAGCGGCCGCCATGCACGCCGAAGTGGGCGCGTATGCCCGTGAAAAAGGCATTGATGCCGCCTATTTTGTCGGCCACCACAGCGCGGCTGCTGCCGAAGCTTTCGGCGCAAACGGCTTGTGGTTTGCCGATGCCGACCCGCTGCTGGCGGTGATGCTGCCCGATTTGCCCGACCATGCCCGCGTGTTGGTTAAAGGTTCGCGCTTTATGCGGATGGAACGGGTGGCCGACGCGCTGCTGCCTGAAAATGCCGTAAATTAAATATTATCAAGGAAGTACCCATGCTGTTTATTCTCGAATCGTTTCTGACCGGAAATGTGGAAACCGCATTTAACGTTTTCAAATACACCACATTCCGCGCGGTGATGGCCGCGCTGACCGCGCTGGCGTTCAGCCTGCTGCTGGGGCCGTGGTCGATACGCAAGCTGACCGCGTTGAAAGTCGGACAAGCCGTCCGCACCGACGGCCCGCAAACGCATTTGGTGAAAAACGGTACGCCGACCATGGGCGGTGCCTTGATTTTGGCGGCAATCAGCATTTCCACTTTACTGTGGGGCGATTTGTACAATGCCTATATTTGGGTATTGTTGGGCGTGATGCTGGCAACGGGTGCGCTGGGTTTTTATGACGACTGGCGCAAAGTGGTGTACAAAGACCCCAACGGCGTATCGGCCAAATTTAAGCTGGTGTGGCAGTCGGCGGTGGCCATCGGTGCGGGTGTGGCTTTGTATTATCTGTCTGCCAAAGGCGTGTACCACGCCGCCGCGCAGCAATCCGTACCCGCCAATCAGGTGCTGATTGTGCCGTATATTACTACGCTGGTTTTACCGGCAATGGGCGTGGTCGGCTTCAGCGTATTGGCGTATCTGACCATTGTCGGCACGTCCAATGCGGTGAATTTAACGGACGGTTTGGACGGCTTGGCGGCCTTTCCCGTGGTGTTGGTGTCGGCCGGTTTGGCGATTTTCGCCTATGTGGGCGGCCACGCGCAGTTTGCCGATTATTTGAAGCTGCCGTTTGTGCCGGGCGCAAACGAGGTGGTGGTGTTCTGTGCGGCGATGTGCGGCGCGTGTTTGGGCTTTTTGTGGTTTAATGCTTATCCGGCACAGGTATTTATGGGCGATGTGGGGGCATTGGCTTTGGGCGCGGCTTTGGGTACGGCGGCGGTGATTGTGCGTCAGGAGCTGGTGCTGGTGATTATGGGCGGACTGTTTGTGGTGGAAGCGGTGTCGGTGATGTTGCAGGTGGGCTGGTACAAACGCACGAAAAAACGGATTTTCTTAATGGCACCGATTCATCACCACTACGAGCAGAAAGGCTGGAAAGAAACGCAGGTGGTGGTGCGTTTTTGGATTATTACCATTGTGTTGGTTTTGGTGGGATTGAGTTCGCTGAAGCTGCGCTAGACTTTTTCAGGCTGCCTGAAAACGGAAAATAATATGGCAAAACGCTTATTTTGGAAACGCTTATGGTGGGGCTTGTTGGCGGTTTTGTTTGGTACGCTGGCTTATGGCGGCTGGCGTTTTATTGAGGAGGCGCGGCGCAGTGCTGCCGGTATTGATGGCCACCGTGCCGAACCGAAGCCCGCACCCGATATCAACAGTTTTAACCTGTCGCAAAATGCCGCTCGTCAGGCGGTGCAGAATCAGTCGCCTTTGTGGCAGACGCCGGTCAGCGTCAGCAACGGTGAAGACGTGAAAATTATTGCCGGTGATTTTGCGTATAACGGCGGCCGTCCGCAGGTGACTGTGTCTTTGCTGAATCAGGGCGGTTTTCAAGTGGTGGCGGTGGCTTTGCGTTTGGCCTTGTATTTGGATGATGCCGATACGCCTGCGGCGGAAGCGGTGGGGGTGCCGGTGTCGTTTGAAATGCCTTTGCTGGGCGGGGAAAGCCGTGATGTTACGCTGGACGTGCCGCAGGATGCGGCGTGGACGGCGGAGGCGGTGCGGGCAGCGGGCAAACGCCGTATTCTGGCGCAGGTGGTGTCGGTGAGTGACGGCGACCGCGACAGCGTGGATTATCCGCAAACGGGTGAGGGGGTATTGCTGAAGCCGACCGACGGCGACGAACCGCCTTTAAATACCGATGTGATTGAACCGCCTCCGGAAGAGCCGGAATTGCCCGACACGATGGAAGAAGGGCAGGATATTGAAAATGGGCTGCCTGAAAGCAGATGATGAAAACGCGCTTTAAGCGCGTTTTTTGTTGCCTGATGTTTTTTAATCCTGTGAGCTTGTTTTCTCGTTTCCGCTTTTTCAAGCGCGTTTTTTGGTTTTTTCAGGCCACCTGAAAACAGCGGAATGGATTTTTATTTTATTTAAATTCAATCCATTAAAAACCTATTCAGCAAAATAAACGGTATAGGCACAGATGTTGCATTAAAGCAGATGAACCATCGGGCGCGCTGGCACAGAAGGGAGCGCCACTGCCAAAAATGTTTGGTACATCAGGCAGGCTGCGTAAAAGCAGATGGGGCGGATAGGCGTCAAGCCGAAGTAGGTTTGTCGGTACGGTTGAGGATGCAGGCTGCGGCTCCGATGACGGGTCGCTGCTGGCGCGCGTTTCCAACGACAGGCTTGGCTTGGGGTAATGCCCAAGTCGCCCCATTGATGCGGGTTCGAATCCCGTCGCGTCCACCAAGAATAAATCCATAGTTTTCAGGCAGCCTGAAAACCAATACTTTCCAACGGTACTGAACCATGAGCATTCAAACCGACCTAAACCGCGCCGTTGCCGCGCTATACGATATTTTCCAATCTTATCGTGCCGTTTTTCCGCTGCACGCTTGCGATTGCCCCATTTGTATGCAAGAGGAAATGATGCGTGAAATGTTGCGTATGCCGCTGAAACAGTTAAGCGCAAACTATTTTTACGAATACAACAACGCCCCTTGTGACATCAGCGACAAAGAAAGCTATGCCAATGAAATCAAATATTTTCTACCGCGTTGGTTTGAGCTGCTGATACAGGGCGAGAGACTACATCATTCATCCGAATTATTTTTATCGCGGCTGCGCGAGTGTTTTCCTGATTATTTCAGCGACAGCGAGCGCGAAGCCGTGCAGCATACCGCCAATTTACTGTTTCGCCGCCGTTTGCATACTTTTCCATGGCAAGACGATTTCATACCGATACACGGCAGTCTGTTTAGCAGCTTGGCGATGTTTCACATAGGTGGCATAGACATCCGCCCCATGTTGGCAGATTGGCGCCGCACCGCCAACCCCACAGCCGCCGCGCATTATGTAGACAATATGCTTTACTACAAATGGGACATCGGTATAGATAATCCTTTTATTGAAGATGATGATTTTAAAATATTTATGCTAGATTGGATAGAACACCCCGACCACCGCCGCCATTTTGCCGAACAGATTTTAATCACACCTTTTCCCGATTCAGGCGATAACGAATACCGTTACTCTGTCTGGAGATGGCGCGATGCCGCAGGCTTTGTATTTGACCAAATTACTTTTTAAGGACACACCATGCAAAAATTTATCCTGATTCGCGGGCATCAAGGTTCTGGCAAATCTACCTTTGCCGCCGAACAGATTGCCGCTTTCCAACGCGATTACCCGAATGGCGAAGTCGTCCATATTGAAAACGACCTGCTGATGACCGATGCACAAGGCGAATACCGTTTCAGCAACGAAGCCCTTGCCCAAGCGCAAGCGGCGGGACAAAAGCGTTTTCAGGCAGCCTTAAAACACGGGCAGAAAAATCCGCAAGCCGATATTTTGATTGTTAATTCCAATACCAATCAAAAATCGTCCGCCTGCATTGCCCTGCTGCAAAACGCCCGCAAACACGGTTTCGCCACCGAAGTGTACCGCCTGCATAATTTTTACCCCAATTTGCACCGCGTACCCGAACACGCCGTTTTAGCCGCGTATCAAAAGCTCAACGCCAATCCCCTGCGCGACGAAATCCACGTTCCCGCCGTGCGCCCCATCAGCGCGGAACAGGCAGCCGCCGTCGCCGCAGCAGAACAATTCCGCCAGCGCAAACTGCCCTTTGACGAAGCACAACAAACCTTTGTTACCCCAGAGTATTTCCAGTTTGGACAACGCGATTTCATCTGCAAAGCCAGCAAACGCTATCCCGATTTACGCGTGCTCAAATACGCCCGCAGCGTGTTTTACGAAAACCGTTTTGACGATGCCCTATTGGAAATGCGCGGGCTGGTGTTGGATAAGCATCATCAAATCATTGTGCGCCCGTTTAAAAAAACCTTTAATTATTCGGAACGTATTGCCAAAAACAGCCTGTATCCCTTGGATATTGACGACCATCACCGCGTGTATGCCGTAGTCAAAATCAATGGTTTTCTCGGCTGCTGCACCTTTGTGCAACTGCCCGAACACCACCCCAGCCACGGTGCAGCGTTTGACGGGCAAGTGCTGTATTCCACCACAGGTTCGCTGGACAGCGATTTCGCCAAAATGACCGAAACACATTGCCGTCAATACGAAGCCTTGTTTAAACAATATCCCAACCACACGTTTTTATTTGAAATTACCGATAAAAATGATGTGCATATTATCCGCGAACGCTTGGGCGAAACCCTGATTGGCGCGATTGAAGTGGCAACAGGAAAAATGATGCGCGAAAGCGAGTTAGACGATTTGGCGGCGCAATTTAGCGCGGCGCATCCCGATACGCCTTTGCACCGTCCCGAAACCTTGCGCGATTTACGTTTTGGCGAACTGAAAACCTTATTAAAAAACGTGAAACATGAAGGTTTTATGGTGTTTGATGCGGAAACGGACGAGTTGTTGTTTAAACTGAAATCGCCGTTTTACCTGATTTCCAAGTTTTTCGGGCGCAGTAACCGCGCATCGCTGCCGCGCAAGCTGAACCGTCATGATGTGGAAGAGGAATTTTATCCGCTGCTGGAATATATCCGCGCTTATCAACAGCAGTTTAATCAGTTGAGCGAGCAAGAAAAAATTGCGTTTATTCAAGATTTTTTAAACAACGGCGGCTTTCAGGCTGCCTGAAACGGAGAACATTGATGAGTAAAGTTTTTTTTACATCCGATTTGCATTTTTCCCATGCCAACATTATTAAATTTTGTCCTGCTTTTCGTCCGCAATATGTTGATGAAATGGATGAATATTTAATCGCGCAATGGAATGCGGTGGTTAGCCCTGAAGACACGGTGTACAACTTGGGCGATGTGTCGTTTGCCCACGATATTGGGCGCGTGGAAGCGGTGCTGCGCCGTTTAAACGGCACACATCATTTGATTTACGGCAATCATGATGCTTTGATTCGCCAACACGCGCCGCGTTTGCTGAATACGCCCAAACACGACGGTTTGCCGCTGCTGGCATCGGCGCAGGATTATCTGCTGCTCAAACTGCCTGAAAGCAAACAAAAAATGGTGTTGTTTCATTATCCGATTCACGAATGGGACGGTTGCCATAAGGGTTGGTATCATCTGCACGGGCATATCCACGACCGCATCGCGCCTGTACGCGGGCGCGTGTTGAATGTGGGTTGGGATTTGCACGGGCGTTTGCT
This sequence comes from Conchiformibius sp., assembly GCA_030537065.1. GTDB lineage: Bacteria > Pseudomonadota > Gammaproteobacteria > Burkholderiales > Neisseriaceae > Conchiformibius. Next base: position 6,253 of record JAUNOT010000058.1, read on the forward strand.
GGAAGCGGCGGATATTGAAGGTTTTTTAAGTGCTTTGCCAAAAGTTTCCCATTTTGGCGGCGAAACGGCAGACAAGGCCACAACTGTGGAGGCCGCCGCCGACCATGTGCGGCAGCGTTTGCAGGAATTGAATAATTGAAAACAGGCTGCCTGAAACGGGAAAATCCTTTTTCAGGCAGCCTGAAAATCATATTTACGGTTTTAATAAAGCCGTCAGCATCAGCGCATCATCAGGGCGGTTAATATCGCGCAAAATGGTGCGGATGTCGGCAGAAACACGGTTGATTTCTGAAGAAATATCTATCGGTAGCAAGGGCTTGCCGCTATTGTCCCAAGCTTGCCGCAGGCTGTGGTCGGGTGTGTCCTGAATATGCAGCATAGCCATGCCGTGCGGATAAAACAAAGAAAGGTTACGCTGCTGCGGCGAAATTTCGGCGCTGGCAATCATCTGCCCTTGCCGGTTGAAAAAACGGATTTGTCCGGCGGTGTGGGTTGGATTCTCACGGATGTGCGCCAAAGGTTTTTTGTCGCGGAAAAACCACGTTTCATTGCGCTGATTATTGTTGTGCGAATCAGACACCATATACAGCGTTCCGTCCGGATAAAACAGCGCCGCAGGCTGCGGGTCGGCGCGGAATTTGTGCCAGTCTTCGGCATCATTCAATACAAAAGGCAGGGTGTAGGGGGTTTGGCTGTCTTGATAAAAGTCCTGCACCACCGCCGCACCTTCTTCCGTTTTGCCCAGCAGCCTGCGGAAAAAACCGCCGCCGACCGCTTCGGCAGACGGTTCGCCCTGTGCGTCAAAATAACTTTCGCGGTTGCGTTTGGCCGGGCGGTAAACGGGGGCGGAAGGCAGCTTGGCAGCGCTGTCGGGCAGGATAAAGGCCGGTGCGCGCGGCGGTGAGGGAATGTCGTCCGCAGGCAGTTGGATGCAGGCGGACAACATCAGGCACAGCATAAAAAGAAACAACGGTCGGTTCATCAAAATTCCTGTTCGGTTTGAAACCCTGCCGTTTGCGGCAAGTTAAGGTGTCGGTTGCGGCAGACGGGCTGCCTGAAATAAAATCAAACCTGCCGTCCGAAATGGGAGGGCAGGTTTGATTTTATTTCAGTTTGCCCGAATCGGGCAAATTTCAAGCCATGGCTTTAATTTTGGCAGACAGACGGCTTTTATGACGTGCTGCTTTGTTTTTGTGGTAAGCGCCTTTGTCGGCAATGCGGTCAATAATTTTAACGGATTGGCGGAACACTTCCTCGGCGGCGGCTTTGTCGCCGGCTTCAACGGCTTTCAACACTTTTTTGACTGCGGTACGGAAAGCGGTACGCAGGCTGGCGTTGTGGTTGCGTTGTTTCAAAGATTGGCGGGCGCGTTTGCGTGCCTGTGCGCTGTTGGCCATATAATTCACTCCTAAAGGGAAATCGGATTTGGGTAAAAACGCGTGATTCTAATCGGCAAAGCGGCAAAAGGCAAGTTTTTTCAAACGATAATTACCACAGATTTGCGCCCGTATGCGGCAAAAGGCGGGAAATACATTTAATCTTGTGCGGAAAAATGTTAAACTGCCCGTTTTGAATCCGCCGTTTGAACGTCATGTCCTACCAGCAAGCCAGTATTACCGTTGAACAAGATTTGGCCGAAACCCTGTCCGATGCCCTGATGGAAGCGGGCGCTTTATCGGTTGCCATTGAAGATGCGGTGGCGGGGACGGCGCAGGAAGAGCCGGTATTCGGCGAGCCGGGTATGGAACAGACATTGTGGCGGTCAAATATTCTGACCGCCCTGTTTGACACCGAAACCGATGTGGCGGCAGTTTTGCTTCAGGCAGCCGCCGCAGCCGGTTGGGATGCACCGCCGCCCTACCGTTTGGAAACGCTGGCGGATACGGACTGGGTGCGCCTGACCCAAGCCCAATTTGAGCCGATTCAAATTTCCGAACGCCTGTGGATTACCCCCACTTGGCACGATACGCCCGACCCGGCCGCGCTTAACCTGCGCCTTGACCCGGGCGTGGCATTCGGGACCGGCAGCCATCCGACCACGCGCCTGTGCCTGCAATGGCTGGACACACACTTGCGCGGCGGCGAAGAAATATTGGATTACGGCTGCGGTTCGGGCATTTTGGCGATTGCCGCCTTGAAATTGGGTGCTGCGCGCGCCGCCGGTGTGGATATTGACCCGCAGGCGGTAGCTGCCGCCCGCGATAATGCCGCACAAAACGGCGTGTCGGCGCAGGCTGCTTTTTACCTGCCCGACGCGTTGCCCGAACAAAGTTTTGACCTTGTATTGGCCAATATTCTGGCCAACCCTCTGCGTATGCTGGCCGGAATGTTGGCCGCACGCACCCGCACCGGCGGACGCATCGTCCTGTCGGGTATCCTGCAGGAACAGGCCGAAGAAATGTGTGCGGTTTACGCACCTTGGTTTGAGCTTGATTCCCCCGTTTACGAACAAGGCTGGGCCTGCTTGAGCGGCACCCGCCGCGCCGAATGATACCGGAGCAAATACCATGAGCATGATTAAAGTAAACTGCCCCAGTTGCAAATCGCCCTTACAGATTGCCGAACAAAAACTTCGGGAAACGCAGGGGCGCGTGGTGTGCCACGAATGCCAACATATTTTCCGCTTGGTCAAGAAAAACAAAAAAGCGGACGGCAGTGCCAAAAAAAGCCCCTCTGTGCCTTCAGGCAGCCTGAAAGCCGACAAACCCGTGTTTAACGATGTCGGCGTGCGCGACAATGCCGCCGAACCGGCGTGGCCGACAGACGGCTGGCCGAGCGGCGGACAGGAAGAAAACAAACGCACACCCGCCGCCCACGCACAGGGCAGCCGTAAGAAAACCGCCCACAAACCGCAAAAGCAGCGTTTGAGCTACCGCATTCCCAAAGCGGGTGATAAACCGGCCTTTGCCGATGTGGAGCAGCAAAAACCTTTTGCATTTAACCTGTTGGATTCACAGGCAGCCAGCATTCAGGTGCCGCAGGTGGCGGTTAATCCCGACCCAGCACAAATGGCGCAGCAGGCTTTGCAGCAGCAACAGCGTAGCGGTTCCGACCAGCAGAACAACATCACCATTCACACCGGCAGCTTGGTGTTTACCGTTATGGGCGACAGTCAGGGCGCAACCACCACGCTGACCGCACCGGACGGCAGCAAGTTTGCCGAACCGTCCGTGCAGGGCGTGCCGACCGCCACCGTTGTGCCGGTGGTGCAACAGCAGGCGTCCGAGCTGCCGTGGACGATTGCCACCATGTCGGCGCTGATTATTTTTATCGTACAACTGGTTTACCTGTATATGGTTTTGCAATAAAACCGTTCAGGCAGCCTGAAAAACCGTCTTCCGCTCCGATTGGGGCGGAAGACGGTTTTTATTTTCCGTGTTGGCCGCAGTATTTCGGGTTAAAATACAGGTTTTGTTTTTATGACGGACACTTCTGACTATGTTTAAAATGATGGACAAATACCGGATGCCCGCGCAAATCCTGCTCGGTGCGGTCGGTATCTCGTTTGTGTGGTTTGGCTTGGCGGGCTTTCAAACCGGCAGCAACAATAATTATATTCTGCGTATCGGCGACCAAATCATTACCCGCAACCAGTTGGAAGATGCGGTACGCAATACCGAAGAAGCGGGCGGTACGGCCAACCGCGAAGCGGTGTTTCAAACGCTGGTGTCACGCGCTTATCTGACCGAAGGGGCGCGGCAAATGGGCGTGGTGGTGTCGGACGAGCAAATCAAACAGATGATTGTGGACAATCCGCAGTTTCACAATGCCGACAATAAATTTGACCCGTCCCTGTTTCAAACCTTTTTAAACAATATCCGCCGCACCGAGCAGCAATTTATCGAAGAACAGCGCAATAATCTTTTAACGGTTGGTCTGTTGGCTGCGCTAAACGGCGGTGCGGTGTCGGATTTTCAGGCAGCCGGCGTGTTAAACGCCACGCTGACCCCACGTAAAGTACGGATGATATCCATTAACCCAGCGCCCTTTGCCGATAAAGTCAAAGTAGATGAAGCAGCGGTGAAAAAGTTTTACGAAGCCAACAAAAAATCATATGAATTACCGCAAGCGGTCAAATTTGAATATGTGCGTCTGTCACCCAAAGATTTGACTGATAAGCAAACCGTGTCGCCCGAAGAACTGAAACAGGCAGCCGCGCAAACCGGCACGCAGTCCAAACGGCGGCTGGCGCATATCCTGATTAATGCTCCCGAAACGGCTTCTGCCGAAGACAAGGCCAAAGCCAAAGCCGAAGCGGAAAAAATCGCCAAACAGGCCAAAGCCGAACCGGCCAAGTTTGCCGAGCTGGCAAAAAAACATTCGCAGGATGACGGCAGTGCCGCAAACGGCGGCGATTTGGGCGAATTTGCCCGCAACGGCGCTTTGGAAAAAAGTTTGGAAGATGCAGCTTTTAACTTGAAAAAAGGCGAAGTTAGCGGTGTGGTACAAAGTCAGCACGGCTTCCATATCCTGTATGTCAGCGAAGCGGCTGAAACCGGCGGCACGGCACAGGCAGAGCAAGCTGTAAAAGAGAAAAAGGCCCAACAGGCTTATGCCAAATTGCGTGAAGAATTGGGCGAACTGGCGTTTGCCACGCCCGACAGCCTGAAAGCCGCCGCCGACAAATTGGGACTGACGGTGCAGAACCAAAGCGAGTGGCTGACCCGTAGCAATGCCGAGTCTTTGGGCGTACCCAAAGCGGTCAGCGATGTGCTGTTTGGTGATGAAGTGTTTAAATTTAATAAAAAACACAATTCCGAGCCTGTATCGGTAAACGGCGAAACCTGGGTGGTGCGTCCTTTGGAAATCCGCATGCAAAGCATTGAGCCATTTGAAAAAGTGGCGGAGCGTGTGCGTGAGGACTATGTCCGTTCCGAAGCCCTGCGTTTGGCGCGTGAAGAGGCGAAAAAGACGGTAGCCGCTTTGCAGGCAGGCAAAAAAACGGAAGATTTAAGCTGGTCAGGCGTACAGCAGGTGATACCGGCACAGGCGCGTTCGGTGTTGCCGCCGGAAAATTACCGTGCCTTTATGCAGGCCGTTCCGAAAAACGGCAAGCCCGCCTATGCCTTTTTAGAGGGCATCGGTATGCCCGAAATCTGGGAAGTACAGGCTACCGAAGCGGTGGACAATCCGCAGGCTTTGCAGATGGCGCGGCAATATTTGGCGCAAGGGCAGGGTAACGCCCTGATTGAGGCCTATATCAACAGCCTGCGCAGCAGCATCAAAACCCAACAAGGTGCCGAGCGCGTGTCGGAAAGCGAATAACTTTTATTTTAACCGCAGGCAGCCTGAAAATATTTTCAGGCTGCCTGAACAACATTGATTGTACGGAAAAGATATGCAAATCATTCATACCATTCAAGAACTGCGCCAATGGCGGCAGCAATGCGGCAGCGTGGCCTTTGTGCCGACCATGGGCAATCTGCACGAAGGCCATCTGGCTTTGGTGCGCCGCGCCCGTGCCGAAGCGGAAAATGTGGTCGTCAGTATTTTTGTGAACCGTCTGCAATTCGGGCAGGGCGAGGATTTTGACCGTTATCCGCGCACTTTGGCGGAAGATGCCGAGAAATTGCGCGGCGAAGGCGTGGCGGTGGTGTTTGCGCCGGACGAGGCGGAACTGTATCCGCGTGTGGCGCAGCAGTATCAGGTCGAGCCGCCTAATCTGCAAAACGAATTGTGCGGGGCGTTCCGTCCCGGTCATTTTCGCGGCGTGGCCACGGTGGTGACCAAGCTGTTTAATATTGTTCAGCCTGATGTCGCCTGCTTCGGTAAAAAAGACTATCAGCAGTTGGCGGTGATTCGTGGCCTGACCGAAGATTTAAACCTGCCGGTGCGGATTATTGCGGTGGATACGGGACGGGCAGAGGACGGCTTGGCTTTGTCCAGCCGCAACCAGTATTTGAGTACGGCGGAACGCGCCGAAGCACCGCGTTTATACCGCGTACTGCAAACGGCGGCAGACGCACTGCGTGCAGGCAACCGTGATTTTGCCGCTTTGGAACAGGCGGCGCGTGCGGAATTGGCGGCACACGGCTGGACGGTGGATTATGTGGAAATCCGCGAAGCAGGCAGCCTGAACGTGGCGCGTTTGGGCGACCGCGATTTGGTGGTGTTGGCGGCGGCGCGTTTGGGCAGTACGCGTTTGATTGATAATTTAGAAGTGACGCTGTAAACGATTTTTCAGGCAGCCTGAAATATATTCAGGCTGCCTGTTGTATTAGGGCGTGTCCCTATTTACTTATGCGGCAGTATTTTTGGCACAAATCCGCCCCTGCCGCGTTAAAAATCCTTGCAAGGTGTTCAACCTTGCGCGGATTTTTGCCTTGCATAGGCGGATTTTTACTCAAAAAACCGCTTGGCAAAGTAAATAACGTGAGTTCGGGATAAGCGCTTATTTACTTATTGGGTAACAAAGACT
>JAUNOT010000163.1 GCA_030537065.1 Conchiformibius sp.
GCGCGGTTTTCAAACGCCGTTTCAATAATGTTTTGCAAAGACATGGTTTATCCTTAATTGTACGGGAAAGCGCGGATTGTACCGCCAACGTTATTTTTTGCGCCAGACAAATTCAATGGCACATTCGGCATTGCCTAAAGTTTGGTCAATATGCGGTGGTAAATCTTCTCGATAAAAATCACGCACCTGCACGATGCGTTCAATTTCCACTTGGTCGGCAAAATGCGCCGATAGTCCCAATACATTAATAGAATTGGGCATGGTGGGTTGGGATTTATACAGAGTAAAACTAAATTTGTGGTCGAGGTTTTTGATGGAGGGCCAAATGCCGCCTTCGTACAAATCTTCATCGGGTATGCTGACCACCAGAAATCCGCGTGGTTTCAACACGCGCAGCCAGTTTTGCAAACCGACAACGGGGTCGTGCAAATGTTCCAAACAGTGTGACGAATAAACAAAATCAAGGCTGTTGTCGGCTACGCCTTCCAAATATTGGCCGTCGCCGTCTTGTACGTCCCAAGTACGCACGCTTTGCATCAGGGGAAAATGTCCGAGAAATTGGGCTAAAGAATCATCGCCGCCGCCAATATCAATACCGTTGCCGACAAAATAGCGGCGGGTATAATTCGGGTCTTTTAAACGGCGTTGTACGGTGGCTTTGTTGGTTTCACGCATGATTAGGTTTCCTATGAACAGACTGACGGACGGGATTGTACACGCTCAAGGCTGCCTGAAAACAAATTTGGTGACAATGGATTGAAATAAACAATGGAAAGTAAAAATATTTTATTTATCTGCTTGGGCAATATCTGCCGTTCGCCGATGGCGGAATACCTGTTCCGTGAGATTGCCGCGCAGCGTGGTTTGCCGGTGCAGTGTGCCAGCGCAGGCACTTCGGGTTGGCACGATGGCGAATTTATGCATTGCGGCACGGCGGAAATTTTGGACGGTTTAAATATTGACAGCAAAGGTTTTACCAGCCGCAAGCTGCGCGATAAGGATTTTGCCGAATACGATTATTTGATTGTGATGGACGACAATAATTTGCGCGATGTGCGGGCGCGTTTCGGCACACACGGCAAAATTTTTAAAATAACCGATTTATGCCCCGAAAGCGGTTACGACCATGTTCCCGACCCGTGGTATACGGGTAATTTTGTGGAAACGCGCGATTTGTTACAACAATGTTGTCAGGCTTTGGCCGACAGGCTGCAATCGGGAGAATGGGCATGAAAATTTGTTTTTTAGGTGGCGGCAATATGGCTTCTGCCTTGATTGGCGGTTTGTGCCGTGCCGGTTACCGCGAACAAATCTTTGTGGCCGAACGCAGTGCCGACAACCGCAGCCGTCTGGCGGAACGTTATGCTGTCCGCACCGGCGACAGGCTGCCTGAATTGTCAGAACAAGATATATTGGTGTTGGCGGTCAAGCCGCAGGATATGCAGGCAGCCTGTCAGGGTTTAAAACATAATCGGGCATTGATTTTATCGGTTGCCGCCGGATTGTCCACCGCCACCTTAAGCACTTGGCTGGACGGCACGCAGCGCATTATACGGGTGATGCCCAATACCCCAGCTGCCTTGGGTTTGGGCGTATCCGGACTGTTTGCTGCAAGCGGTGCCGATGCCGCTGACCGCGCCCGTGCAGAACAAATAATGGCAACGGCAGGCAGCACGCTGTGTCTCGATGATGAAGAACAAATGCACGCGGTAACTGCCGTCAGCGGAAGCGGTCCGGCCTATGTTTTTTATCTAATGAATGCCCTGCAACAGGCGGCGCAATCGCTCGGCTTTCCCCCCGAACAGGCGCATCATTTAAGTTTGCAGACATTTAAAGGTGCGGTTGCCTTGGCGGAGCAGTCTGAAAGCGGTTTTCACACCTTGCAGCAGCAGGTAACGTCCAAAGGCGGCACCACCGCCGCCGCCTTGGCGGTATTTGAACAACAGCATTTGGATGAATGTATCCGGCAGGCCGTGCAGGCCGCCGCCGACCGCTCGGCAGAAATGGCGCAGCAAACCGCTTAAAAAATATCCCGTCCGCAGTAAAAGTGGACGGGATATTTTCAGGTAGCCTGCAATTTAGCTACAAAGTAGAAAAATTAAAAACCTTAGAAAACATTTGCTTGATTTAATTTTAGCAAAAAAATCTTTACTGACTGTTGACGATTTTTAGTTGTGGGCGTATAGTTCGGTTCTTCGCTGCACGACGCAGCGGTTTTTATGAACAGTAAG
>JAUNOT010000164.1 GCA_030537065.1 Conchiformibius sp.
GCATGGTTCTATTCCCTAAAATCATTTACGGGGCAATTTTCCCACACTTCGCAGGGAAAACAAAATTACATCATCAGCTTCACCAACACGTTTTTGAAGATAAAGCCGGCCACGCCCAAACCCAGCACCAAAAATAGGATAAACATACCGAATTTACCCACTTTGGCTTCTTTACCCAAGTTCCAAATAATAAACCCCAAAAACACAATCAGTCCGGTCAGGCAGATTTTTAAAGCCCAATCGGCAAATTCGCTTTCCGACATTTTCTTTCCTTCTGTATCGCTGTTTCTAATTTTTCAGGCAGCCTGAAACGTATTCAGCCTAAAGCCTGTTGCAAATCGGCAATCAAATCATCAATGTGTTCCAAGCCGGTGGAAATACGCACCAAACCTTCGCTGATGCCTGCCGCCAGCTTGTCTTCCGCACTCATGCGGCCGTGCGTGGTCGTCCACGGATGGGTGATGGTGGAGCGTACGTCGCCGAAGTTGGCGGTTTTGGAAAACAGGCTGACGCGGTCAATCAGCCGCCATGCCGCTTCCTGTCCGCCTTGCAGCTCAAACGCCAGCACCATGCCGCCGCTTGCCTGCTGTTTGGCAATTAAGGCTGCCTGCGGATGGTCGGGCAGGCCGGTGTAATACACCTTGTTTACCTGCGGCTGCGCTTGCAGCCATTGCGCCAGTTGCAGGGCTTGGGCGGACTGTTTTTCCACCCGCAAGGCCAGCGTTTCCGCGCCGCCGAGCAGTTGCCAAGCGTTAAACGGCGACAGGCTGATACCGGCCGAATTCACATACAGCGCAATCTGCTGCACCAAATCGCTGTTGCCGCACACCACGCCGCCCAACACGCGGCCTTGTCCGTCTATCGCCTTGGTGGCCGACTGCACCGATAAATCCGCCCCCAAAGTCAAAGGCTGCTGAATGGCGGGCGAGCAAAAGCAGTTGTCCACCGCCAGCAGCGCACCGTGCGCGTGTGCCAACTCGGCCAGCGCGGCAATATCGGCCACTTCGCCCAAGGGATTGGACGGGGTTTCCAAAAACAGCATTTTGGTATTGGGGCGCACGGCATCGCGCCATGCCTGCAAATCGGTTTGCGGAACAAAGGTAATTTCAATGCCGAAACGGGCAATATGACCGCTTAACAGCCCTGCGGTGGTACCGAACAGGCTTTGGCTGCTGATTAAATGGTCGCCCGCGCTTAAAAAAGTGAGCAGGGCTGCCTGAATGGCGGCCATACCGGTGGCGGTGGCAATCGCGGCTTGACCGTGTTCCAAAGCGGCGATGCGTTCCTGAAAGGCGGCAATGGTGGGGTTGGCGGTGCGCGAGTAGGTGTAGCCGGGTTTGGTTTTGGCAAACAGGGCAGCACCGTCGGCAGCGCTGTCAAACATAAAGCTGCTGCTTAAAAACAGCGCCTGATGGTGTTCGTTGTATTCGGTTTGGCTTTTGCCGCGGCGCACGGCCAGCGTTTGCGGATGCAGGGGGCGGTTCACGGTATTTTCCTTTGTGTGGACGCAAAGGCGGCATTTTGCGCTTTTTGGCGGCTGTTTTCAATCGGCGTTATCCGCATTTCGGGCAAAAATACACCGTGAACGGAATGCCGATAAGGCCTATAATCACGCTTTTTGCCCACAGGAGCATAATGATGAAATGGACGGACAGCCGCCGTATTGCCGAAGAATTGTACGACACCCACGGCGACAGTATCGACCCGAAAACGGTGCGTTTTACCCAGTTGCGCGATTTGATTTTGGCATTGCCCGATTTTGACGATGACCCTGCCCGTTGCGGCGAGAAGATTTTGGAAGCGGTGCAGCAGGCTTGGATTGAAGAAGCAGAATAATTTTCAGGCTGCCTGAAACGGAAAAACCGTTTTCAGGCAGCCTGTTTTTTATTGCAGCTTGGCTTTCATCAATTCCTGCACTTGTTGCGGATTGGCCTTGCCTTTACTGGCTTTCATCACTTGGCCGACCAAAGCGTTAAACGCCTTGTCTTTGCCGGCTTTGTATTCTTCCACCGATTTGGTGTTGGCGGCCAGCACTTCGTCAATGATTTTCTCAATCGCGCTGCTGTCGGTCATCTGTTTCAAACCGTGCCGTTCAATAATCTCGTCAATGGCGGCATCGGCTTCGTCCCACATTTTTTCAAACGCGGTTTTGGCCAGTTTGCTGCTGAGCGTGCCGTCGGCGATTTTGCCCACCAATGCCGCCAAACGCGCCGCATCAATCGGGCTTTGCG
>JAUNOT010000165.1 GCA_030537065.1 Conchiformibius sp.
GGTAGATAAAAAATATTGGCGTTTTTATAAATCACAGAAAGAAGCGTTAAAATTAAATAAAAACAAATAATAAATAGAATTTAGATAAAAATAAAATTGTGATTGTGTCAAATAATTTATTAGGTTTTCTTAAAAATTCAAGTTCCTTATCTATATCTATTGAGTCAAGCTGTTCGGATGCACTCAATAAATAGGGGGTTGGGTTACTTTGCGTCATTTCTCAAACAGCCTGAAATAGCCGCTCCACTTTCAGGGGCAGTATTTTGATGAAGAAAGCGGTTTGTGTTACAACCGTTTGAAAACAGCTTAATTAAGGCAGTTGGGCGGGTACAGGGTAGTTGCCTAGAAAAACCATTGCCAATGGCGGCAGTGACCATAGTCGTCAGGGCATACGCTGTACAGAAAAGGCAAAAAAGGATAGGCAAGCCAGCTAGATAAGCCGATGTGCAGTAATGCCATACTGATAAGATAAGCAGAATGATGGTTAAACCATACGCTAAACGACAGCAAGACAAGCAGCAACACCATCAATATAAATAATAAAAATAATGGCGACAGAAACAGCAAAGCCACACCTGAAGTGGCATAAGCAAGTAAAACCGACAGCATGGCAGATTCGCCCAGCAGGGCAAACGTTGTCCATAGGCGCAATAAAATAAGCTGGCGTTTGCGTGTCATACTGTTTTCTATCAAGCTGCCTGAAACGGGCGTTTAAATAAAATCCGTTATTTCCGCCAAAAAACATTCCGCCAAATACAAAATTTCCCCGTTTGGATTGCCAAACCACGACCGCCGAGCCAGCACGCTGCCTGAAAGCCCTGTGCGGTACTGCATGGGGCTGCGCGTCCATTGGCAAGCGTTGTCGCCAAACAAAATTTCCCCTAAAGGGCGGCTGCCGCAATGCAATACGGCTTGCCACGCCGAACCGATGGCGCAGGCGCTGTAGGCGCGTACCACCGCCCTGCCGTTTAAGCGTAAATCCACTTCGCGGATAAAGGCTTGTGTGTTGGACAGGCAGTCTTCCAAACAGGCTGGCACGTCCGCCACGCCCAAATAACGTAAATCCACATCAAACGCCGCCCCCGTGGCGCGTAGGGCTTGGGTCAGCGATTGCTGCGTTGCCAAGCGGTAGAGTGCGCTATCGGGGGCGGCGGGGCAGTTTTCCTGCCAAATTAAGGCAGGATTCATGCGATTTGGGTTTGATGTTCGTCGCCGTTGCGGGTGCGGATTTCGCCCAAACGGTACACGGTTTCGCCCAATTCGCTTAACAGGGCGGCAACGGCATCCGCCACTTCGGCAGACACCACCAGCGTCATGCCGATGCCGCAGTTAAAGGTGCGGTACATTTCCTGCGTGTCCACATTGCCAGCCTGTTGCAGCCATTGGAACAGCTTGGGCATCTGCCATGCGGCAGCATTGATTTGGGCAACGCAGTTTTCAGGCAGCACGCGCGGCAGGTTTTCGGTAATGCCGCCGCCTGTGATATGTGCCATTCCTTTGATTTCGTATTGTTTTAATACCTGCAAAATCGGTTTGACATACAGGCGTGTCGGTGCCATCACAGCTTCGCGCAAGGTTTTGCCGCCGTCAAACGGTGCGTCCAAATCAGGCTGTTCGCGCCATAAAATTTTGCGAATCAATGAATAACCATTGGAATGTGCACCGTTGGATGCCAAGCCCAGCACCACATCGCCGGCGGCAATGCTGCGCCCGTTAATCACTTGGTCTTTTTCCACCACGCCGACGGCAAAGCCCGCCAAATCGTATTCGCCTTCGGGGTACATTCCCGGCATTTCGGCGGTTTCGCCGCCAATCAGGGCGCAACCCGATTGCTCGCAGCCTTCGGCAATGCCTTTAATCACATCGGTGGCACGCGCTACGTCCAGCTTGCCGCAAGCGAAATAATCTAGGAAAAACAAAGGTTCTGCACCTTGAACCAAAATATCGTTTACGCTCATCGCCACCAAATCAATGCCGACGGTGTCGTGTTTGTCCCATTCAAACGCCAGCTTGAGTTTGGTACCCACGCCGTCCGTGCCGCTGACCAACACGGGATTGCGGTATTTGCGGCTGATTTCCACCAGCGCGCCAAATCCGCCCAAATCGCCCAATACTTCGGGGCGCAGGGTGCGTTTGGCAAAAGGCTTGATGTTTTCAACCAGTTGGTCGCCGGCGGCGATGTCCACGCCGGCATCGCGGTAGCTGAGGGATTGGCTCAT
>JAUNOT010000059.1:0-1416 GCA_030537065.1 Conchiformibius sp.
ACAACTGTTAGCAGCCAAAATGCTGGCAGCTAGCCTGACTGATGCCGATAATTTTTCCTACTACACCCAGCCAGAACAACAGCAGTTACGAGAAAAAGGTTTAATTGTTTTACATAAAGGCAGCGATACTATTCCCGAATCTTTAGTTTGCACACATAAAACTGAAAAATACTGGAAAAGCGAATATCCCGCCCACTCCATCCTCTTCCCCATAGATTTAGCCGCCACCCGCGCCGCCAATCCCGATTGGCAAATCTCCATAGAATAAGCATTCGCCCTTTTCAGGCAGCCGCGCCGGCCGCAGGCTGCCTGAAACCCGCTTACACCGATTTAACTTTCCTTAACCGTTTCCGCTATAATCCCCCCTTTGCCCGTTTGCCGCACCATGAACCGTTTCCCCACCCTATTACTCTGCCTGCTGCTGGCCGCCTGCGGCTTCCACCCCAAAGGCACGCTTACCGCCCTGCCGCCGCACAGCTGGCAGCTTGAAAACGCCGGCAGCCTGCACACCGCCCTGTCGTCCGCCCTGCACCGCGCCGGTGCGTCCGCAGGCGGCAACGGCGCATACAGCCTGCACATTCTCGCCGCCGACAGCAAAAAAGACATCTACACCATCACCCGCGCCGCCAAGCTTAACGAATACCTGCTGTCGCTGCGCGTCAGCGCCCAAGCCCGCCGCCACGGCGAAAACTGGGGCGACGTGATGACCGTTACCGTAGAACGCACCCTGCCCTATGCCGACGGCATGGTGTTGGGCAAACAAGAAGAAGAAGCCCTGATTTGGCAGGAAATGCAACAAGATGCCGCCGACCAACTGATTCGCCGCCTCGCCTTTTTGCCGGAATAAACCATGCCGCACACCGCATTCGGCCGTTTTAGCGGCAGCCTGAACACCGCCCTCGCCCCGCTTTACCTGATTTACGGCGAAGAAGAACTGCTGCGCCTTGAAGCCTTGGACGCGCTGCGTGCCGCCGCCAAGCAACAAGGTTACAGCGACCGCCGCCTGTTCAGCGCCGATGCCCACGCCGATTGGAATGCCCTGTTTGCCGAAAGCGGCAGCGCAGGCCTGTTTGCCGACCGCAAACTGCTGGAAATCCACATTCCCAACGGCAAACCGGGTAAAAACGGCGGCGAAGCGCTGCTGCAACTGGCCGAACAGCCGCCCGAACACACCGTCAGCGTGGTGGTGCTGCCCAAATTGGAGCGCAGCCAAAGCCAGTCCAAATGGTTTGCCGCCCTGTCGCGCCGCGCCGTGTGCTATGAAGCCAAAGCCCTGACCGCCGCCAATCTGCCTGCGTGGCTGCGCGGCCGTTTACACGCGCACGGGCTGGATATTGAAGCCGACGCGCTGGCTCTGTTTGCCGCACGGGTGGAAGGCAACCTGTTGGCTGCCAAGCAGGAAATTGACAAACTCGC
>JAUNOT010000059.1:1426-7017 GCA_030537065.1 Conchiformibius sp.
TATTCTGAGCCTGCGCGATGCCGAAAACGCGGTGGCCGATGTTGCCCGTTTTGACCCGTTCCAACTGTCAGCAGCGTGGATGAACGGCGACCGCGCCCGACTGGTGCGCCTGCTGGACGCGCTGGCCGCCGCCGAAACCGAACCCGTACTGCCCTTGTGGGCGTTGGCGGAAGACATCCGCACCCTGATTCGCTTAAGTGCCGCGCTGAAGCAAGGAAAAAGCGTGCACAGCGTGCGTAACGAATTAAAACTGTGGGGCGTGCGCGAACAGGCCGCTGCCCGTGCCGCCGCCCGCTTAAACGCATCGCGGCTCACCGCCGCGCTGCAGGAATGCGCCCGTATTGACCGCCAAATCAAAGGCGCGGAAGACGGCGATGCGTGGACGGCGTTTGCGCGACTGATTAGTGCGCTGGCTGCCTGAAAATTTTATATATAGTCAATATGCTTTATTTCTCATACGGCGTTGGCTCGCCTTGCCGTACTTTTGTACTGTCTGCGGCTCGCCGCCTTGTATGAAAAATAAATCACATTAACTATAGTGCTGAATTTCTCATACTGCGATGGTTTATTGTGAACCCGCTATACCCGTTTAACTGTTTAATATAAAGGAAACAAAACCATGGATAGAAAACGTGCCATAATGCTGTGGCTGATGGTGGCCTCCGCCATTGCCCTGATTGCCTACCTTGTCGGTGCCTCGTGGTGGCTGGCGATTTTAATCGGCGTAGGGCTGGTCGGCGGCGTGGTCGGCGGTGCCAACTGGTATATGTACCAAAAGCAGAACAAGCTGATTAAACACGCCGCCCAGTTTAATATCGACCTAAAAGGCGGCAAAGTTCACCCTGCCGACCTGCGCCGTATGTACTTTAGCGGCGGACAGGCACGCAAAGACGCGCTCACCATCGCCGCCCAAGCCATGCGCTGCTCCGAACAGGAAGCGGAAAAACGCTTGAGCGAACGCCCCAACAAACAGGCCGCCAATCAGGAAATGGCAAAAATGCAAAGCGGCGGCAAACGCCGTAATCCGCGTCCGCGCTAATTTTTCAGGCTGCCTGAAAACAGGCAGCCTTCCAAACCGTTTAAGGAAACCCTTTTATGACCGTCCAACGCGTCCTCACCGGCATTACCACCACCGGCACGCCCCATTTGGGCAACTATGTCGGCGCGATACGCCCTGCCATCCGCGCCGCCCACAACCCGTCCGTCCAATCCTACCTGTTTTTGGCCGACTACCACGGCATCATCAAATGCCGCGACCCCGAACAAATCCACGAATCCACCCGCGCCATTGCCGCCACATGGCTGGCCTGCGGCCTCGACCCCGAGCGCACCGTGTTTTACCGCCAGTCTGATATTCACGAAATTTTGGAATTAAACTGGGTGTTAAGCTGCATGACTGCCAAAGGGCTGATGAACCGCGCCCACGCCTATAAAGACGCGGTTGCCAAAAATTTGGCCGCCGACAACGATGCCGATTACCAAGTGGACATGGGTTTGTACAGCTATCCCGTGCTGATGACTGCCGATATTCTGATGTTTAACGCCAACCGCGTTCCCGTCGGGCGCGACCAAATCCAACATATTGAAATGGCGCAGGATGTTGCCCAGCGTTTTAACCACCATTACGGCGAAACCTTTGTGTTGCCGCAAGCCGAAGTGGACGACAACGTACAACTTTTAGTCGGCTTGGACGGACGCAAAATGTCCAAAAGCTACGGCAATACCATTCCCCTGTTCCAAACGCCCAAGCAGCGTCAGAAAACCGTCAATAAAATCCTGACCAATATGAAAGAGCCGGGCGAACCGAAAGGCACGGACGAAAGCCCCTTGTTTGCCATTTACCAAGCCTTTGCCACACCGGCAGAAACTGCTGCGTTTGCTGAAGCCTTGGCGCAAGGTTTGGCGTGGGGCGAAGCGAAAAAACTGCTGTCCGCCAAAATCGGCGAAGAATTGGACCCATTTACCGAACGCTACGAACACCTGCTTGCCCATCCGCATGAAATTGAAGAAATTTTGCAGGCAGGCGCAGCCAAAGCCCGCCGCGAAGCAGGCGAGCTTATCGGCCGTGTACGCGAAGCGGTGGGTATCCGTAAGCTGGGTTAATGGCCATCATTAACAGGCTGCCTGAAAAGGAAAACCTTTCAGGCAGCCTGTACCGTTTGATTTGCCATACCGTATAATCTGCCCGTTTGCCCTTTAACGATTTGACCATGCTCCCCGTTCAAGCCCCCTTTCTGGATACCCGCCCCGATTTTCCGTCCATGCTGTTTGCCTTGGGCGCGTTGCTGGCGGTTTCCCTGCCGCTGATGCTGCAACTGCCGATGGGCGTGAATGCCGTGTTCGTCTTTTTCTGGCTGTTGCGGCTGGTGCTGCTGGGTATGGGCATCCGCGCCTTGAAAAGTTGGCAAATCCTGCCCCTGCTGTTCGGAGCAATGGCGCTGGTGTGGCAGCAACTCGGCACTTTAATCGGCCTGCAGGGCGGCATCGCCTTTTTGCTGATGCTGTCACTGCTGAAAAGCTACGAAGGCAAAAGCCGCCGCGACTGGCAGGTGTTGGTGTTGGCGATGCTGTTTCTGGTTGCCGGTGCGGTATTGTTTGACCAAGATTTGCCCGTTGCGCTGTGGGTATTGTTCTGCCTGCTGCTGATGACGGTTACGCTGGGCGTATTAAACCAAATGCCGGTCAGAACTGCGCTAAACCACAGTATCAAAGGCTTTTTGCTGTCGCTACCGGTAATGGCGGTGCTGTTTGTGGCCGTACCGCGCCGCGACAGCCCGCTTTGGGGTATTCCGCAAAACACCGCCGCCAAAGGCAAAACCGGTATTTCCGACACCATGAAACCGGGCAGCATCGGCGAACTGGTACAAAGCAACGAACCGGCCTTTGCCGCCACCTTTGAAAACGGCTTTACCCCGCGCTCGGCCGATTTATATTGGCGCGTACTGATTATGGGCGAATACCGCAACGGCGCATGGCAGATGATGCACGGCTACACCGACAATGCCGACACCGATAAAAGCCGCCCGACCGTTTCCTACCAAATCCTGACCGAAGACGACAAAGGCCGTATTCCCGCATTGGACTACCCGCCTGTCGCCCCGCAGCACGGGCTGGTGCGCGAAGCAGGCGGCATTTTGCGGGTACGCAGCCGCGAAGGGGTGCGCCGTCTCCGCCTTCAGGCAGACTTGGGCGGCTACCTACCTCATAAAATCAACCAAAACGAATACGCCTACTACACCGCCCTGCCTGCAAACACCAACCCGCGCACCCGCGCGCTGGCACAAACCCTACTGCAGCAAAGCGGTGGCCAAAACAGCGAAGCCTTTATTCAGGCTGCCTACCGTTATTTTCAAAATCAAGGCTTTGCCTATACACTCAAACCGCCCTTATTAGGCGGAAACAACGCCACCGATGACTTTTTGTTCGGCAGCAAACAAGGATTTTGCGAACACTATGCCGATGCCTTTACCGTACTGATGCGGGCGGGCGGGCTGCCTGCACGGGTGGTAACCGGCTATCAGGGCGGCGAATACAACCGCGAAGGCGGTTTTTGGCAGATACGCAGCAAAAACGCCCATGCTTGGACGGAAGTGTGGCTGCCTGAAAAACAAATGTGGAAACGCGTAGACCCCACCGCCGCCGTGTCGGTGGTGCGGATTGAAAGCGGCGTGGACGATGCTCTGCCCGAAAACGAAATCAGCGAACTGATTGCCAACCGCGCCGTTTGGAACCAATGGCTCGACCGCAGCCGCTTTTACTGGCAGCAATGGATTGTCAATTATGACGGCGACCGCCAACAAAACCTGTTTGCCCGCCTTGGTTTTGCACGGGTCGGCCTGTTCAGCGTAGCGGCGGTGCTGTTGCTGGGGCTGATACCCGCCCTGATGCCGGTGTGGCTGTGGTGGCGGCGCGTGCGGCGGCAGGACGTGCAGCCGCTTGAAGACGGCTTTGCCGAACTGAAAGCCTGCCTGTTGGATGCAGACGACCCCGAATTTGCTTCAGCCGGCCCGCTCGACCTGAAAAACCGCTTTCACAACAGCTCAATCCCACCCGAACTCAACGCCCTGCTGGACGACTATATCCGCCTAAACTACGCCCGACCCGACCAAGCTCCGCACAAAGCCGCCCAAAACTGGTATCGGCGCGTACAAAAATGGGTAAAACACTACCGCAGAAACCATCAGGCTGCCTGAAAAACAGGCGGGTTTAAACCCGCCTGCCGCCGTTTATTTAGGATTGATGGGCAAAGAAGAATAACTAACCTTAATATTCGGATATTTCTCCATAATTTGATAACGGAACAGCTCCCTGCGGCGGTGGGTTTCAGTGTTTTCATAATTCGTACCCAAAATAATTTCATCTACCTTATCGGTAACCAATCCATATTCCAGATATAAATTATTGCTTTTATTGCAGCATTGCACTTCATCCGCATCCAGTTTTTTAATTTTTAAACAACGAAATTCCTCTTCATCGCGGAATGCAAAGTCTTTAAACAGAAAACGCACGGTTTCCAAAGCGGTTTCATCAAACCCGCTTTGCCCCTGTAATTGATTTAAGGCTGCCTGTAATCTATCCAAACGTAATTGATGCCAAGCCTGATGACCGATTTGTTTTAAATAAACAAAAAAACCATTATTCAGTTTTCTAACTTCATCTTTATTAAAGGCTTCAAACTGGGTGTAGTCATCTTCATACGCCAAATAGGCTACCTGAAACAAATTATGCGTATCTTCGCCGCCATCGGCCGTATTCGGCGTAGCAACAACCGCCTTCTGATTGCCTCCAAGGTCTGTAAAGCTGGCTTGCAAATCCGAAAAACCGACAAAATTTTTATCTTGGTTAAATACCAAACAGCAGCCCGATGCTTCCACATGATTTTCTTTACCGTATAAGCGAAATTGGTTTAAGTCGTTTACCCGCGATGAAAAACAGGAAAAGAAAGCCGCATATGGATTGGGTCTGGCTTTATTTTCCACATCTAATTTGGTTTGCCCGACAAAATCCAACAGGCTTTTGCCCTCATACGGGTCGTTCATATAAGCGGAAATATTCATCCGCATTGGTTTGGCTTGATTATCGTCAGAGAGGCCGAATAATAATTCGGCTACATACGGGCTGGTGTAGTGTGCCAATGGTAAACGGTCTAGCTCATAAGGCCAGATATTTAAAACCGTTAAGATTTCAATAATGCTGTTTTGAACCGAATCGGCTGTTTCGCCGTTTTTATTCAGTATATTCAAAAAATCAGCTTGAATACTTTCTTTTTGAAAATTAAATAACCTTTCCAATGTTTTCTGTCGTTGCGCTACTTGTTTGGTATGCTCTGCTTGCCTGTAAATACATTTACCGATCCAATTTTGCGCAATAAATTTTCTTTGTTTATCTTTAATTTCTTCAGCCAGCCTGAGATATTCTTGAAAATATTTTTTAGAAGCATTTTCAAATAATTCTATTGCTGCTGCCTTATCTTCGGTACGCTGTGCCCGTTCATAAACACAGCTTCCTAGCCAGTTCTGTGCAACGCATTGCTTCAGTTTATCTTTAATTTCTTCAGCCAGCCTGAGATATTCTTGAAAATATTTTTTAGA
>JAUNOT010000059.1:7117-12271 GCA_030537065.1 Conchiformibius sp.
TACGCTGTGCCCGTTCATAAACACAGCTTCCTAGCCAGTTCTGTGCAACGCATTGTTCCTGTTTATTATCAATTTCTTCAGCCAACCTGAAAGATTCTTGAAAATGTTTTTTGTAGGCATTTTCAAATAATTCTATTGCTGCTGCCTTATCTTCGGTACGCTCCGCCTGTGCATAAACACAGCTTCCCAACCAATTCTGTCCAATACATTGCTCTAGCCTATCTTCAGCCAGCCTGAGATATTCTTGAAAATGTTCTTTAGCAGTTTTCAATAATTTCAATGCTTCCTCTTTATCTTTTGTTTGTTGAGCTTGGTCATAAAGTGCTTTGCCTTGATTAAAAGTCTGTTGCAATTCAGAATTCATGGTTTTCTCCCGTAGTGAATCAGTAGATTTAAAACCCCATTTAAACCCAATAATCCGCCTCATGTCAAAAATTAAACCGCTTTCCAACCGCACCGCCGCCCGCTTATCAGGCTGCCTGAAAAACTAGCCCGCCGATGCCAACATCGCTTCCGCATGGCGGCGGCTGGTATCGCTTACCGTTTCACCACCCAACATACGGGCAATTTCCTCTACCCGTCCGTTTGTATCCAATACTTGGATTTTGCTGAACGTATTGCCCTGATGACGGTATTTAACCACCTGCCAATGCTGCCCGCCGCAAGCAGCCACTTGCGGCAGGTGCGTAACCGCCAACACCTGATGATGCCGCCCCAAGCTGCGCAGGGCGCGTCCGACCGCTTCGGCCGCGCTGCCGCCGATGCCGGTATCTACTTCGTCAAAAATCAGGGTCGGCATCTGATTGTGTGCGCCGCTCACCACCTGCAAAGCCAAGCTGATACGCGCCAGTTCGCCGCCCGATGCCACTTTGCCCAAGGGGCGCAACGGCCCGCCCGGATTCATCGCCACCTGATACTGCACCTGTTCCAAGCCGTGCGCCGCCGCTTCGCAGGGCAGCAGCTCAATATGAAAACGCGCCCCCTGCATCGCCAAACCCTGCATTTGGGCGGTGGTTTCCGCCGCCAGTTGCGCCGCCGCCTGTTGCCGCCGCGCCGACAGTTGCCGCGCCGCTTCCAGATAGTCGGCTTCGGCTTCGGCCACCCGCCGCGTTAAGGCGGGAATATCGGCGGCGGCTTCGCTTTCCTGCAAGGCGCGGGCAGTTTGGGCGAGTTTGTCGGGCAGTTGCTGCGGCTCGATGCGGTATTTGCGCGCCGCCGACATCAGCGCCGCCATGCGGGCTTCGCGCTCGGCCAGTTCGGCGGGATTGATTTCCACCCGCGCCGCCACTTCATCTACATTGTGGCGGATTTCGCCCAATTCGGCTTCCACGCTTTCCAGCATATTCAGGCTGTCGGCAAAACGCGGCTCAATGGCCGATAGGGGCTGCAGCAGTTTGCGGCATCGGTGCAGCAGTTCGGTGATGCCGCCCGTGCCGCCCAGATATTCGGCCGCCTGCCCCGCCGCCTGAAGCAGCTCGGCGGCGTGTGCCAAGCTGTCGTGGCTGCGGCTGACCGCTTCCCATTCGCCTTCGTAGGTGGCGAGCCGTTCCAATTCGTCAAACTGCCATTGCAGGCGTTCGCGCTCGGCCGCCAGCATTTCGGCGCGGTTGTGCGCTTCGGCCAGCGTTTGCTGCGCCTGCCGCCACAGGCGGTAACGCTCTTGGGTTTGCGCCGCCAGTTTCAGGCTGCCTGAAAAGGCATCCAAACGCTGCCGTTGTGCTGCTTCTTGTGCCAGCGAATGATGGGCGTTCTGACCGTGAATGTCTATCAGGCGGCTGCCCAGTTGTTTGAGTTGCGCCAGCGTGGCGGTTTGGTCGTTGATAAAACTGCGGCTGCGCCCTTTGGCATCAATAATGCGCCGCAACGACAGTTCGCTGCCGTCTTCAGGCAGCCAGCCCTGTTCGTGCAGTTCAGCTTGCAGTTCGGGCAAGGCAGACAGGTCAAACAGGGCGGAAAGGCGGGCTTCAGGTGCGCCGTGGCGGATTTGCCCGAAATCGGCCTTGCCACCCAGCAGCAACGCCAGTGCGTCCAAGGTAACGGATTTGCCCGCACCGGTTTCGCCGGTGAGGACAGTAAAGCCGTGTTCAAAATTTAAATGCAGTTGTTTAACCAGAACAAAATCGTGTAAAGACAGGGCCAGCAGCATAGCATCGCCAAGAGAAAATAAAAGGGCGGATTATATAGCAAATCCTCTTTAAAACCGTTACCGCCTTGTCACGGTTTTAAATTGAATCGGCTATGCCCCGTGTTTCGGCCAGACAAAGCCGCCGCCGCACAAAGGCACAAACACCAGCTTGGTCTGCCCCACCTGCAACACGTCATAGGCTTGCAGCACGGGTTCGCCGCGCACGCTGCGGCCGTTCAGCAGGGGCAGTTCGCGGCTGCGGCCGCGTTCGACAAAAAATTCGTTGGCGTGCGGGTCGTATACCACCCGCGCATGGACATCGCTGCCAACAGTTGTAACGCTTTCGGCAGCAAAATTCAGGCAGACTTCCATTTCTGCGCCGTAGCCGATGCGGTTTTCGCCGCACACCAAACGGAAATCTCGCCCTTTGCCCGCCCCTTCGGCCACCACCAGCCAGCCGACTACGGGCAGGGGATTTTGTGGCGGCGGGGCGGATATTTCCGTTTGCGGCGCGGCGGGCGGATTGGGACGGATTTCCGTTTGCGGCGCAGCAGGCGGGTTTGCGCGGATTTCGGTTTTCGGCGCGTGCGGAGTGGAGCGGATTTCGGTTAAGGGGGCGGCCGGACGGCGGATTTCCGTTTGCGGGGCGGCGGGGCGGGCGTATTCGCAATACGGGCATCGTGCATAGCTGCCGCTGTCGTAATAATGTTTACCGGCGGGGCAAAGTTGCATAAGGTTTTCCTTTTAACGGGTTTCCAAACGGAATGCGGTTTCGGTATCGGCCAGATACAGGGTTTGCCCCGCGTGCAGTTGTTCACGGCTGATGCGCCGGTCTAGGCTGTCTATAAACGTGCCGTTGGTGCTGCCCGCGTCTTCCACCCACACGCTGCCGTCGGGTTGCAGAATCAGGCGGCAATGATGCCCCGACACCAGCCGGTGGCCGATGCAGACGGTGTTGTCCGCCGCACGTCCCAGCGTAACTGCCTGTCCTACGCTCAAGCGGATTTCAGGCAGCCCGCCCGCCACGGAACGCAATACTGCCTGTACATTCACGGGCATTTCCACACGGAAAGCAGCAAGCTGAGGATTTTCAGTCAGTTGCAGGGTATCGCCCTGCGCCAGTTGTTCGCGCCCGTTGATGCGGCGGCCGTTAATCAAGGTGCCGTTGGTGCTGCCCGTGTCTTCCACATAAACATTTTGACCGTCATACCACACTTTGGCATGGCGGTTGGAAATATGCGGCGAAGCGAATACTGCATCGTTTTCCGCCGCACGCCCCAGCGATAGGATTTTACCGGGCGGCAGCGCCACATCTTTCAGGCTGCCTGAAAGGGCTTTTAAATAAGCCGCCCCGCCCGTTGGCGCGGTTTTGATTTCCGTTTGCGGCGACGGCGCATGATGTTTGACAGTCGGCTTGGGACGCGATGGCGGCGAAGGCTCATTATGCGGGCGCGGTTCGGGACGGGGACGGCGCGGGCGGCGCAGTATCCATTTCAACAGCTTCCACGCCACAACGGTCGCCGCCAAACCCGCCGCCAGCAAAGCCCCCAACGACAGCCATTGCTTCGGTTTTTCCGCCATATCTTTGGCCACATCCACCGCCTTGTCGGCAATATTGGCCGCCTGTGCCGCCGCTCCGCCGCAGCGCCCGCTTGCCTGCTGAAACGGAATTTGATGTTTTTTCAACCAATGCGCCGCCGTACTTTCGCTGATGGCGGCATACACGCCCTGTTTGCCGTCATTGGCGGCCGCCTGCAAAATCCCCACCGCCTGCCCGCAGGCATTGACCAACGGCCCGCCGCTCATGCTGCCCGAAAACTCCGCGCCGTGCTGCCACAGCTCGGTTTGACCGCGTTTGACTTTGCGCTGCAACAGCCCTTCCCGCGCCACCGCCTGCAAATAACTGTGTGCGCCCACTGCATCGGCCGCGCCCTGTTTCGCTTCCAACTGGTCGGAACGCCCTTCCATGCCCAAGGCAAACACGGGCGCGGAAATTTCGCTGAATTTGGCATCGGCCAAAGGTATCGGTTTAATTTTTTTTAAGTTTTCCGCACGCACCACCGCCACATCGGCGGCCTTGTCGGCAAACTTCAACTGCGTGGGCTGCATCACCGCTTTCGGCACCGCCGCCGTCAGCACAAACACCCGCCCCGAATCGCTGCCGCCGCGATAGCGCATACCGTCTTTGCCGATAAACATCACTTGCCCGCGTGCCGACACATCGGCCAAACGCGCATGGGTCAGCAAATCGCCCTGCGCCGACACCGCATAGGCCGAACCGGTCGCCACCAACAGATATTTGCTGCCGCCGTATTGAAACACCACGCCCTGCCCGCTTAAAGGCTTGGGTGCGGCTTTTGAACCATTGCCCGCCGCATACAGCCCGCCCAAAGACACGGCGGCATAGCCGCGCGTTTCCAAATCGCGCAGATAAGACGTACCCGCCTGCAAGGAAAATTCGGGCGGCAGGGGCAGCCCCAGCCACAGGCGGTACACCGAAGCGGACGCGGCGGCCACCGCTTCGGCGCTGTCGGCACGGGCGGCGGGCAGGCACAGCAGCCAGCCGCATAAAAATAAGCAACGGGGCAGGTTTTTCATTGGGATTTCCTTTTTAGGTGGTTTTTCAGGCTGCCTGAAAAGCAGTCAGAGTATCAAAATATTGGCAGGCTGCGGCAAGATTCAGGCTGGCTGAAACGGGATTATTCGGCTTGTAGGCGTTTTAGAGCGTCTTGGGCTATTTTTTTGACTTCTTTATCGTAATCTTGCTGTGCAGCCTGACGGTATAGGCGTACCGCCTGCTCGCGGTCTTGGGCAACGCCTTTGCCGAATTCATACATCACGCCCAAACTGGTTTGCCCCAGTGCATTCCCCTGTTCGGCCGCCTTGCGGAACCATGCCACCGCCTGCTCATCATCTTGAGCTACGCCTTCCCCATGCTCATACATCATGCCCAAATTAAATTGCGCATCGGCCATCCCCTGTTCGGCCGCCTTGCGGAACCATGCCACCGCCTGCTCATCATCTTGAGC
>JAUNOT010000060.1 GCA_030537065.1 Conchiformibius sp.
TATTTAAAATACTGATACTTACTGCTTATTTGCTCAAAAAACGGCAATGGTAGGTTTAGTGCAAAACCCAAACATTCAAATTATTTATTGGGCTATGCTGTGCTAACTCAAGCTACTCGCTCAATCTTTCCATCAAAAAACCTATAAAATCCTCTACATTATCCACAAAATCATCATCTACATCATCATTACCGTAAGCAATACAAATTATCATGCGTAAAATTATTTCATCCAAAGAATCCAATTTAGAATAAGGAAAAAGAAAATTATATAAATTCCATCCTTCCGCATTTAAAGATAGCAAGCGCTTATGGTCTTCACTCTCAAATATCCAAAAATGCTTAATTTTATAAAATAAATTTACAATATCACCATTACAAACAAAATCTATCTGGCAATTAATCTGATTAATTACATTAAAAACGGTCTTATTCCATTGAGCATTATTTTTCATAAAACTCAACTCTAAATTAGCAATTGTCGATTGAGTTGAAGCGAAGCGCAAACCAAACAATCCTTTTATGTGCCGTGTTGGGTTACGCTACTCTAACCCAATCTACTCGTTTGTTTGCACATTTTATTCAGACCAACTAATCACCCACGCCACTTCCTGTAAATATTGTTGCAGCGACTCTAAATCCTCAACCCAAACATCATAGCAATGGGGAAATGAAAAGTTTCCACTTTCGGATAGCAATACAATAAAACCGCCCGTGTTTTCTTTATCATCAAGAATTTTTACAAACTTTTCTTCCGGGTTACGGCCATTTAAAATAGTCCCTTGCGTATTAAATTTTATATTCATAAGCTGAAAAATACCCGCTTAATCTTTTCAAGATCAATATATACATATTTCGTTATCCCCTGTTTATCCTCTATCGTACCAAAAGAATTGTCTTTTGTTAGCACCCCGTCATCCTCAATTATCCAATTGTCATGCGCAAAATCCTTGATTCCGGAATCACACAACAAAGCCAATACCGCTTGGGAATTTAACTCAAACAAATTGCAACCGTTAAATATAAACCGGTTAGGGCGAAAAATTTCTAATTCCGATAAGCAGCCGTTGTCGTCATAAAAACAGAAAATATATTTATCAAATTTATCAATCGGGTACAATGAGTCCGGATATTTCTGAAATTCAACATACTCGGTATTTAATACTCTCCGAACCGTTTCTCGCGGCATACCGTAAAACAGCTCGCCTCCATATGCTGCATCAAAGCCAAATTTCATCGGCTATCCCTTTATTTTTTCTTGAGCCCAATTAATTACCCACGCCACCTCCTGTAAATATTGTTGCAGCGACTCTAAATCCTCAACCCAAACATCATAGCAATGGGGAAATGAAAAGTTTCCACTTTCGGATAGCAATATAATAAAACCACCCGTGTTTTCTTTATCATCAAGAATTTTTACAAACTTTTCTTCCGGATGACGGCCATTTAAAATAGTCCCTTGCGTATTAAATTTTATATCCATTATTTTTCAGAACATTTTATAAAACCCAAACAAGCTTCTTTAAAACTAATCTGATTATCTTGTTCATACCGTATGCAAACTGCTTGGATAGACGGATAATCCTGCTTTGGCGATACATTGATGGCTACATATTTCCCCGACTTGTGCCAACGTATTTCCCCAACCCTATCTTTAATCTCATCCAAAAGCCTAGCCAAGCCGTTATCGGCCAATTCTACAATTTGAATAGTGGAATTACCTGAAAATGAATCAAATGCTTCAAAAAAGTATTCATTATCTACCTTTTCAAAAATTACTACATCATCCAATGCTAAATTAGGAAGAAATAAGGGAATTTGCTTAATTTGACAGGAACAGTCAGTTAATGGTTTACAATTCAACCTCTCAAGTGCAATATTACCTTCAATATCATAAAAATTCACATTCAATAACATTTAGCGATTACTCTTACGTAAGCAAGCGTAGGTTGGGTTGAAGCAAAGCGCAAACCCAACAATCCTTTTTATGTGCTGTGTTGGGTCACGCTGCGCTCACCCAAGCTACCTGCTTACATCATAATAATAAACGGTTAAATACATTGGCTATTTTTATTCAGGCAGCCTGAAAATCCCGTTTCAGGCTGCCTGAAACGCTTTAAAACAATAAATTCCAGAAAAATGCCACCACCAGTACCAATACGCCGAACACCATGACGGCAGCATAGGTATAGATAAAGCCGGTTTGCGCCTTACGTACCTGTGCGGCCATACAGCCGACCGCTTTGGCAGCACCATTAACAATACCGTTGTCAATAATGGCGGTATCGCCCACTTTCCAGAAGAAATTGCCCAATGCGCGGCTGCCTTTGGCAAAAACATTGAAATAAATCACGTCCAAATAATATTTGTTGTCCAGCAGCTTATAAACCGGCGCAAATTTCGCGGCGATTTGTGCAGGCAGATGCGGGGCTTTGATATACAGATACCATGCCGCCACCACGCCGCCGATGGCCAAATACAACACGGGTGTTGCCACGCTGTGCGCCACCATGCCGAAAATACCGTGGAATTCTTCTTTCATGGTTACCATTACCGGATGCAGCTCGTGATTGACATAGACCGCGTCTTTCAAAAATTCGCCGTACAACAAAGGCTCAATAGTCAGCGCACCAATCAACACGGACGGCACGGCCAAAAACACCAAGGGGAAAGTCACCACCCACGGGCTTTCGTGCGGATTGTCTTTGGGCGACAAGCCGTGATGGTGGCCGTGGTCATCGTGATGATGATGGTCGTGTTTGACTTCGCGCCAGCGTTCTTTACCATGGAAAACGATAAAGTATTGGCGGAACGCATAAAATGCGGTTACAAACACGCTTGCCAACACGGCAAAATAGGCAAAGCCGCTACCGGGTAAGTTGCTGGCATGCACCGCTTCAATAATGGAATCTTTGGAGTAAAAGCCTGAAAATAAAGGTGTACCAATCAGCGACAGATTGCCAATCAGCATGGTAATCCAAGTAATCGGCATATATTTACGCAGATTGCCCATATTACGCATATCTTGGTCGTGGTGCATACCGATAATCACACTGCCTGCTGCCAAGAACAGCAGGGCTTTAAAGAAAGCATGCGTCATCACATGGAACATGGCGATGGAATAGGCCGACACGCCCAATGCCACAGTCATATAACCCAGTTGCGACAAGGTAGAATAGGCAATCACGCGTTTAATATCGTTTTGAATCGTACCCAAAAAGCCCATAAACAAGGCAGTAATCGCGCCAATCACCATAATCACGCTTAAAGCGGTAGTGCTCATTTCATACATGGGCGACATACGCGACACCATAAACAAACCGGCGGTTACCATGGTGGCGGCGTGAATCAATGCGGAAATCGGGGTCGGGCCTTCCATAGAATCGGGCAGCCAAACGTGCAAGGGGAACTGCGCGGATTTACCCATCGCACCGACAAACAGCAGCAGACAGGTTACGGTAATCAAATCTGTACCGAAAATCTGCATACCCGCCACTTGCGGCAAATAGGCAAACACGTCTTGATAACGCAAGCTACCGCCAAAATAGGCCAACACCAAGCCGATGCCGAGCAAAAAGCCGAAGTCACCAACACGGTTTACCAAAAAGGCTTTTAAGTTGGCAAAAATCGCGCTTTCACGTTTAAAGTAAAAACCAATCAGCAGGTAAGACACCAAGCCCACTGCTTCCCAACCGAAAAACAGTTGGATAAAGTTATTACTCATAATCAGCATTAACATGCTGAAGGTAAACAGGGAAATATAGCTGAAAAAGCGTTGGTAGCCGACTTCTTCGTCTTTCATATAGCCGATGGTGTAAATATGAACCATCAGCGATACGGACGTGACCACTACCATCATCATGGCAGTCAGCCCGTCCACTAAAAAGCCGACTGAAAAATCCACACCGCCCATTTGCAGCCAGGTGTAAACATTTTCGTCAAACTTGGCACGGCTGCCTGAAATAAAACCGCACAGCACATATACCGACAGCAAGGCCGACAGCAACACGCCGGAAATGGTGGCGGTGTGTGCGCCGCGCCGTCCGATTTGCTTGCCGAACAAACCGGCCAGCAAACAACCTGCCAACGGGGTCAGCGCAATCATTAAATATAAATTCATATCGTTCATGGGAGTGAACCTTTTTGATTTTAAAAACTTTTCAGCTAAATATTTTTCAGGCTGCCTGAAAGGATGTCGGCCGGACAGCAGCAATATCCTGCCTAGATTTTTTCATAACCTTCATAATAATAGGATTGCTCAATCCCTTTAAAAATGATTTCACGGTTATCCACATCATCGGTCAAATGGTTTTGCAATAACACGCGCAATTCCAAACTGTTGACCGGACTGCGCTCCATTGCTTGCAAATACAGGGTTTTATCCACATTTTGCCAATTAACCACTTGGCGCAGATTATGTTTCAGCATTAAATCCAGCCAAATCCGCATACTTCTGCCGTTACCCTCTAAAAATGGGTGAGCAACATTCATTTCCACATATTTCTCAATAATTTGCTCAAATATCTGTTCAGGCATTTGCTCGATTTTTGCCAAAGCATCTTTTAAATACATGGCATGAGCAAAACGGAAATTGCCTTTGGAAATGTTCAGCTTGCGGATTTTTCCTGCAAAATCATACAGCCCATCAAACAAATAGGCATGGATTTGCTGCAAACCGCGTGTTGTACCGATTTCTATTTGTTCAATATCGCCGCTTTCAAACAGGCGGTAAGCGTTTTGTAAGCTTTGTTCGTCTATTTGCTTCATATTTCAGGCTGCCTGAAAATTATTTAAGTATGAATATTATCGCCATAAGAGGTAAGAATACCGGTAGCAAGACTCCACACAAATAAATTATTACCCAGATAAGCAGATTATCGGTATAACGCCGCAGCAGAGCAAAATAAGCCCATAAATACAAACCGTAAACAATTACATTAACGGCAAACGCCAATATTCCATCCTCAAAAGATAATAAAGAGGAAACCAGCGCACAGCCTAAAGCCCATTGCCACACCGCAGAACGTTCAGCATAAAAATCTTGTAATTTTGCAACCAATAATAAGATAAAAAGCCCCATTTATTATCTCCTTATCTTTCAGGCTGCCTGAAAACTAGCCTTTCAAACTGTTCAAATCGGCAACGTTAATACTGTTACGGTTACGGAACACCAACACCATAATCGCCAAACCGATGGCCGATTCGGCCGCTGCTACCGTCAGCACGAAAAAGACAAACACTTGTCCGGCCGTATCGCCCAAATATTGCGAAAATGCGATAAAGTTAAAATTGACCGCCAGCAGCATCAATTCAATGGACATCAGCAAAACCAGCACGTTTTTACGGTTCATAAAAATGCCCATTGCGCTGATGCCAAACAGCAAAGCCGCCAACACCAAATAATGTGTAATCGTAATCATGCTTTGCCCTCCTCTTGTGCGGCTTCGGTGCTTTCAGGCAGCACGGCGGTTTCCGCCGCCATTTTAACCATACGCACGCGGCCTTGTTTGGCATCTACTTTCACTTGGTCGGCAGGATTGATGTATTTCGGATTTTCAGACTTGCGGTGTACCAAAGCAATCGCCGCCACCATACCCAAGACCAGCAGCACCGCCGCCAGCTCAAACGGCAGCAGGTAAGTGGTGTAAATATCGCGTCCCAAATGGCGCACATTGCTGTAATCGGCAGGAATATCCTGCATCGCACCGAAAGAAGCCAGATTGGTATCAGGCGCAAGCAGAATCAGCGTCAGCACCACCGCCATCAGCACGCCCACCGTCAAAGCGGCAGGGGCATTGCGCCAAAAACCTTTACGCATTTCCTCAATGTCAATATTCAACATCATGATAACAAACAAGAACAGCACCATCACTGCGCCGACATACACCACCACCAGCGTGATGCCCAAAAATTCAGCCTGCATCAGCATCCACATCATCGCCGACATACAAAAGGTCAGTACCAAATACAGCGAAGCGTGTACAGGGTTTTTCGCGGTTACCGTTTTAACCGCGCCAAACAAAATAACCGCAGCCAAAACATAAAATAAAATCAAAGAGAAAGTCATTACCTGCTCCCTTAACGGTATGGTGCGTCAGCCGCTTTGCGTTTGGCAATTTCGGCTTCGTATTGGTCGCCAATGGCCAACAGCATCGGTTTGGTAAAGTGCAAATCGCCGCGTTTTTCGCCGTGATACTCAAAAATATGGGTTTCCACAATGGCATCAACGGGACAGGCTTCTTCGCAAAAACCGCAGAAAATACATTTTGTTAAATCAATATCATAACGGGTGGTACGGCGCGTACCGTCTTCTCGCTGTTCGCTTTCAATATTGATTGCCATGGCGGGGCAAACTGCTTCGCACAATTTGCAGGCGATGCAGCGCTCTTCGCCGTTGGGATAACGGCGTTGTGCGTGCAAACCGCGAAAACGCACCGATTGCGGTGTTTTTTCTTCGGGAAACATAATGGTTTCTTTGCGGGCGAAAAAGTTTTTGAGCGTTACACCCATACCTTGTACCAATTCGCCCAGCAAAAAGGTTTTGACTAAATTTGCCATAATTACACCCTACCCTATTGTTGCGGATAGCTTTCTTTTAATTAAAAAACGGATTTCAGGCTGCCTGAAAATTTATTTCCACAGGCTTAAGGGCGAAATCATCCACAAGCCCAACAGCACGATGCAGACAAAGGTTACTGGAATCAATACTTTCCAGCCCAAACGCATAATTTGGTCGTAGCGGTAGCGCGGGAAAGTGGCACGAATCCACAAATAGCCGTACAGGATAAACGCCATTTTCAGGAACATCCAAAACGCGCTCGGTGCGCCGATAAAGCCCCAGCTTTGCGGAAACGGCGACAGCCAGCCGCCCAAAAACATAATCGCGGTTAATGCGCCGATTAAAATCATAAAGATATATTCGGCCAAGAAAAACAGCGCAAAGGCAAAACCCGAATATTCCACATGGAAGCCCGCGACGATTTCCGATTCGCCCTCTGCCACGTCAAACGGGGCGCGGTTGGTTTCGGCAACGGCAGAAATCAGGTACACCAAAAACACGGGGAACAGGGCAAACCAGTTCCACGAGAAAATAGAACCACCTGCAATGCCTTTGGCTTGCGAAGCCACAATATCGTTAAAATTCATGCTGCCTGAAACCATCACCACACACACCAAGGCTGCACCCATGGCGATTTCGTAAGAAATGGTTTGCGCGGAAGAACGCATCGCACCCAAAAACGAGTATTTAGAGTTTGATGCCCAACCTGCGATAATCACGCCGTACACCGACAAGGACGTAATCATCAGAATATACAGCAAACCTGCGTCCACATTGGTCAGCAGCCATTCATCGGAAAACGGAATCACTGCCCAAGCCGCAAAAGCAGGCATCAGCGACATCATTGGTCCAATATAAAACAAGGCCTTATTGGATACAGACGGACGAGTAACTTCTTTAAACAGCAGCTTCAATACATCGGCAAAAGGCTGAATCAGACCAAACGGTCCAGTTACGTTAGGGCCGACACGCAACTGCATATAGCCAATTACTTTGCGTTCAAAATAAGTCAGATAGGCAACTGTTAAAATCAGGGGCAGCAAAATCAAAACGATTTTCAGCAAAATTGACACAATCAGGCCAACTTCGTTGCCCAACAGCGCTTGGAACCATTCCTGCATGATTATGCCCCCACCATTTCAATATTGTTCATCAATGCGCCCAATGCGGCATTGGCCGTATGTACGGGCAGGTAAACGGTATTTTCAGGCAGCGCGGCATCGGCACGCACCCGCACCGGCACTTGTGCGCCGTTTTGTTTGGCCAAGGCGGTATCACCGTCCGCCAATGACAAAGTTTTTAGCGTATTCGGGTGGATACGCGCTTCCGGCACGGCAGCATGGGCAGTTTGCTGCAACGATGCAGCACGGCGCACAATCGGGTCGGTGTGGTAAATGCCGACACCGCCGGTACGCAGCAAACCGCCGGTATATTTGGCAAAACCCTGCCAAGACGCACGGTTATCCAAGCGGCTGCGGAAATCGCTCTCCAAAGCTTCTGCCAGCACTTCTTCGCTGCTGTCAAAATCAAAACCGTCCAGTTCAAACGTATTACCCAACACGCGCAATACTTTCCACAAGGGGCGCGAATCGCCGTAGCCTTTGACAACACCGTGGAAAGACTGCACACGTCCTTCCATATTAACAAAGCTGCCTGAAGTTTCGGTAAACGGGGCAACCGGCAACATAATGTCGCACACTTCACGCAGGGTATCGCTTTCAAAAGCCGTAAACGCCATCACGCTGTTGGCCTGTTTCAAAGCCGCTATTGCCGCCGCACCGCCGAGCGTATCAATTTCCGGTTCCACATTAAACAGCCAAACTGCTTTTTTCGGTTCGGCAATCATTTCAGCAATGCCGTCGCCTTCATCAAAACCAATCAAGTCGGCACCGACGCTGTTGGCAGCCTGCGGCAAAATACCTAACTGCGAACCGGTGGCATCGGCCAACTGCTGGGCAGCAGCATAAACAGCGGCAAAATCAGGATGGTTTTGTACTTCCGCACCTAAAATAACAGCTGATTTTTCCGCATTGCTCAAACCGTTGGACACCGCACTTTGCAGATTGCGTGCCAAGTCCTCCAAATAAACCGCCCATTTGTTCGGATGCAATACATCATGCACAAACAAGGGCATATGCAGTTTTTCATAATCGGAAGCCACCACGCTCAACGCCATACCGTTTTTGGCGGCGCGGCGCAGACGTGCGGTCAGCAAAGGTTGTTCTTTACGCAGGTTCGCACCCACCACCAGCACCGCATCGCAGGCAGCCAGTTGCTCAATACTTTGCCCCAGCCATTGCGCCCCTTTCAGGCTGTCGGCCAAACGCTTGTCTTGCTGGCGCAGGCGGCTGGCGGTGTGGGCAATACCCAAACCTTTGGCCAATTTTTTCGCCAAATACAGCTCTTCCACGGTATTCATCGGGTTTGCCCAAATGCCTACCGAATTCTTGCCGTCTTCGCGGCCGATGCAGTCTAAAGTTTTGCGGACATATTCCAAAGCAGTCGGCCAATCCACCGCATGCCATTGACCGCCGTGTTTGATTTTCGGCGTTTGCAGGCGGCTTTCGTGATACAGGCCTTCATAGGCAAAACGGTCGCGGTCGCTAATCCAACATTCGTTTATTGCTTCGTTTTCCAAAGGCAAAACGCGGCGCACGGTGTGGTCTTTGGTTTGAACAATCAGATTACTGCCCAAAGCATCGTGTGCGGACACAGATTTGCGGCGCGACAATTCCCAAGAACGGGAGTCATAGCGGTAGGGCTTGCTGGTCAGCGCACCGACAGGACACAAATCAATCACATTGCCTGACAATTCGGTTTCCACCGCCTTGCCCAAAAACGGCATAATTTCAGAAAATTCACCGCGGTTGGCCATACCGATTTCCTGCACGCCGGCCACTTCTTCGGTAAAACGCACGCAACGGGTACAGTGAATGCAGCGGCTCATTTCCGCCGCCGATACCAAAGGCCCCATATCTTTGCCGACAACGGAACGTTTGGCTTCCTGATAACGGCTGGACGATTTACCGTAGCCCACCGCCAAATCCTGAAGCTGGCATTCGCCGCCTTGGTCGCAAATCGGGCAATCCAAGGGGTGGTTGATTAACAGGAACTCCATCACGCCTTCCTGTGCCTGTTTGGCTTTAGGCGAATGGGTATGCACCACCATGCCGTCTGTTACCGGTGTGGCGCAGGCAGGCAGAGGTTTAGGGGCTTTTTCCACTTCCACCAAGCACATACGGCAGTTGGCGGCAATGGACAGTTTTTTGTGGTAGCAGAAATGCGGAATATAGGTACCGAGCTGGTGCGCGGCTTCCATTACCGTTACGCCCTGCTTGACTGCAATCTGTTTACCGTCGATTTCAATTTGTAACATGGTTGTTCCTAGTTACGATATTTAATTTAAAAATTTGTTTTCAGGCTGCCTGCAATGCCGCCTGCCCTATTCAATAAGATTGATAAACTTGGCTGCTGCCGTCTTTGCCAACCAGCAAAACATCATAAGGCTGCGTTCTGTCTTGGTACATTTCACCGTCCATACCCGGCGAACCCAAAGGCATTCCCGGCGTTGCCAAGCCTAAAGCATCGGGTTTTTCTTTCAACAAACGGCGCACATCGGCTGCCGGAGTATGTCCCTCAATAATATAACCGTCTATTTTGGCCGTATGGCAGGAAGCATAATTTTGCGGCATACCGAAAGATTTGCGGATTTCGCTGTTGCCGGTATTGTGTACCGTTACTCGGAAGCCATTTTTCTCCATGTGATTTATCCATTCAGTGCAACAACCGCAATTCGGATCTTTCCATACCTCAATATGCCCAGTATTTTGATGTGCGTCCGTATATTTATCAGCCGACACACCGTGTCTGACCTCTGTTTGCGGCGACAATATGCCCGACACCACAGCCGCAGCAACTACTGCCAATACCATTAAAATCCATACTGTTTTTTTAAATAAAAAATTAATCTTTTTCATATCTTCTTACAATCTACTTTGGTTTTCAGGCTGCCTGAAACTCAGCACCATTTATGTTCTTTAGCCGGTTTGCCGTGTTCAATATAGTATTCAAACTCATGGCGGAAATGCTTGGTAAAGCTGCGCACGGGAAACACCGCTGCATCGGCCAAAGCGCAAATAGTGCGCCCGGCCATATTGTTGCCGATGGAGTCGAGCAAATCCAAATCTTCTTTGCAGCCTTTGCCGGTGGCAATACGGTGCACGATGCGGTACAGCCAGCCTGTACCTTCACGGCAGGGCGTACATTGTCCGCAAGACTCTTCATGATAAAAATAAGCCAAACGTTCCAATGCTTTAACCATGCATACATCTTCGTCCATCACAATCACCGCACCCGAACCGAGCATAGAACCGGCTTTGGCGATGGCATCGTAATCCATGGTTAAGCCCATCATAATATCGGCAGGCAGCACCGGCGCAGACGAACCGCCCGGAATGACGGCTTTCAGCTTTTTGCCGCCGCGCATACCGCCCGCCATTTCCAGCAGTTCGGCAAACGGCGTACCCAAAGGCACTTCATAATTGCCTGGACGTTCCACATGGCCGGAAATGGAAAACAGTTTGGTACCCCCTGCCCCTTCCACGCCTTTATCGGCAAAAGTTTTGCCACCGTCGCGGATAATAAACGGTACGGATGCAAAAGTTTCGGTATTGTTAATGGTGGTCGGTTTGCCGTACAAACCGAATGATGCAGGGAACGGCGGTTTAAAGCGCGGCTGGCCTTTTTTGCCTTCCAAAGATTCCAGCAAGGCGGTTTCTTCGCCGCAGATATATGCGCCGTAACCGTGGTGGGCGAACAATTCAAAGGAAAAGTCCGAACCCATAATGTTTTTGCCTAAAAATCCGGCAGCGCGCGCCTCGGCCAGAGCGGCTTCAAAACGTTGATAGCCTTCAAAAATTTCGCCGTGAATATAGTTATAACCTGCTTCCGCACCTATGGCGTAACCGGCAATAATCATGCCTTCAATCAGCGCGTGCGGATTAAAATTGATGATGTCGCGGTCTTTAAACGTACCCGGCTCGCCTTCGTCGGTGTTGCACACCACATATTTTGCGCCCGGAAAGGAACGCGGCATAAAGCTCCATTTCAGGCCGGTGGGAAAGCCCGCACCGCCACGACCGCGCAAAGCCGATGCTTTCACTTCGTCAATCACATCGTTTTGGGCGATTTTTTCGCTCAGAATTTTCCGCAATGCCTGATAGCCGCCACGCGCCTGATAGGCTTCGATATGCCAGCAGTCGGGTTTGCGGGTATCAACGTTTTCAAAAATTACGCCGGATTGGTAAATTGCCATTTTAGTTTGCCTAACTGTTTTTTTAAGTTTTCAGACAACCTGAAAGGATTTTTCACCTTGTTTTCAAATGTTGTCTTTAAAAATAATTTACTTTCTAAATTTTCTACCTTTTTTATTAAGCACTTTTTCCAAAAGTCGTGCATTATGATCATCTTCTAACAAATCAGCCAAATACTCATTATTTTCATCAACATATTCATTTGATTTGCCAGGTATTAAAGATCTTGAACTATTCTCACCTGATGCCTTATCAAAATCTTCAATATTCTTATCTGTCAATGAAATCCAAATAAATAAATCTTTAATCCGTATAGAAGATAATTTATTATCTTGTAAGGT
>JAUNOT010000061.1 GCA_030537065.1 Conchiformibius sp.
ATTCGGATATTTTTTGAAACTCTTTTAAATTAATGTCTTTGCTTTGGTTTTCATCGCGGAAACGCCACACCACAAAGGCAACGGGCGCAGACACCAGCAGCATCGCCGATGTCCAAAATGCGCCCGTTTCCCAAAATTTTTTGTCCAGATGCCAATGGCTTTGCAAAACCGGCAGCAGCAGCATCAATCCTTCCAACAGCAGCAGCGACAGGGCAAAGGCACAGCATACCTGCACGGAACGCGGCAGGCGGAAAAAGTTTGCCCCGGCATCGGCAGCGCGGCGGTAAAAACGGCGCGGCAGCAATGCGGCGATAACTGCTAGCGTTAAAGCGGCTGCCAGCCGCCACAGCCAAACGGTCAGCGTTTCCGTTTCAGGCAGCAGGCTTGCCCAATCGGGCGCGGGATTGTTGCCCAAATACCACAGCAGGGCAAATAGCCAAGCCAACGGCAGGGCAGCATAATAAAAGAGTAAAAAGAGTAAACAGAGTAATTTGAAAAAGATTTTCAGCATGGCAGCTTTCCTTTGGCAATGCGGTTGCGCTTTCAGGCTGCCTGCGATTATAAAATGCCTGTGCTAAAATTTGCCATTTTTCCCATATTGCGCCGCCATGATGTTTACCCTGTCCGACCGCCCGATTGAATACCGTAGCGACAGCCGCCACCAGCCGCCCCGCGCCGTGTGCGAACGCCGCACCGCTTCGGCCGAACAGGTTTTGCGCGATGCCCGCAACGGCACCGCTACTGTTTGGCGCGGCGATTATCATCAGGCCAAACAGGTTTTAAGCGCGGTAAAAAAACGCCTGTCGCGCAAACCGCATGCCAATCAAGAGATTCCGCCCGACCCCGCCGCCGTGTTCCACCGCCACCGCCTGCACCAGTCGCAAAACAGCCGCTTGGCCAATATGCTGCTGGTGGAAATCGGCACGGATTTTGCTTTAGACCTGCCGCGCGCGCCCGATGTGGCGGCTGCTTTGGCGCAGGTGTACGGCGCGGACGGCGCTCAAGCCCCGTTTTTGCTGCCGCTTAACCGCCTGCTTGGTTTTATCGGCGCGTGGCAGTGGCAGCAAAAAGGCGTGGAAGTGGCGGAACTGGGCGGATGGGTACATGTGCCGTTTGGCGTATTTTCGCCCGTGCGCGGCGAATACCTGTCTTTGCTGTGGCACGCGCCGCTGCCTGAAAACTGCCGCAGCGCCTTGGACATCGGCACCGGCAGCGGCGTATTGGCATTGCTGCTGGCACGACGCGGCATTGGCCGCATTGCCGCCACCGACAACAATCCGCGTGCCGTCGCCTGCGCCCGCGCCAATATTGACCGTTTCGGTTTGGCAAACCAAATTACCGTGTACGAAACCGATTTGTTTCCGCCGGAAAGCGCCGATTTGATTGTGTGCAATCCGCCGTGGCTGCCGGTGCGGCCGACTTCCGATGTGGAAACCGCGCTGTACGACCCCGACCACGCCATGCTGGACGCGCTGCTGCACGGTGCGGCGGCGCATCTGAACACAGGCGGCGAACTGTGGCTGATTCTGTCGGATTTGGCCGAACATCTGGGTTTGCGCGAACACGGCAGCCTGCCGCAGCGTTTTCAGGCAGCCGGCTGGCAAATTGTCGGGCAGCACCACACGCAGCCGCAACACGGCAAAGCGCGTGCCGCAGACGATGCTTTGGCGTTTGCCCGTATGCGCGAACGGACGACGCTTTACCGTTTACAGGCAGCCTGAAAATTTGCAGGCAGCCCGATAACAAAATCATAATAATGACTTAAGCAAAATGGACAACTGGCACATCACCTCATTCCTGCCCGAGCAGGAACCCTGTTTAAACAACCTCAACACCTACCTCAGCCCCGGCCTGATTAGCGGTTCGTCAAACGATGCCCGTTTCGTGTTTGACGCGGTTTACCGCGTGGAAGACGAGCGTTTTGTGCTGACGCTGATGCAGGTGGACGACGAATTCGGCATTATTGAACACGAAGTGCGCCTGCATCCGGCCAGCCGCGCCGAACTGCTGGCGCAAATCGAACGCTTCTGCCACGCGCCGCAACATGTCTTTGCCGTAGAAGAAGTCCGCATCAATGCGTTTAAGCGTTAAAAAACGCAAATATTCATAGATATACAGCTAAAATGATTTATTTCTCAGACAAGGCGGCGCGCCGCAGACAGTACATTGAGTACGGCAAGGCAAGCCAACGCCGTATGGGAAATAAAGCATTTTAGCTATAATGCCCGCTTTTATCTTTCAGGCAGCCTGAAACGCCGCCCTAACACGGAGAAAGCCATGACCCACACCATTTTGCAAACCCTGCCCACCGGACAAAAAGTCGGTATCGCCTTTTCCGGCGGCTTGGACACCTCCGCCGCCCTGCTGTGGATGAAACTCAAAGGCGCACAACCCTACGCCTACACCGCCAATCTCGGCCAGCCCGACGAAGACGACTACAACGCCATTCCCGAAAAAGCCAAACAATACGGCGCAGTAGAAGCCCGTTTGGTGGACTGCCGCCGCCAGCTTGCCCACGAAGGCATTGCCGCCATCCAATGCGGCGCGTTCCACGTGGCCACCGGCGGCGTACCCTATTTCAACACCACCCCGCTTGGCCGCGCCGTAACCGGCACCATGCTGGTGGCCGCCATGCAGCAGGACGACGTACATATCTGGGGCGACGGCAGTACCTACAAAGGCAACGATATTGAACGTTTCTACCGCTACGGTCTGCTGACCAATCCCGCCCTGCGTATTTACAAACCGTGGCTGGACCAACAATTTATTGACGAATTGGGCGGCCGTCAGGAAATGTCCGAATTTCTGATTGCCAATGGCTTTGAATACAAAATGTCAGTCGAAAAAGCCTATTCCACCGACTCCAATATGCTCGGCGCCACCCACGAAGCCAAAGATTTGGAGTTTCTCAACAGCAGCGTCAAAATCGTCAAACCGATTATGGGCGTGGCGTTTTGGGATGAAAACGTGGAAATCAAAGCCGAAACCGTGCGCGTGCGTTTTGAAGAAGGCATTCCCGTTGCCCTGAACGGACAAGAGTTTGCCGACCCCGTCGCGCTGTTTTTGGAAGCCAACCGCATCGGCGGACGGCACGGCTTGGGCATGAGCGACCAAATTGAAAACCGCATTATTGAAGCCAAATCACGCGGCATTTACGAAGCCCCCGGCATGGCCTTGCTGCACATTGCCTACGAGCGTTTGGTTACCGGCATTCACAACGAAGACACGATTGAACAATACCGCATCAACGGCCTGCGCCTCGGCCGCCTGCTGTATCAAGGACGTTGGTTTGACCCGCAGGCGCTGATGCTGCGCGAAACCGCACAACGCTGGGTGGCCAAAGCCGTAACCGGCGAAGTGGCTTTGGAACTGCGCCGTGGCAACGACTATTCGCTGCTGGACACCGTGTCGCCCAACCTGACCTACGCGCCCGAGCGTTTGAGCATGGAAAAAGTGGAAAACGCCGCCTTTACCCCATTGGACCGCATCGGTCAATTAACCATGCGTAATCTGGATATTACCGACACCCGCGCCAAATTGGGCGTGTATGCCGATACCGGTTTGATTGCCGCCGGTGAAGGTGCGGTGCTGCCAAAACCTAAAGTATAAACAATGTTTTATAGTTGATGAAAATAAAAACGAGACAAGGCGGCAACGCCTGCCGTGTACATCAGTACATAAGGGCGTTGGCAACGCCGTATCGTTGCGATTTTAATCAACTATAGTATAAAAACAGGCTGCCTGAAAAGTTTTCAGGCAGCCTGTTTGCTATCTGCGTTTGGATTTTTTCCGTTTACCCTGACCGCTACGGGTACGCTTACGGCGGCGCGGCGGTCGGCCGGAAGTCGGACGTTCGCTTTTTTCTTCGGCGATGGTCGGCTTTTTCGCCTGTTGTGGCGGTGTGGATGTGGTGGGTGGTACCGGCGTAAACGGTGTGGTCGTACGCGGCGCACGCGGGCGGTAACACATCAGCAGGCCGCTGCTAATCAGCAGCAGGTAAAACAGATACCATGAGCCGCCCATACGCATATAGGGCGTTTGCCCAATCATGCCGTACACTTCCCCTTTCAATACGGTGGGGATATTGGGTTTGGCGTGTTTGACCACGCTGCCGTTTGGGGCAACAATGGCGGTGGCACCAGTATTGGTGGCGCGAATCATATAACGTCCCAATTCCAAAGCGCGTGCCTGCGACAGTTGCAGATGTTGCCACATGGCATTGGATTTGCCGTACCACGCCATATTGCTGGCGTTGGCCAACAGGGTGGATTTTTTGGCCGATTCAATCAGCTCGTCGCCGAAGCCGTCTTCGTAGCAGATATTGAAGGCGACTTTTTGCCCCGCCATATCAAACGGTTCTTGCCCGATGCCGCCGCGTTTGAAGTCGGCCAAGGGCATATTCATTTTGCTGTAAAGCGGTTCGGTCAGTTGCGGAACCGGTTTGAATTCGCCGAAAGGCACCAGATGGTTTTTGGCGTAGATTTGGATGTTTTCCGGTGATTGTGGGTCAAAACGGCTTAAATTGACCATGGTGTTCAGATAGTCCCGACCGTCTTCGGTAAAGGCAGGCATGCCCACCGCCAAGGCGCTGTTGTTTTGTTGCGCCTGTTCGGCAAAATGTTTGATTAAATCGGGTGCGGTGCGCTGTAAAAATTCGGGAAAAGCGGTTTCAGGCAGCACGACGATTTGTGCTTTGCTTGAGGCTACCTGATTGAAATAACGTTTATAAGTGCCGATAAGCTGCTTCGGGTCAAACTTTAAATTTTGTGGAATATTGCCTTGCGCCAATGCCACGGTAACGGGTAGGCCGTGCGGACGGGTATAGTTAATGGGGCGCAGGTTGTTGGCGATATACAGCAGCACGCACACCGCCAGCGCAAACACAATGCGCTGCACCAATGAACGGTTGCGGGTAATCAGCACCAGCCACGCACCGATAAAGGCGGTGGCTAAAGTAACCAAATGAATGCCCGCTACGGGCGCGAAACCGGCCAAGGGGCTGCGGTCGGCAATCTGGCTGTAACCCAATGCGCCCCAGCCGAAGCCGGTAAACACCCGCTCGCGGGCAAATTCGGTCAGCGTCCACAGCATCGGCAGCAACACACCCACGGCAATCGGGCGCGGCAGGCGTTGTTTGCCGTACAGCCAAAAGGCGATGGCGGGAAACAGGGCAAGGAAAGCAGGCAGCAAGAAAGTCAGCGGCACGGCGTAGGCATTGGGCAGGCCGGACACGTCGTGCAAGGCGGTGTGTATCCACCAAAATTGGGAAGTGTAGGCAATCAGGCCGAACCAGTAGGCGGAAGAAATGCGGCGTTCGGGTTTGATTTCGGTGAGGGCAATCAGGCCGCCGAACAGCAGGGGCATCAGCCAAAACTGGTAATACGGGGCGAAAGCGCGGGGGGTGGCGGCGGCAAAGGCGGTCAGCAGGGCAAAGTAAACCAAGGGCTTGCGCCAAATGCGGTCGAGAAGGTTTAACATGAGTGGTTTGATTTTTCTCTTTTTTGCGGTGTACGCACGGTTTCAGGCTGCCTGAAGCCGTGCGGCGGTGTGTAGATGTTTATAGTCAATATGCTTTATTTCTCATACGGCGTTGGCTCGCCTTGCCGTACTGCGTGTACTGTCTGCGGCTCGCCGCCTTGTCTGAAAAATAAATCACATTAACTGTTCGGTGTTACGGGGCTTCTTCAAAACCGGCAATTTCCAAGCCGAAGCCGGTCAGGCCGTTCAGCGACGAGGCTTTGCCCATCACGCGCATGGTTTTGACTTGCAGTCCGGCCAGAATCTGTGCGCCGATGCCGTAGGTTTTGCGGTCCCATTTGCGGATTTGGAAGCTGTTTTTCGGCAGGGTGCGCTCCAGCAGGGCGGCACCGTCTTCATTGCGGTGCAGCAGAATCAAGACGCCGCACTCGGCTGCCTGAATCCGCGTCAGGGCATCGGGCAGCTGCCACGAATGGTTGGGGTCGGCCATTAAAAAGTCCATCGCGCTAAACGGTTCGTGTACGCGCACCAAGGTTTCCGCCGCCTGCGCGGGGTCGCCTTTGACCAAAGCCAGATGGGTGTCGCCGTTGAGCTTGTCCACATAAACATGCTGCCTGAACTCGCCCCACGGCGTGCGGA
The DNA here is from genome assembly GCA_030537065.1 of Conchiformibius sp. Taxonomy (GTDB): domain Bacteria; phylum Pseudomonadota; class Gammaproteobacteria; order Burkholderiales; family Neisseriaceae; genus Conchiformibius. Next base: position 6,118 of record JAUNOT010000061.1, read on the forward strand.
TAAGGGTGTCGCCCATTTCTTCCAGCAGGCTTTCGGTGCGGCTGCGGTATTCAATCAGGTCGGCAATCGTGCCGATTTTCAGGCCGTGGGTTTCGGCAAAACGCAGCAATTCGGGCATCCGCGCCATGGTGCCGTCGTCGTTGAGGATTTCGCAAATCACGCCCGCACCGGCAAAACCGGCCATTTGCGCCAAATCCACCGCCGCTTCGGTGTGGCCGGCGCGTACCAACACGCCGCCTTTTTGCGCGCGCAGGGGGAAGATGTGGCCGGGTTGGACAATGTCTTCGGGCTTGACGGCGGGGGAAACGGCGGTTTGGATGGTGCGGGCGCGGTCGGCGGCGGAAATGCCGGTGCTGATACCTTCGGCCGCTTCAATGGAAACGGTAAAGTTGGTGCCGTATTGGGCGCCGTTTTGCTGCGTCATCATCGGCAGGCCGAGTTTGTCAATCAGGGCGTTTTCCATCGGCAGGCACACCAGTCCGCGTGCGTGTTTAATCATAAAGTTGATGGCTTCGGGGGTAACGGCTTGTGCCGCCATCACCAAATCGCCTTCGTTTTCGCGGTCTTCGGCATCGGTGATAATCACCATTTTGCCGGCGCGGATGTCTTCAAGAATTTCGGGAATCGGGGAAATTTGCATGGCACGCTGGGGGATAAAAATGAATGTGGGGCGGATTGTACTGGTTTGGTAAAGTTATTTCAAATATAGATGTTTTGTGTAAAGCAGTTTGTGCTGGTGTCGTCTTTTTCAGGCAGCCTGAAACGGTGCGGCCTGCCGTCTCATAGCCAATTTGTATGTTGCAATAAAACAGATGTGCCGATACCGATTAGCATGACCCCGCCCGCCATACCGGCATATTGACCGGCCACGCTGCCCAACGCCCGCCCCAATATCATACCGGCCGCCGTCATAAGGGTTGCGGCTAGGCCAATCATCAACGCTGCGGCAACAATGCCAGCCTGTATCAGTGCCAAGCCGATGCCGGCGACCATAGAGTCTATGCCGGTGGCTAAAGCCGTAACCGCCAGCAGGCGCATATGGGTAGGGGGCGGCTGTACGGTACGGTGGTCGGCAAAACGGCTTTCCCAAATCATCCTGCCGCCCAATGCGGCCAATAAAATAAATGCCAACCAGTGGTCCCAATCGGCAATCCATTGTTCGGCTGCCCGTCCCGCAAGCCAGCCGATAAGCGGCATCAGTCCTTCAACCGTACCGAATATTAAGGCGGTGCGGGCAATATGTCTGCCTGACAGGGGGCGGGCGGCACCGGCGGCCAATGCAGCCGCAAATGCGTCCATCGACATGGCTATGGCCAATACGGCCAACGTGGTCAAACTCATCAAAATTGTCCTGATAAAACTTTCAGGCTGCCTGAAACCGTTTTCAGGCAGCCTGTTATCTTATTGTGTTTACTTACCGTGCAAACGGCTTAAAAAACGTCGGGTGCGCTCGTGTTGCGGATTGCGGAACAAATCATCGGGAAAACCTTTTTCCACAATCACGCCCTCATCCATCACCACCACCACGTCAGCCACATCCAGCGCAAACTGGATTTCGTGGGTAACCACCACCATTGTCCAGCCCTCATTGGCCAGCTCTTTCATGGTTTGCAGCACATCCTGCACCAATTCCGGGTCAAGTGCCGAAGTCGGCTCGTCAAACAACATCAGCTCCGGCTGCAAGGCCAAGGCGCGGGCAATACCGACACGCTGCTGCTGTCCGCCCGAAAGCTGGTAGGGATACAAATCGGCTTTATCGCCCAAACCGACTTTTTCCAGCAAAGCCATCGCTTCCTCCCGCGCTTGCGCGGGTGTTTTGCCCTGCACCTGCACCGGTGCTTCCATCACATTGCCCAAAGCCGTTTTGTGCGGAAACAGATTGTATTGCTGAAATACCATACCCGACTTGCGCCGCAAGGCCAAAATTTCCTGTTTGGACGGTTGTGCGTCAAAATCCACCGTCAAGGGCGGGCTTTCAAATTCCAAATGACCCTGTTCGGGCAGCTCCAAAGCGTTCAGGCAGCGTAAAAACGTGGTTTTGCCCGAGCCGGACGGCCCCAAAATCACTACCACCTGCCCCCTGACAATGTCCAAATCAATACCGTGTAAAATAGTATTGCTGCCGAAACGTTTGTGAATATTGCGGATTTTAATCATAGCGGCAAACCTCCCTTACTTGGCCACATGGCGGTCAAAATGCTTTTCCAAACGCGCCTGAATCACAAACAGCACCCAGCAGAAACACCAATACACCGCCCCCGCCAAAATATACACCGGCAGAAAATCATAAGCCGAATTGGCATACTGCTGCGCCACGCGGAATAATTCGGTTACCGTGACCACTGACGCCAGCGAAGTATCTTTAAACAGGCCGATAAACGAATTGCTCAACGGCGGCACCGCCACGCGGAACGCCTGCGGCGCAATAATGCGGCGGAAAGTCTGCATATAAGTCATGCCGATGGAAAAACCCGCTTCCCATTGCCCTTTGGGAACGGACAAAATCGCCGCCCGCACCGTTTCCGAACCGTATGCGCCCACATTCAGCGAAAAACCGATAATGGCGGCGGGAATTGGGTCAATAAAAATCCCGATGGCGGGCAGTCCGTAAAAGACGATGCACAACTGCACCAACATCGGCGTACCGCGGATAATGGAAATATACACCTTACACACGCGCAGCAGGATACGGTGCAGCCGTCCGCCCACCGGCATCACACGCGCCAAAGCCACCCCCACGGCAATTATCATGCCCAAAGCAAACGACACCAACGCCAACGGTACGGAAATTTGAATGCCCGCTTTCAACATCGGCCAAAACGAGCTGATGACCAAATCGGCGCGGGCTTCGGTCATAAACGGCAAAGCCGCCAAAATACTGTTTAACACAAAAATCTTCCTACAACGCAAGACAAAGCGGCGATTTTACGTCAAATCGGCCGCCGCCGTCATGCCCGTCCCGCCATTCTGCGGTGTAAAGACCGCCCAAACGGCAGGACGGCGCATCTTCACCATGCTTTCAGGCTGCCTGAAAACCGTTACAATAAACCGTTTGAAAAATACGGTTAAAAAAGGAAAACACAATGTCAGTCAATACTTACCGTACCGTGTCTGCACCCGTGCAGGCCGAATTCAAAGACAAAGGCAGCCGTTTTATCGCCTTTGCCTATCCCATACGCAGCGAAGAAGAAGTCAAGCGGCATGTGGACGAACTGCGGCAGACACACCACAAAGCCCGCCATTGGTGCTATGCCTACCGCATCGGCACCGACGGCAACCGCTTCCGCGCCAATGACGACGGCGAACCTTCCGGCAGCGCGGGGCGGCCGATTTTGGGACAGATTGATTCCTTCGGGCTAACCGATGTTTTGGTGGTGGTGGTGCGCTATTTCGGCGGCACGCTGCTGGGCGTGCCCGGCCTGATTCATGCCTACAAAACGGCAACGGCGGCGGCGTTTCAGGCAGCCGCGATTGTGGAAAAAAATATTGAAAAGACTGTATTTTTACGCTGCGATTATCCGCATTTAAACGATGCCCTGCGCATTGCCGGACAGTATCGCGCCGAAGTGACGGCGCAGGATTTGCAGTTGGACTGCCGTCTGACCGTGCGCGTGCCGTTGGCCGATTATGCGGCGGCGGTGGCAGCATGGCAGAAAACGCGGGCAATAGATGTGACGGAAGAAAAATAACGACTGGACAATCTTGCCCGATAAGGCTATGCTGCCACGCCTGCCTGTTTCAGGTAGCCCCGACAATCCTTTTTTACTCCAAACAATTACCATTATGAGCGAATACCTGTTTACCTCCGAATCCGTTTCCGAAGGCCATCCCGACAAAGTGGCCGACCAAATTTCCGATGCCGTTTTGGACGCGATTTTCGCCCAAGACCCCAAAGCGCGTGTGGCGGCCGAAACCTTAGTGGCCACCGATTTGTGCGTGTTGGCCGGCGAAATCACCACCACCGCACAAGTGGACTATGAAAAAATCGCCCGCGAAACCATCGCCCGCATCGGCTACAACGACCCTGCCCTCGGTTTTGCCGCCGACACCTGCAAAATCGTCCTGAACTACGGCCAGCAATCGCCCGACATCGCCCAAGGCGTAAACGAAGGCGAAGGCTTGGACTTAAACCAAGGCGCAGGCGACCAAGGCCTGATGTTCGGCTATGCCTGCGACGAAACCCCCGCGCTGATGCCCTTTGCCATCTATTACAGCCACCGCCTGATGCAGCGTCAGAGCGAAGTACGCAAAAGCGGCCTGCTGCCGTGGCTGCGCCCCGATGCCAAAGCCCAATTAACCTGCGTGTACGACAGCGAAACCGGCAAAGTCAAACGCATTGACACCGTTGTCCTGTCCACCCAGCACGACGAAAGCATCAGCCACGCCGATTTGGTGAAAGCAGTCAAACAGCACATTATCTTTCCCGTGCTGCCTGCCAATATGCTGACCGAGCAAACCAAATACCACATCAACCCCACCGGCAACTTCGTGATTGGCGGTCCGCAGGGCGACTGCGGTTTAACCGGCCGTAAAATCATTGTGGACACCTACGGCGGTGCTGCTCCGCACGGCGGCGGTGCGTTCTCCGGCAAAGACCCCAGCAAAGTGGACCGTTCCGCTGCCTATGCCGGACGCTATGTCGCCAAAAACATTGTTGCGGCAGGATTGGCCAGCCAATGCCAAATTCAGATTTCCTACGCCATCGGCATTGCCGAGCCCACCTCCATCGCCATCGACACCTTCGGCACGGGCAAGCTGAACGAAGCGGAACTGATTGCCTTGGTGCGCGAACATTTTGACCTGCGTCCGAAAGGCATTATCCAAATGCTGGATTTGTTGCGCCCGATTTACAGCAAATCCGCCGCCTACGGACACTTCGGCCGCGAAGAACCCGAATTTACTTGGGAACGCACCGACAAGGCCGAAGCTTTAAAAGCCGCCGCCGCCAAACTGTAATGCCCAATATCAAAGCTGCCTGAAACCAAGATGCGGTTGTCAGGCAGCTTTGATATTGTACGGCAGCCGGTCTTTAACGGTATTTAGACGCGATTGAAAGCGGAAAAAATCAAGCGTATGCATTTTTGATTTATAATCCGCCTGCTATGCGCTTCAGGCAGCCTGAAACGGTTTTTCGGGGGCTTAAAGCGTATAAAAATCCACCTTATTTTTGGAGAAAACTTATGTCTGCATGGTCCTACGGCTACGTCAGCGACATCGGCTATACCTATGGTTATTACAGCGAGCTGAACCCTGCCCGTGCCGTTTTACCTCTGCTTCAGGAAGGCCTTGCCGTTCCCGAAATTAAAAATGCCTGCGAATTGGGTTTCGGACAAGGCGTATCGGTTAATGCCCACGCCGCCGCCGGACGGGCGCGCTGGTACGGTACCGACTTCAACCCCGCCCATGCCGCTTTTGCGCGTGATTTGGCTGGTGTGGCCGGCACCGATGCGGTATTGGCCGACCAATCCTTTGAAGAATTTTGCAACCGCGATGATTTGCCCGAGTTTGAATTTATCGGCCTGCACGGCATCTGGTCGTGGATTTCCGATGAAAACCGCCGGATTATTGTGGACTTTATCCGCCGCAAACTGGCGGTGGGCGGCATTTTGTACATCAGTTACAATACTTTGCCCGGTTGGTCGGCGCACGCGCCCATCCGCCACCTGCTGTCTATGCACGACAGCGCCTTGTCGTCCGGTACCCACAGCCGCGAGCAAAACGTCCGCAACGCCGTGGATTTCGGCAACCGTGTTTTGGCACAAAGCCAAGGTTTGCAGCAGGATTCCCCCGGTATTGCCAAACGGATGGCGGAACTGGCCGGTTTTGATGCCCATTATCTGGCACACGAATATTTAAACCGCGACTGGCATCCGATGTATTTTGCCGATATGGCTGCATGGCTGG
>JAUNOT010000062.1 GCA_030537065.1 Conchiformibius sp.
CCCTGCTCGGCTTTTTGGCGGAAAAACTGCCTGTTTCACGCTGGCAGCGCGATTTAACCGACAGCACCGTGTTACGAAATATGGGCGTGGCGGTGGGTTACACCCTGCTGGGCTGGGTGGCGCATCTGCGCGGTTTGAACAAGCTGGAAGCCAATCCTGCCGCGCTTGCCGCCGATTTGGACGCCACTTGGGAACTGCTTGCCGAGCCGATTCAAACCGTGATGCGCCGCTATGCCGTGCCGCAGGCTTACGAGCAGTTAAAAGCCCTGACACGCGGTAAAGATGGCATCACACCCGAATCCTTGCGCCAATTCATTGAAACCTTGGCAATTCCCGCCGAAGCGAAACAAGCCTTGTTGGCATTAACGCCCGCACTCTATATTGGTAAAGCAGAAGTATTAGCAAAACGAATTTAAGTTTCAGGCAGCCTGAAAAATCCCAAACTGCGGATGCTATCCACAGTTTGGGATTGTTACCCACCTTTTCACTGGCAACGTGCTGAAATAAAAACCCCGTTTCCCAATGGAAACGGGGTTAAAAACTAGCACGCCCACGGGGAATCGAACCCCGGTTACCGCCGTGAAAGGGCGATGTCCTAACCGCTAGACGATGGGCGCGGATAAAAAAGTTTTTTGGCGCACCCGGAGCGATTCGAACGCCCGACCCTCTGGTTCGTAGCCAGATACTCTATCCAACTGAGCTACGGGTGCAGCAAAGATTCGAATTATATCTGCCCAAACGGAAAACAGTCAATACCCAATGCCCATTTTACTGCAAATAATGTTACAATCCGTTATTCTTGAAAGCAAAACAAACCATGCAACAGCGTTTCTCCCTTTTGGCGAAGCGGCTGAAAGCGTTTGGCAGGCCCGTATTGGTTTTGGATTTGGAATCCACCGGCGGCGACCTGCACCGTGACCGCATTACCGAAATTGCCTTTTTACGCTTTGACGGGGGCAGCGTGCGTGCCGTGCAGTCGCTGGTTAATCCGCAGCAGCCCGTGCCGCCGTTTATCAGCAAACTGACCGGCATCAGCGACGATACCGTGGCCGATGCCCCTTTGTTTGCCGAACTGCTGCCCCGCCTGCTGCCCGAGCTGCACGGCGGACTGCTGATTGCCCACAACAGTCATTTTGACCACACTCTGCTGGTTAATGAATGCCGTCGGCTCGGCATTCATTTTGTGATGCCGGCCTTATGCAGCGTCAAACTGTCGCAAGCCCTTTATCCTGCTGCCGACAAACACAGTTTGGACGCGGTAGCGGCACGTTTTGGCATCGCCGCCGATGCATACGGCCGCCGCCACCGCGCCATGACCGATGTCTTGATTTTATCCGAATTTCTACAACAGACCATCCGAGAACACGATGCCGCTTGGCTGCAAACGGCACACACCCTGATTCACCCGCCCCTGCCACCGCACGGGCTGCCTGAAACGCTGCAAAACAGCCTGAACAGCCTGCCCGACCGTTGCGGAGTAACCGTTTGGCATCACAGCAACCGCACGGCACAGGCCTATGCCTGCAACAATGCCTATGCCGACAGCGTCCGCCGCCTGCACAGCCTGTCTGCCGAACACCGGCAACATACGGCACACATTGATTTTCTGCCGTCATCAGGCAGCCTGCACAGCCATTTTATCCGTGCCCGCTATCTGCATCAGGCCGGTTTGAACGAAGCGGTTGTGCCGCTTAACCGTCATGCAGTCAGCCTGTATGAAGAACAAGGCTGCCTGAAAGTGCGCGTCCGCCCCTTATACAGCGGTTTTTACAACGAACCGCCCTGCGCCGTGTTCCGACACGGCAAAGCGGCACAAAAGGCCTTAAGCGAATGGGCGGCCGCCTACCAAATCTGCCCCGTGCAGTCGGGCATCGAACCGCCGTCTGCCGCCATGCGGCCGCAGGAAACCGCTTTACACAACCGCCGCATCCGCACCGCCCTGCCCTATTTGTCAGGCAGCAGCGACAGCATTTGCAGCAAACGCTTTACGGTAACCGAAACCGACCCGTTTGACGGCAGCCGCATCAGTTTATGTTGCGAACACGGCGCATTAAAACTGGATGAAAACCTGTGGTATCTGTCTGAAGATGTTTGGGAAGTTTTAAAAATCAAACTAAAAAGCGCACGCCAGCACATCCGCGAGCAAACTCCGCCCGCGCTGCATTCGGCATTTGCCGCCCTTCACACACAAAAATCCGTAAAAGGCAAACGTAAAAAATGACCGCCGTCCGAATCAAAATTTGCGGGCTGACCCGCCCCGAAGATGCCCGTGCCGCCGCCGATGCCGGTGCCGATGCGGTCGGGCTGGTGTTTTTTTCAGGCAGCCGCCGTTGCGTATCGGCGGCACAGGCACGCAAAATTGTGGCGGTGCTGCCGCCGTTTGTAAGCGTAACCGCTTTGTTTGTTAATGCTGCCGAAGCAGAAATCAACCGCATTCTGCGCGAAGTACCGATTGATTTGCTGCAATTTCACGGCGATGAAACGGCGGATTTCTGCCGCCGTTTTGCCCGCCCTTATTTGAAAGCGGTACGGGTGCGCGGCCGCAGCGACATTATTACGGCGGCCGATGCTTATCCCGATGCGCGCGCGCTGCTGTTTGATGCCCATGTGGACGGTGCTTACGGTGGCACAGGGCAGGCATTTGATTGGAAAATGCTGCCGCAAACGCTGCACCGCCCGTGGATACTGTCAGGCGGACTGCATCCTGAAAATGTCGCCCACGCCATCCGCCAAACGGGGGCGGTAGCGGTAGACGTGTCCAGCGGGGTGGAAAGTGCGGCGGGCATTAAGTGCGCCGACAAAATGGCCGCTTTTGTGGCGGCCTGTCGGGCGGCGTAAAAAAAACCGTTTTCCGTGTATATCGGAAAACGGTTTGCGGCTTTCAGGCAGCCTGAAATTAATCCTGCCCTTCTTCCTCTTTTTTACGGTACAACACCAGCAATTTGCCGATATGCTGCACCAACTGCGCCCCCACCTCCGCACACAGGGCAGCGGCAATTTCGCTGCGTTCTTCGCGGTCATCGCCCAATACCCGCACCTTAATCAACTCATGAGCGCGTAAAGCCGTGTCGGTTTCGCGGACAACCGCTTCGGTCAGTCCTTTTTGCCCGACCATCACCACCGGATGCAGATGATGCGCCTGCGCGCGCATGGCCAAAATCTGCTGTTTATTCAGAAAACTGCTTTTATCCATAAACACTGTTCCCGTTAAAAAATAGCGATTGTACCGAAAAAACCTGCCGTTTTCGCAAAAAAATTTTGCCAAAACCGCCAATTTCGGGTATCTTACGCACCTTGCTTGCGTACCCGTAGCTCAGTTGGAAGAGCGTCAGTTTCCGAAGCTGAAGGTCGCCGGTTCGAACCCAGTCGGGTGCGCCAAGTAAGATTCTTCATTTTTATTCTCCTTTTTTACTCCTTCTTTTGGGCAGCCTATTTCGTGCTGCCTGTTTTTTTAATCCAGCATTTCCGCCATCAGGCGCATTCCCCATTCCCACCTGCCCGCGTCCGCAGCCAAACGCCCGCTTTGCGGTGCAATCAGCAGCCGTGCGCCGCAGGCCGCCGCCGTGTTTTCCGCCCATCCGCGTTCAGCCGCATCGGCTGCCACCACCCAAGCAGCACGGCATTGGAAACGCGGGTAACGCCAATCCCGCGCCGTCCACACTTCCTGCGGCGGCGACACCAAAATCACCGCCCGCACCCGTTTTTGCGCCGTCAGCGTCAAATGCGCATACCATGCCGCCACTGCCGCCGTAGCCGCACCGTAAGCAGCCACGCATACCGCACCGTCCGCCGCATCAAACGCTGCCTGCACAGTATCCCGCCATTCTGCCGCCGTTTCACCGGCGGCACAGGCAACGCTCTGCACCAAGGGATAACTGCGCGCCCAATGCTCCGTCCACATCGGCGGCTCGGCCGCATCACGCACCAGCAGCAGGGTAAAATCTTCCGTGTACACGGCTTGCTCCGTTTACTGTCAAAAGCCGATTGTAACGCGCTTTCAGGCTGCCTGAAGGCAGACGGCAAATTTTGCGGGAAAATAATCTTGGAAAATGTTATAGTTTTTCTTTTTATTATTCTGCAAAGGAATGGTACGATGAGCGACTTCCGCCAAGATTTTCTGCAATTTGCGCTGGAACAAAACGTATTAAAGTTCGGTGAATTTATTACCAAAGCCGGACGGCCGTCCCCCTATTTTTTTAATGCGGGGCTGTTCCACCACGGTGCATCGGTGCTGCAACTGGCGCGTTTTTACGCCCAAGCCATCAGCGCAAGCAAAATTGAATTTGATATGCTGTTCGGCCCGGCCTACAAAGGCATTATTTTGGCGGCCGCCACCGCTATGATGCTGTCCGAGCGCGGCATCAACGTACCGTTTGCCTACAACCGCAAAGAAGCCAAAGACCACGGCGAAGGCGGCGTGCTGGTCGGTGCGCCCCTGCGCGGACGGGTATTGATTATTGACGACGTGATGTCGGCCGGCACATCGGTGCGCGAATCGGTGCGCCTGATTGAAGCCGAAGGCGCACAGCCTGCCGCCGTTGCCATCGCTTTGGACCGCATGGAAAAAGGCACGGGCGACAAATCGGCGGTGCAGGAAGTACAAGAGCAATACGGCCTGCCCGTCATTGCCATTGCCAATTTGCAGGATTTGTTTGCCCTGTTGGAGCAGACGGGCGACCCGAATCTGGCACAATACCTGCCCGCGCTAACCGCATACCGTGCGCGTTACGGCGTGGCCTGAAATAATATTTTCAGGCTGCCTGAAAACCATTTGCCCCGACTAACAGGAAACAAAACATGAATTTACAGGAAACCTATTTGGACGGCGAAATCCTGTTTGACGGCGGCTTTGTCGCCATCCGCCGCGACCGCGTGCAACTGCCGAATGGCAACACCACCACGCGCGTAGTGGTGCGCCATCCGGGTGCGGCTTGTGTGCTGGCGGTAACGCCCGACCAACGTGCCGTATTGGTGCGGCAATGGCGTTACGCCACCGGACAGGCTCTGCTAGAAGTACCGGCCGGCAAACTGGACGCAGGCGAAGACCCGGCCGTGTGCGCCCTGCGCGAATTGGCGGAAGAAACGCCGTATTGCGCCGACAGCGTAGAAAAACTGGCGCAGTTTTACACCGCGCCCGGCTTTTGTGATGAAATGATGTATGTTTACCGTGCCGTCAATGTCCGCTTGGGCAGCACCCTGTCGCCCGACCAAGACGAATTTGTCGAAACCGTATTGCTGTCGGCCGACGAAGCCCGCACAGCCATTGCCAACGGCGAGATTCAAGACGCCAAAACCCTGATTGCCCTGAATTTCTGGTTAAACAGCGCCACATGAGTGCCTATATCGGACGTTTTGCCCCCAGCCCCACCGGACGGCTGCATATCGGTTCGCTGCTGGCGGCTTTGGCTTCCTATGCCGATGCCCGCGCCCACGGCGGACGCTGGCTGGTGCGGATGGAAGACCTTGACCCGCCGCGTGAAATGGCCGGTGCGGCGGCCGATATTCTGTTTACCTTAGAAGCCTTCGGTTTGGAATGGGACGGCGAAGTTGCCTACCAAAGCCGCCGCCATGAGCTTTACCGCGCCGCTTTGGACGAACTGAAACGGCAGGACTTGGCTTATCCCTGCTATTGCAGCCGCAAACAATGGCAGCAGGCAGCACGCGCAGGCGTGGACGGTTGGGTGTATAACGGACGTTGCGCCGCCGCTTTCAGGCAGCCTGAAAACGGCAAAACCCCCGCTTGGCGTGTGCGCGTACCCAATCAAACCATCGGTTTTGACGACCGCATTGTCGGGCATTACGCCCAAAATCTGGCGCACGACATCGGCGACTTTGTGCTGCTGCGCGCCGACGGCTTTTGGGCGTATCAGTTGGCGGTGGTGGCGGACGATGCCGAACAGGGCGTTACCCATATTGTGCGCGGACAGGATTTGCTGGTTTCTACACCGCGCCAGATTTGGCTGCAACGCTGCCTGAAACTGCCGCAGCCGCATTATGCCCACCTGCCCCTGCTGACCAACGCACAAGGGCAGAAGTGGTCCAAACAAACCCTTGCCCCTGCTTTGGATTTACAACAGCGCGAAACCCTGTTGCGGCAGGTGGCGCAGTATTTGGGCGTACCGGCCGCGCCGCCGGTATCACGTCCGCAGGACATTGTTGCGTGGACGGTGCAGCATTGGCAAATTGGGCGCGTGCCGACCGAAGCGGTGTGTACCGTATAGGTTTTTAGGGCGTGTCCCTATTTGCTTTGCCAAGCGGTTTTTTGAGTAAAAATTCGCGTATGCAAGGCAAAAATCCGCGCAAGGTTGGACACCTTGCAAGGATTTTTAACGCGGCAGACGTGGATTTGTGCCAAAAATACCGCCGTATAAGTAAATAGGGACACGCCCTAATAGCCTTACAGCCAAACGTTTAAATCGGCGCTGGGAATGTCCCACGACCAAATGCCGTGCCTGTCCGTGCCGTCCAAGCCGCGCAAAAACAGGTAGCGCACCGACAGCACGGGCGGCAGCGCACCGCGCTGTTTGAGATAACGCGCCGCCGCAACGGCATAGATAAATGCCTGTAAATAATAATGGTGTTCGGCCATGGCGGCGTTGAGGGCATCTTGGGTGTAATCGGCGGGGTGTGCGCCCAAACGGTTGGATTTGTAGTCGGCAATTATCACCTGTCCGTCTGCCGTGCGGCAGAGCAGGTCAATCGAGCCGTTTAAATAGCCGTGTATATCGTAAAACTGTAAGGCGGCGGCCGCCCGCACAATGCTTTCAGGCAGCCTGCGCTGCGGGTCGGCCAGCCAAGCGCGGATGTCGTTCAGGCGGAAATGTTCGGCATGAAACAGAAAATCCATTTCGCGCACCATATTTTGCGGCGGTAATCCGGCTAATGCGGTATCGGGCAGCAGGGCGGTGTGCCGCAACGTGTCCAACATGGCGGCGGCGGTATTGTGCCAGATGTCGGCATCAAAACCGTGGCGGTTGAGGACGGTGCGGATGTGTCCGTCCATATCGGCGGCGGCACGGGCAAACGGGTAGTGTTCCAACAGGTCGTGCAGGCACAAGCCCGCCGCCGTGCCTTGCGGAAAACGGTCGATGTCGCTGACGGCATCCATATCTGTATCGGTCGGGTCGGGGGCGGCGGTGTTTTGTTCGCCGCCGTCCAAGCCGTAGGGCAGTTCGGCGCGTACGGCTTCGGCCGCTTCGGCGGCGCGGCTGTGTTGGCGCATCAGGCCGGTAAAGCTGGTGTGACGGATAAAGCGGAAACGGCGCGGGGCAAAACAGGCTGCCTGAAAGGCGGTTTCGGCGCTAGACGTGCTGCGGTCGGCGCGGTAGGGCGGCGGTGCGCCTTCCAGCCAGACCATATCGCTGCGGCCGCCGTTTTGGCGGATAAATTCCTGCCAACGGGCGCGGTAGGCTTCGGGATTTTTGGCATCGTCTTGGGCGTTTAGCAGGTAGGCCAGCGCGTTTTTGCCGCTGTCTCGGTAGCTGCCCAGATACAGGCACAGACGTTCTTCGGCACGGGTCAGCGCCACATACAGCAGGCGCAGGTCTTCGGACAGGGTTTCTTGTGCCAGTCGTTCTTGCAGGCTGCGGTCGGCGGATAAGGTGTCGCGGTGCAGCAGGGCGGCTTGTCCGCCGTGGTGGACAACCGACCAGTCTTGTGCGTGTCCGCCGCCGCTGCGCCAAACAAAGGGGCAGAATACGACAGGGTATTGCAGGCCTTTGGCGGCATGAACGGTAACAATCCGTATCAGGTCGTCGTCACTTTCCAAACGCAGGGTGTGTTCGTCCGCTTGGGCGGCATCGGCAGCGCGGGCTGCCTGAATTTTGCGTTCCAGCCATTGTTGTAGGGAAGCGGGGCTGTGGCCGTTTTCTTCTTCTTCGGCCAGCAGTTCGCTTAATTGGTGCAAATTGGTCAGGCTGCGCTCGTTGCCCTGCGCCAGCAGGCGGGTTTCTACGCCGTGTGTGCCGATAAAGGCGTGCAGGGCGGTGTAGATGCCCGACTGTTGCCAGATTTCGGCGGTGTGTACGGCGGCATCCGTCCACATCAGCAGGCGGGTTTCATCGGCATTGAGTGCCAGCAGCTCGTCTGCCGTTTGGTTAAACAGGCAGCCTGCCAGTACAAAACGCAGTAAACCGGCCTGTTGCGGCTGAAGGATAAAGCCGAGTAGGGCGGCCAGCGCTTCGGCTTCCGGCTCGGTAAAGATGTTGTTGCGGCTGAATAGGACGCTTTGAATGCGGCGTTTTTTCAATTCGCGCTGCACCCGTGCGCCGTCTTGGCGGCGGCGTACCAACACGGCAATGTCGCCCGCCGCCAGATTTCTGCCTTTAAATACGGCTGTCCCTTGACGCGCTTGTTGCAACAGCAGGGCAATTTCGTCTGCACACCAAGCCGCCGCCCGTTGTTCCAATACGGCGGCGTTTTCTTTTTCTTCGTTGCCGTTGAGCCAGCGTAAGGTCAGTGCGTGCGGCAGGGCGGGGCAGTTTAAACGGCTGTCGGCACGCTCGGCACGGACGGGCGGATAGTGGATTTCAGGCAGCACGAACGGCTGCGGGCGTTGGAAAAACGTGCCGATGCCGTCAATCAGGCGGCGGTGGCTGCGGAAGTTGGTGTCCAGCGTGTAACGGCCGCCGTGGGCAAGGGTGTCGGCGGCGGCTTGCAGATAGGCGAAAATATCGGCGCCGCGAAAACTGTAAATGGCCTGTTTGGGGTCGCCCACCAGAAAAAGCGGGGTGCCGCGTTCGGCAAAGGCGCGGCGGAAGACGGCGTATTGCTGCGGGTCGGTGTCTTGAAACTCGTCAATCAATGCCACGCGCCAGTTGGCGGACAGGGCTTGCGCCAAGGCTTCGGCGTGCGGCGCGTCGGGGTGCAGGGCGGCGGCCACGTCGGTAAGCAAGTCGTCAAAAACGCGTTGCGGGTAACGGTTTTTGTGTTCCGCCACCGCTTCGCGCAGATAGTGCAGCAGTTCCAAATCCAATGCCGCCAAAGCCTGTTTTTCGGCGGCACACAGTTGTTGTGCGGCTTGTGCCAGCGTGTATAGAGTATTGACGCAGGCTGCCTGAAACGGGTCGGCACTTTTGCCTTTATTGACTTTGGAGATTAAAAATTCTTCGGCAAACGGTACTGCGCCGCTGCTGTTTTGCAAAACCGCCAACAGGGCAGACGGTGCGGGCGGATGGTTGCGGGCGGCAAAGCGGTGTAGGGCGGCGAATTTTTCGGCAAACACGCTTTCTTTAAAACTGACTTTGTTCAGTAGCGGGTGCAGCAGCCAAAAGGCCTGCTCGGCTGCCTGAAGCCCGTTGGCGGCAAAATCCTGCCAACTCTGGGCAAATTCGCGTTGTGCGGCGGCATAGGCCTGTTCGTCCCCCGTCACTTCGGGCAGGTGTAGATAGGGCTTGCTTAAGAACGGTTTGAGTGCTTCCAAGCGCGATTGTGGGGTGAGGCGGTGGCGGTAGGCCAGCTCCGCCAGCGTGCTGCTGCGTGCCACGCGGCTGCGCCAGAAATCCTGTGCGGGCGTGAGCAGCCGTGCGTGTGCGGCCGTTTCGTCCAGCTCGATGTCAAACGGTGCGCCGCAGAAAAAGGCAAAATCTTGCAATACCCGCTGGCAGAAACCGTGAATGGTGTAAACGGCGGCATTGTCAAAGCCGCCTGCTGCCGCTTTCAGGCGCAGCAGCAGGCGTTCCTGCGGTTCTTGTTGCAGGGCGCGTTCCAATAAGGGATAGAGGAACACGCCGCCGTCGGCGGCGTCACAATATTGGCGCAGGCGTGGCAGGTCGGCGGCGGCATCGGGTACGCTGCGCAACAGGGCGGCCACCTGTTCCAAACGGGCGCGCAGGCGGGTTTTCAGCTCGGCGGTAGCGGCTTTGGTAAAGGTGACCACCAGAATTTGCGCCACCGGCAGCCGTTCCAGCAACACCAGCCGCACAAACAGGGCGGCAATATTCCATGTTTTGCCGGTACCGGCCGAGGCTTCAATCAAATTGACCGGATAAAGCGGCGCATCCAAAGGATGAAACGGAACGAAATCTTTGTTTTCCATATTATTTGACCAAATGCAGGCTGCCTGAACGCCGTTGGCGCCACCACAAGGCCAGCAGCCAACCCGCCAATGCGCCGCCAATGTGTGCCAAGTGGGCGATATGGGCACCAAACAGGGAAATACCGCTTATTTGGGCAAACAGTTCGTAAGCGACCAAGGCCAAAACAAAATAACGGGCGGGAAAATCCACCGGTATAAACATCAGCGACAGCCGCGTGTGCGGAAAGCGCAGGGAAAACGCCGCCAAAATGCCGAAAACCGCCCCCGATGCGCCGACAGCGTGCCGCAGCAGCAGCGCGGTAAAAGATGGCGGCAGTGCGGTATCGGGCGGCAGTGCGGCGGCTGCCTGCATCAGCAGCCAAGTGTTCCAGCCGCCGTACAGCAGCGCACCGAGCAGGCCGGCGGCAAAATACAGGGTCAGGAAACGGCGCACGCCCCACACTTGCAGCAGGGGTGTGCCGAATACCGCCAAGCCGTACATATTCATCAGCAGATGCAGCAAATCTTGATGCAGAAACATATGGCTGAACCATTGCCAATGTTGGTAATACGGTGAAAGCGGCGTGTACAGCGCACCGTGGGTAATCAGGCCGTGCATTCCCGTCATTTGAAGCAGAAACAAGAGGATATTGATGCCGATAAGGGCGTGGACAGTATGTTTGGCGGCAAAATTCATGAAAATTCTTTCGGGCGGGAAGATGGGAAAATAGAGTTTATTTTACAGGCGTTGGTTTGGTTATATTATGGCAGGTGTTGTAACCGCATATTCAAAGCAGAATGCATTTACTGATAACAAATAACATGAATGTAATGATTAATAGGGTAACGATGTCAGCTGACAATAAAATCAGCCCGTTTTTAAGCCGCTGCTTTACGGTTTTTTGGGGTTCGGTAACATCGCTGTCCCTATTATCCGTTCTGACGGATAAGTGTGCCCACAGCATCATAAAGGTAGAGAAAAACAAGATTTTATGCCAAATAATAACATCATGAGCAAATATTGCCTTCCAACTGTCAGACAGCAGCGTCCAAAATTGAAGATTTATGCAATCTTTATAAAAACAAGATATTATAATGGAAATTGGTATCAGGGCGTGAAGCAGAAAAACCACAACAATAAAGCAGCAGAACAGCAGCAATAAGTTTAAAAGCAGCTGTTTGTAAACTTGTTTTATAAAATTCATATGGTTTGGTTTCAAAGGTGTCCAACCTTGCGCGGATTCTTGCCTTGCATACGCGAATTTTTACTCAAAAAACCGCTTGGCAAAGCAAATAGGGGCACGCCCTAATATTTCAGGCTGCCTGAAAAACTTTTTACAATTTAAACCATGAATAAGAAAAAACTTATCCGCTACGCCCGTTCCGTACTGACTTTTCTGCTAACCCTGCTGCTGGTCAGCACCGCCGCCGATTGGTACCGCGCCCCCGCTGTACCGGCCGATGCCGCCGCCCTGCCCCTGCAAGCCGTCGGTGCGGCACAAGCACACACCCTACAACAATACAGTCAAGACAAAGTGTTGGTTTTATATTTTTGGGGTTCGTGGTGCGGTGTTTGCCGCCACACTTCGCCCGCCGTAGAAAAACTGCGTCAAGACGGCGTTCCCGTTTTGGGTGTGGCCCTGCGCTCGGGCAGCGATGCCGATATCCGCCGCTATTTGCAGCAGCATAGCTGGCATTTTGATAGCGTTAACGATGCGGACGGCAGCCTGTCGCGGCTGTGGCAGGTGCGCGTTACCCCCACCATCGTGCTGGTACGCAACGGCAAAGTCCGCCACAGCACCACCGGCATTGCCGCCTATCCCACCCTAAAGCTGCGGG
>JAUNOT010000063.1 GCA_030537065.1 Conchiformibius sp.
GATGTTGTGAATGGTGAATACGCTGGCAATATTGGCCGACCAAGCGTGCAGATAGGCCGGTGCCAAACCTGCCTGCCAGTCGTGGGCGTGCAATACGTCCGCCCTGCCCCACAGCTCGTCCAAGCCGGTGGCAATGGCGGCGGCTGCCCAACCCAATACGCCGAAGCGGATAACATTGTCGTGATAATCGTGATAGGCGGCATCGTGGTAGGGATTGCCGTCCCGTCCGTATAAATGCGGCGCATCAATCAGATACAGCCCGATATTGCGGTAGGGGGCGTAGCGGATAACGATGTGGCCGCCGAAGGTGTCGCGGCGGGCGACTTCGGCGGTGTACGGCAGTTGTTGGCGCACTTGGCGGTAATACGGCAGCACCACGCGCACATCGTCGCCCTGCTCTGCCTGTGCAAACGGCAACGCGCCCAAAACATCGGCCAGTCCGCCGGTTTTAATCAGGGGATACAGCTCGGACGCGGCATGTAGGATTTTCATACGGATTCCTTCGTTGTTCAGGCAGCCTGAAACGGCGGCAACACCGTTTTCAGGCTGCCTGCGTGATGTTATTCGGCAGACGGATCTTGTTGTTCCTGCTCGGCTGCCTGTGCATTGGCCTGTTGCAGACGCAGCAGCATATCGGGCGTCACCAGCGTCACGCCGCCGCCAGAGCTGACGCGGAAACCACGGGCGCGGTCGGCATCTTTGTCTGCGCCGATGCTCATGCCGTCGGGAATTACGCAGTTGCGTTCGACAATGCAGTTTTCCAGCAGGCAGCCTGCGCCGATTTTCACGCCGGGCAGAATAACGGAACGTTGGATTTTAGACTGCTCGCGCACGGTAATGCGGTCAAACAGCACGGAAGAAGCAATCTCGGCATCGGTAATCACACAGCCGCCGCCCACCAGCGAGTTGTCCAAAGTACGACCGTCGCGTTCTTTATAGAAAAACTTGGTCGGCATCGGCTGCGTGGGCAGGCCGCGAATCGGCCAGTCGTAGTCAAACAGATTCAGCTGCGGATGCTCGGTCACCAAGTCCATGTGTGCGCCCCAATAGCTGTCCAGCGTGCCGACGTCGCGCCAGTAAATGCTGCCTTCGGCATTGCGTCCCATGCAGGATTTTTCAAACGGGTGGGCATACAGCACGCCTTCGCGCATGGCACGCGGAATAATGTCTTTGCCGAAATCGTGATGGGTTTCCGCGCTTTGCACTTCGTCTTCCAGCGTGCTGTACAGATAATCGGCATCAAAAACGTAAATGCCCATAGACGCAAGTGAATGGTCGGGTTTTTCGCGCATGGCGGGCGGGTCGGCCGGTTTTTCAATAAACTCATGCACTTTTAATTTGTCGTTTACCGCCATAATGCCGAACTGGTCGGCTTCGCTGCGCTTAACTTCAATACAACCAACCGTGCATTTGGCTTCGCTGTAAATATGGTCGCGCAACATTTTCATGTAGTCCATTTTATAAATATGGTCGCCCGCCAAAATCAGCACATATTTGGGCTTATAGTGTTCTTTCATAATGGCAACGTTTTGCCACACCGCGTCGGCGGTGCCGCGATACCACATGCTTTCGTCAAGTTGCTGGCGTGCGGGCAGCATATCGACAAACTGACCGCGTTCGCGCGGCAGGAACGACCAAGCGTGTTGCAGGTGGCGCAGCAGCGAATGCGCTTCGTACTGCGTAACCACGCCGATGCGCAATAAGTTTGAATTCAGGCAGTTAGACAAAGTAAAGTCAATAATCCGCCAGTTGCCGCCGAAATAAACGGCAGGTTTGGCGCGGCGGTCGGTCATTTCGTGCAGGCGCGAACCGCGTCCGCCTGCCAAAATCAGCACCAGCGTGTCGTTGGCAATATCGGTGTTGTGCAGAAAACTGTCGCTGCGGTTGGTGGTGGAATGGCTCATTGTGGTTCTCCGTTTGAGTAGACGTTATGAAACAGCCAAATGCCCATCTGTCGGACAAGGCATTCGGCACCGGTATGGGAATAATCTTCGTTGGGCGCACTACGGCATTGCCAGTTGCCTTCAGGCAGCCTGAACGTTTGCTCACGGCGTTTGCCGTTAATCAGCAGCAGCCAGTCGTTATCCAGCACAACCTGCATGGCTTTAACTTCGCGGTCGTGCCAGTCGTCTTCGCCCATCGCGCTGCCGTAAACGTTCAGCCAGCGCACATTGCTGCCGTCAAACCAGTTGTCACGGGCAAAGACGGGAATTTGACGGCGCAGGGCAGATAAACTGACCGCATAATCAAATAATTCGCGGTCAAATGCCGCCCAATCCAGCCATGCGGTTTCATTGTCTTGGCAATAGGCGTTGTTGTTGCCGTATTGGCTGTTGCCGAACTCGTCGCCTGCCAGCAGCATCGGCGTGCCGTTGGCCAGAAACAGGGTAGCCAACAAGGCTTTTGCGCTGTGGCGGCGCAGGCGCAAAATATCGGCATCGCTGCTTGCACCTTCGCAGCCGTGGTTGTAGCTGATGTTGTCGTGATGGCCGTCGCGGTTGTTTTCGCCGTTGGCTTCGTTGTGTTTTTCGTTATACGCGGTCAGGTCGTGCAGGGTAAAACCGTCGTGGGCGGTCAGAAAATTAACGGACGCGGACGGCCTGCGCCCGTGGCGGCGAAACAGGTCGGACGAACCGGCCAGCCGCTCGGCCAACCGCCCCAAATCGCCGCTTTCCCATAGCCAAAAACGGCGGATGTCGTCGCGGAAACGGCCGTTCCACTCGGCAAACGGCGGCAGAAACGCGCCCATCTGTTCGCCCGACAAATCCCATGCTTCGGCAATCAGCTTGCGCGGCGCAAGAATCGGGTCTTGATACAGAATGTTAAGCAAACGTCCGGCTGCCTGAAAATCGGGTTCGCGCCCCAAAATGGTCGCCAAATCAAAGCGGAAGCCGTCAATATGAAACGACTGCACCCAATAGCGCAGGCTGTCGGCCAACCAACGCGCTACATCGCGGCAGGCGGTGTTTAAAGTGTTGCCGCAGCCCGACCAGTTGATGTAGCCGCCGTTTTCGTCTGTCCAATACCATGAAGCGTTGTCCAAACCGCGCTGGCACAGCATCGCGCCGCTTTCGTCCTGTTCGGCGGTGTGGTTGTACACCACATCCAAAATCACTTCTATCCCAGCCGCGTGCAGGGCTTTGACTGCCTGCCGCAGTTCGTCCGCCGCCTGTTCGGGACGGGTAGCATAAGTCGGCTCGACAGCAAAATGGGCTAACGTGTTGTAACCCCAATAGTTTGTTAAGCCTGCTGTCTGAAGGCGGTATTCGTCGGCATGCTGTTGCACGGGCAGCAATTCCACGGCGGTAATGCCCAAAGCCTGCAAATGGGCAATCAGGCGCGGATCGGCCAAGGCGCGGTAAGTGCCGGCATCGGCCAAATCGGGAAACAGGCGCGTCAGCCCTTTAACATGCGCTTCGTAAATCATGGTTTGCGCCCACGGCGTATCGGGATGGCGGTCGTCGCCCCAATCAAAGCGGCTGTCGGCCACCACCACGCTTTTCGGCGCGGCGGCGGCATTATCCTGTCGGTCGGCAGGGTCAAACAGGGCGCGTTCAGCGGCGGTACGCAGGTACACCGTGCCGTCCACCTGCCGCGTGTAAGGGTCAAGCAACAGCTTGGCCGGATTGAAATACGCGCCTGCACCGTCGGCGCGGTAGCCGTAACGTTGCCCTGCCCCGATGCCACTGATGTGGCCGTGAAACACATCGCCGCTTTTTTCAGGCAGCCTGAAACGTTGTTCTTTACCGTTTTCGTCAAACAAACAAACGTCTATCCACTCGGCGTGGGCGGAAAATACGGCAAAGTTGACGCCGTTGCCGTCTGCGTGTGCGCCCATCGGATAGGGTCTGCCTGCGCCGAGCCGCCGTTCAGTCATCGCCGTTTTCCCAGTATAAATAAACGGTTGCCAAGGGCGGTAAGGTCAGGCACAACGATTGCCCCCGTCCGTGCGACGGTACGTTTTCCGTGTTCAGGCTGCCTGAAAGCAGCGTGCCGCTGCCGCAATAATCGGCATCATCGGAATTGAGCACCACGCGGTAAGTGCCTGCGGCATTGACGCCGAAGCGGTAGTTTTCGCGCACCACAGGGGTGAAATTGCTTATCACAATCAGTCGGTTGTATTCACGGTCGCGCCGCTCGAACACAAACACCGATTGGTTGCCGTCGTCGGCCACCAGCCATTCAAAACCTTCGGGCGACGGGTCAAGCTGATACAGCGGCGCGTGGCTGCGGTATATGCCGTTGAGTTGGCGGACAAAATCCTGTACGCCGCGATGCCAGCCGCCCGCTTCGTCCAGCAGATACCAATCCAGCGCGTGATGGTAGTCCCACTCCCTGCCCTGAGCGAACTCGTTGCCCATAAACAGTAATTTTTTGCCCGGATGCCCGAACATAAAGCCGTAATAGGCGCGCAGGTTGGCGAACTTCTGCCAGCAGTCGCCCGGCATTTTATCCAGCAGCGAGCCTTTACCGTGTACCACTTCGTCATGGGAAAGCGGCAGTACAAATTGTTCGCTGTACTGATACATCATGCCGAAAGTCATTAAATTATGGTGGTATTTTCGGTTAATCGGGTCTTCGCGCATATAACGCAGGGTGTCGTTCATCCAACCCATATTCCATTTGTAGGCAAAATTCAGCCCTTCGGGACGGGTAACGTGGGGGAAGGAGGTGGACTCCTCCGCCATTTGCGCGGTATCGGGGGCTTGTTCGCGCAACATGGTATTGGTATCGCGCAGAAAATCAATCGCTTCCAAGTTTTCGCGGCCGCCGTAGCGGTTGGGAATCCACTCGCCGTCTTTGCGCGAATAGTCGCGGTAAATCATGGAGGCAACCGCATCCATACGCAGGCCGTCAAAGCCGAAGCGTTCTATCCAATATAAGGAATTGCCTTGTAAAAAGTTTTTGACTTCGTGGCGGCCGAAGTTGTAAATCAGGGTGTTCCAATCCTGATGATAGCCTTCACGCGGGTCGGCGTGTTCATACAAATGCGTGCCGTCAAAACGGGCAAGGCCGTGTTCATCGGTGGGGAAATGCCCTGCCACCCAGTCCAAAATCACGCCGATACCGGCATCGTGGGCAGCCTGAATCAGGGCTTGCAGTTGCTGCGGCGAACCGAAACGGCTGGTCGGCGCATACAACCCCGTTGCCTGATAGCCCCACGAGCCGTCAAACGGGTATTCGGACAAAGGCAGCAATTCAATATGGGTAAAGCCCATATCTTTTACATAATCAATCAGTTCGCTGGCCAGTTGTTCATAGGTCAGCCAAAAACCGTTTTCGGGATTGCGCCGCCATGAACCGAGATGGACTTCGTAAATGCTGATGGGACGGTCTGCGCCGTTCCATGCGGCACGGTCGGCAGGCACAGGCATTTTTTCAGGCAGCCCGCGCACCACGGACGCGGTGGTCGGGCGCAATTCGGCGGCAAACGCATACGGGTCGGCTTTTTGGCGGACATGGCCGTCTGCATCGCGGATTTCAAATTTATACAGGCTGTTATAGGGAATATCGGGCAGGAACAGCTCCCAAATACCGTTGTCGGCATGGCGGCGCATCGGGTGGCGGCGGCCGTCCCACAGATTAAATTCGCCGACCACGGAAACACGCTGGGCATTGGGCGCCCACACGGCAAAATTCACGCCGTCCGTGCCGTTGATGGCAACGCGGTGTGCGCCAAAAATTTCATACGGACGCAGATGCCGCCCTTCGCCCAGCAGCCACGCATCCAAGCTGCCCAAATGGGACGGGAAGGCATACGGGTCGCGGCAAATCAGCGCGGTGTCGGCATAACGCACATGCAGGCGGTAATCGGGCGCATTTTCAGGCAGCACGGCAGCAAAAAATCCGCGTTTGTCCAAACAGTTGGCAACCGCCAGCAGTTTGCCCTGTCCGTCTTGCACTTCCACCTGTTCGGCATCGGGAAACAGACAGCGCACGGTTTCGCGCCCGTCCGGCAGGCGGTGGCGGCCGAGATAGGCAAACGGGTCGGTATAGGTGGCGGTAAACAGGCTGTCAATGGTGGCACGTTCCCGCGCATCGGTTTCGGGATAGGGGCGCGTGTGCGCCGAGCGGTTTTTCTGCATACGGATTCGGTCAATCAAATCAAGTTGGCGGCACAAGGCGGCGTGGGCAGGGAAATCTTCTATGGCAAGCGGCAGTTTGACCGCCCAGTTCGGATAACCGTCCGCCACGCCCGGCACATTAAAGTTTTCACGCATACCGAGCAGATTTTCTATCTGCACGGCATACAGCAGGCTGCGGCCGTGTGCGCCGAAACGGTGGAAGGCTTCGGTTAAGGCAGCGCCGTCGGCATCGGCGTTTACGTTGCCCAACACGCGCAGCCAGTCTTGTTTGTCCTGTTCGCGCCGGGCGCAGGCTGCCTGAAACGCCGCCGCATCGGGCAGCGTACCCAAGCGGTGCATCAGCCGCAAATCGTCGCCCTGCCAATAACCGGCCAAAGGGGCAAGGTCGTGGGTGGAAATTACATTTAATGCGTGCGGCGGATAATGTTCAGGCTGCCTGAAACCTTGCCCGTCGCGTGCAAAATAGGCAACGTGATAAGAAAAAATACGGTAGCGGTTTAACAGGGCGCGGACTTCGTCCGACACCGTACCCAAATCTTCGCCGACGACAACACATTGATGGCGCACGCTTTCCAAGGCCAAAACGGCAAACAGCAAATCATGCGGATAGCGCACATACGCGCCTGCTGCCGCCGTGCCGCCGCCCGTTACCCACCACAAACGGCTTAACGCCATCACATGGTCAATGCGTATCATGCCGCAACCACGCATGGCGGCACGCAACACCGCCAAAAAGCGGCCAAAACCGCCAGCAGCAAACGCGGCCGGATACGGCGGCGGTAAGTTCCAGTTTTGACCGATGGGGCTGAACGGGTCGGGCGGTGCGCCGATGGCGGCCTCGGTGCAGTATTCGGCGCGGTGCAGCCAAATATCGGCACTGCCCTGCGCCGCACCCACCGCCACATCGCCGTATACGCCCAAAGCCAAGCCATATTGTGCCGCCGCTTCGCTAACTGCCGCAAATTGTTGTCGGCACAGCCATTGCAACCACAGATAAAAACGCACATCATCTTGATGTTGCTCGGCAAAACGGCGTACTGCCTTGCTGTCGGGCGAATGATAGTCTTTCGGCCAACCCAAATAGCCCAAAGCACGGTCGGCGGCGGCAAAATGGTTGTCCAACGCTTCAAACAGGGCAAAACCGGCGGCATCGGGGTTATCCGCACCAAAACGGTTCAGTTCTGCCCGTTCTGCTTCGGCTTCCGCGCCCGTGTCCTGCTGCCATGCGGCAAACGCCATCCGCAAGGCATCGTGTTTTAAACGCCAAACGGCGCGGTAATCCACCGTTTGCGCATCGCGGGCTGCCTGAATAGCTTCTGTGTGCTGTTGCAACCAAGCGTCTTTTTGCGGCGCAGACAAAAACGCCCTCACCCGCGCCACATCCAAATACATCGGATTCAGGCAGACACGGGATGAGGGACTGTAAGGGCTGGCGTAGTCGGGACGGGCGGTAAACAGGGCGTGCAGCGGATTGATGCCGACAAAGTCCACGCCGCGCCCTTGGCAGAACGCCATCAGGCGGCATAAATCGGAGAAGTCGCCCACGCCCCAGTTTTCCGCCGAGCGCAGGCTGTAAAGTTGAATGGTCAGACCGTTTACCCGTCCGCCGTCGGGAACATTGGGCGGCTGGTAAGACTGTGGCGGCGGTACGACGGCAAACAGACGCAAAAACCGTTTCGCGCCGCTTAATTCAATGCGGTAATAGCCGTCCGCCAACACAGGAATATGCAAAACGCCGTCTGCCACGCGGCAGCCTGAAAGCGTTTGCCCTGTTTCATCATATAAAGTTACGCTATCGGCGGCAAACGGCAGCGGCCATGTACTTTCCACCGCATGATTAAGCAGCAGTGCATCGTCATAGGCGGCTGCGGGCAAAGCCGTTTTCAGGCAGCCGAGCAATGCCTTTAATACATTGTCGTCCGCACGGTGGCACACGCCGTCAATATCAAAATATTCCGGCTCAATGCCTTGCGCCTTTGCCTGCTGATGCAGCTTTTGCCTGTTTGTCATTTCCGACACCGATAGGTTTAGAAAAGTTAATCTATCTTAATATAAATTGACCCTTTTGTCGCCGCCGTACCACGCCTTTTTTGCGACAAAACCTGCCCTGTCGTTTAAACCGATGTTTCCCCGTAAAAAATAGCCCTGCACACTTGCACGGATGATTTTTGGATTGTACAATCCAAAAATCTTCCAAATATGAAAACCGCCATGTCTGCGTCTGCCAAACCTTTACCTACTGCCCCCACCAACCAAGTTCATCAAGCCTTACAGTTTGCTTATGATTTTTTTAACCGCAGTCTGTTTCGCGGCGAACTGCCGCCGTGTTTGATTTCGCTGCAACGTAAAGCGAAAACACAGGGCTATTTCTCTTTCCGCCGCTTTATTGCAGAAGACGGTCGCTATACCGATGAAATTGCGTTAAATCCCGAATTTTTTGGTGTGTTGCCTGTGTTGGACACCTTGTCCACCTTGGTGCATGAAATGTGCCATTTGTGGCAACAACATTTCGGCCGCCCCGGACGGCGGGGTTACCACAACAAAGAATGGGCAGATAAAATGGAAGCCATCGGGCTGATGCCGTCCGACACTCACAAACCGGGCGGTAAACGCACCGGCGAACATATGGGCGACTATATTCTGGAAGACGGTTTGTTTATGCAGGCAGCCCGCAACCTGCTGAAAACCGAATTTTCCATTCATTGGTATGATGTTTATCCACCCTATTCCGCTTCGTTTGGGCAGGCTGCCACGCATACTTACTGCCTGAATATTGACCATCAACTCAAACGTCCGCCCGCATTGGCAGTAGAAAAAGGCATGCGGCCGCTTTATCATTATGTCCCTGTAGCGACTGGCAACAGCAGGGAAAACGGGCAGCCTGAACATTCCCATCTGCCCCTGTTTGACCAAAACGATGTTGCCGAAAACCAGCAGGCCTTAACATCGCTTGACCCTGCCGCCGCCCACCGTTTGTTAAACGAATATACTTTGCAGGCCGTTCCCACCGAAAACCGCAGTAACCGCATCAAGTACCAATGTCCTGCCTGCCTGAACGCGGTTTGGGGCAAGCCCAAACTGAATATTATTTGTGGCGACTGCCAAATCCATTTTCAAGCTGTAAACACCCTTTAATACAATGATTTTAAATAAAACCTTGCTTACTGCCCTGCCGCCGCTTTCCCTGTATGTCCACATTCCGTGGTGTGTGCAGAAATGTCCGTATTGCGATTTTAATTCGCACCGCATCGGCACGCCGCCCGATGAAAACGCCTATATTGATGCCCTGCTGACCGACCTGCAAAGCGAGTTGCCGCATATTTGGGGGCGCAGTGTGGAAACCATTTTTATCGGCGGCGGTACGCCCAGCGTGTTTCAGGCAGCCGCGATTGACCGCCTGTTAAGCGGCATCCGCGCCCTGCTCAAACTTAGCCCCGAAGCGGAAATTACGCTGGAAGCCAATCCAGGGACTTTTGAACGGGAAAAATTCCAAGGCTTTAAAGATGCGGGAATTAACCGCCTGTCGGTAGGCGTACAGAGTTTTGACGACCGCAAACTGCGTCTGCTGGGGCGGATTCACTCCGCCGCCGAAGCTCGTGCTGCGTTAGAAGTGGCGGCCAATATTTTTGAACGGGTCAATATAGATTTGATGTATGTGCTGCCGCAGCAAACGCCCGAACAGGCTCGCCAAGACATGTTGGCGGCGGCGGAATGCGGCGTGTCGCATATCAGCGCTTACCATTTGACCATGGAGCCGAACACCGCTTTTGGTCACCGTCCGCCCGACGGGCTGCCTGAAGACGATGCCGCACAGGATATTGAAGATGCCGTTCACGAAACCTTGGCGCAAAACGGTTTCCAAGCCTATGAAACCAGCGCGTTTTGCCGCCGTCCCGAGCAACGGGCGCGGCATAACCTGAATTATTGGCAGTTTGGCGACTACATCGGCATCGGTGCGGGCGCACACGGTAAAATTTCCCATCCCGACCGCATCGAACGCACCGTGCGCCGCCGTCATCCCAACGATTACCTTCAGGCCATCGGCAGGCAGCCTGAAAGCGCGGCGGTACGGCGTGTGATTGCGCGTCAAGATTTAGCGGGCGAATTTATGATGAACGCCCTGCGCCTACATGACGGCGTGCCGGCCGCATGGCTGCCTGAACGTACCGGCATTACCGTTGCCGACATCAGCCGTGCCATTGCCGCCGCGCAGCAAAAAGGACTGTTGGATGCCGACCCGCGTTATTTCCGTGCGACGGAATTGGGGCGGCGTTTTCTGAATGATTTAATTGCTTGTTTCTTATAAAATCAGGCTGCCTGAAAACTTTTCAGATTACACGCCGTAACACAATACCGACATTTTTTAACTTTTCAGGCTGCCTGAAAAGCAAAAATGGTGTACCATGCGGCGCATTTGCGGGCGACGGCACAAGCGTTGTCCGCACCAAACCCACGCGCCGCCCACACCGCCGCGCCAGCTGTTTGGCTTTCCCCTCCCGTTCACCGTTTCGCAAGGAAAAAATATGCAAGTTTACTACGATAAAGATGCCGACCTGTCCCTGATTCAAGGCAAAACCGTTGCCATTATCGGCTACGGCTCGCAAGGCCATGCCCATGCCGCCAACCTGAAAGAGTCCGGCGTGAATGTGATTGTCGGCCTGCGTCAGGGCGCGTCTTGGAACAAAGCCCAAGCCGCCGGTTTTGACGTGCGCAGCGTGGCCGAAGCGTCCAAAGCCGCCGATGTGGTGATGATTCTGCTGCCGGACGAAACCGCTCCTGCCGTGTACAACGCCGAAATTCACGACAACCTGAAATCCGGTGCGGTGTTGGCGTTTGCTCACGGCTTTAACGTGCATTACAACCAAATCGTGCCGAAAAAAGACGTGGACGTGATTATGGTTGCGCCCAAAGGCCCCGGCCACACCGTCCGCAGCGAATTTTTGAAAGGCGGCGGCGTGCCGACCCTGATTGCCGTTTACCAAGACCAAAGCGGCAAAGCACGCGACATCGCCCTGTCTTATGCGGCGGCCAACGGCGGCACCAAAGGCGGCGTGATTGAAACCAACTTCCGCGAAGAAACCGAAACCGACCTGTTCGGCGAACAAGCCGTATTGTGCGGCGGCGCGGTGGAGCTGGTGAAAGCAGGTTTTGAAACGCTGGTGGAAGCCGGTTACGCACCCGAAATGGCTTATTTTGAATGCCTGCATGAGCTGAAACTGATTGTGGATTTGATGTACGAAGGCGGCATCGCCAATATGAACTACTCCATTTCCAACAATGCCGAATACGGCGAATACGTTACCGGCCCGGAAGTTATTACGCCTGCTACCAAAGAGGCGATGAAAAAAGCGCTGTACCGCATTCAAAGCGGCGAATATGCGAAAATGTTTATTCAGGAAGGCGCGACCAATTATGCCAGCATGACCGCTCGCCGCCGTCTGAATGCCGACCATCAAATTGAAAAAGTCGGCGCACAACTGCGCGGCATGATGCCTTGGATTGCCAAAAACAAACTGGTTGACCAAGACAAAAACTAA
>JAUNOT010000064.1 GCA_030537065.1 Conchiformibius sp.
CTTAACATGTTTGCCCTTTAATGTTTATGGGATTCTTATCCCGAACTCACGTTAACCATAAAGTAAAGGTTTTGCTTCCGGAAGAACTGCCCGAATAACTGCCGCAGTAGCTGCCTTTGGGAAACTGGATTTTGGTTGCGGCTTGCGCTTGTACGGAAACGGCCAACAATGCTGCCGCCATCGCTAAAGTAAATGCTTTCATCATAAGCGTCCTGTTTTAAGGGTTGGAAAATTCGGCAAAATTTATGTTAAGATTGCCGGATTTTACGGCAGCCGCCCTTGGCTCGCCACCGACAATCCGTTCAGAAAACCACCGTTTTACGCACGGTTTCTGCTCAAACAATACCAACGTTTAGGAATCCCGATGACAGCCAACGACAAAATCCGCGTGTTGCGTGAAATCAAGCAATGGTCGCAAGAAGAAATGGCGGCAAAAATGCATATGTCGCCAAGCGGCTACGCCAAAATCGAACGCGGCGAAACCAAGCTGCACTTGGAGAAACTCAAGCAGATTGCCCAAATTTTTAATATTGATGTTTTGGAGTTGATTGATACGGAAGATAAAAAAATCAATCTGTATATGAATGAAAACGACTACAACCAAAGCAGCGGCATCAGCGTATACCAAACCAACTATTACGGCAGCGATGTCTGTCAACACGAAAATATGCAGCTTAAACAGAAAATCGCACATCAAGAAGAAATTATCCGCCAGAAAGACCAAGAGCTTGCCACTTTGCGCGAAGTCATTGCCTTACTGAAAAGTCAAATAACAAAATAACAACAGGCTGCCTGAAACGGAAAAACCGTTTTCAGGCAGCCTAAATCACATCATACCGACACTTATTTTTGTGCGTCTTTTACCGCTTGGAAAATCTGTGCCAGATTATGCGAAAGGATTTCCTCCACCACTTCCGGCACTTCCTCGTTTAGCATCATCTGCAATTCATACGACAGCAAAGCCGTTTTCTTCTGCACAATCCGTGCCGCCAAGCCTGCCACCGCATTGCTCAAATGCGGACGCAGTTTGTCGCGGATATCCGCCAACAATGCCGCTTCCGACACCACGCGCACTTTACGGCCAACCGGCAAATCGCTGACATCATACACATGCACGGTAATATCACGCTGCGGCACTTCGCCCTGCTCGCCCTGCAAATGCGCAGAAGCCAGCTTGACCGTTTGTACCGGCAGCAAATAATCATCGTCGCCGCGCTCGCGCTTCAACGCTTCTTGAGCCGCAATCCAATCTTCCTGAATCAACACCGCCGCATCTTCTTCGGGCGTTTCGCTGTTGTCGCCGTCCAAACCACCGCTAAATACGGTGGCATTGTGTTCCGCTACGGTATGGCGCAGGAAACGGGCATGGGCATAGGCCGCTTCTTCCTCGCTGGCAGGCGATGCGGGCGGCTGCTCCGGCTCGGTGCTTACCGCATCGGCGGCAGTCGGCTGCACATCTGCGCCGTCATCATCGGTAACGGCGGCACGGTAGGCCAACAAACGCGCTTCCGCCGCCGATACGGCCGTAATTCCGACTTCGGCTGCCGTATCGCGTACCGGCGCACTGCCGTCCGCCTCAACTTCAGGCAGGGTAAACTCCGGCTCGGCTTTCACCTTCTCGGCCGCTTCAGCGTCTGTTTCCGCAGCAGCTTCCTGCACAGGCTCATCATTGCCACTTGGCACATTGTCCGCATCAGCCGTATCCGCAACGGCGGGCGGCAAAGTTTCAGGCTGCGCTGCTTCGGCCTCTTCCGCCGCAGGCTTATCGGCAGGCGGTTCGGAAACGGCCGGTTCAGGCAAAACGGCAGGGGCAGCCGTTTCAGGCTGCCTGAAAGCGGCCAAGGCTTCCTCCAACACATCTTTAGATTCTTCGGCCGCTTCTTCCTCCGGTTCTTCCCAATCATGCGGCGCGGTTTCCCACTCCTGCGTACGGGTTTCATACACGGGGGCGTTGTGGTTGTCGTCTTCCAAAGTAAACACCATGGAAGACGCAGGTGCTGTCGGGTCTTTTTGTTGGGTCATAATGATTGCTTTACGGTTGTTTACACCCGCTTCAGCGTCTGCCGATACGGAATAAGGGCAGACGCTGCGGCGGGACGGTCAAAATAAAAATGGTAACGGCATTGCCCAATCGGCAACACAGGCTTTAAAATACACGGTTTTTTTCAGGCAAGGAAACCGTCATGCAAGACAGCGAACATTTTGAGCAGCGCTTGGACTATCTGGAACAGCATTGCGATGCCCTGCGTATGCAAAACCGCGTCCTGACCGCCGCACTCAAAGGCCTGTTCCGTGCATTGGATGCGGAAACAGCACAGTATGCGGCAGAATCGGTGCAACTGGCCTTTGAAGACGAGCTGGCCGAGTTAAACTACGAAAACAGCCCGCACACCGATTTGTTCCACGATGCGGCCGATGCCTTTTTCCGTGAAAAACGCTAATGGAATGCAGTTTACCCGAATTTGCCGCCTTTGTGGGCAATATGCGTAAAACAGACGTGAAAACAGTCGCTTTAGGCCGTCTGATGTTTGTATTTACGGCACACCCGCACGGAATAAATTATGAAAACCGTTTCCCTTTATACCGACGGCGCCTGCAAAGGCAACCCCGGACACGGCGGTTGGGGCGCGTTGCTGCGTTACGGCCGCCACGAAAAAGAACTGTTCGGCGGCGAAGCAAACACCACCAACAACCGGATGGAATTAACCGCCATCATTGAAGGCCTGAACGCACTCAAACAGCCCTGCCGCGTGGACATCCACACCGATTCGCAATACGTTAAAAACGGTATGGAAAACTGGATACACGGCTGGAAACGCAACGGCTGGCGCACCGCCGCCAAGCAGCCGGTTAAAAACGAAACGCTGTGGAAAGCCTTAGATGCCGCCGTATCGCGGCATCAGGTATGCTGGCATTGGGTCAAAGGCCATGCCGGACACCCCGACAACGAACGTGCCGATGCCCTGGCCAACCGCGGCGCGGCTGCATTTGCCGACTAAATTTTTCAGGCAGCCTGCAACGGCCGCCTTAACGCACCATGCACATTCACACCCATTACGACAATCTGCAACTGCCGCAAGATGCCAGCGCGGCCGAAATCCGTCAGGCCTACCGCCGCCTGTCCAAACGTTACCACCCCGATTTGAACAGCGACCCTGATGCCCACCGCATTATGCAGCTGGTCAACCGCGCTTACGAAGTGCTGTCCGACCCGGTCAGCCGCGCCGAACACGACCGTTGGATTGCCGCCCAATACCGCCGCCGTTTTGAACTGATGGTGCCGCCGACCATTGCTTATTACACCGAAGAAAACCGCGCCACACGCCGTCCCGATCGCAGCCAAATGCGGCTGCTGGCGGGTTTGGGCGGTATTTCCGTGCTGCTGACCCTAACCGTATTATGGCAGCTTTGGAGCTGGCTCAAACCGCCTGCTGCGCCCGCCCCCGCGCCGGTTGCCCCCCAAATTGAAATCCACGTCAATACCGACCCGAACACGGCTGCACCCCCTGCCGCTGAAGCAAGCACCCCCGCCGCCGACAGCCATTACCAACGCCCCGCCGCCGCCCCCAACGGCCTGCCTTGGCCGCAGGATTCCGGCTACCTGCAAGGCTATCCCGTTATTACCGGCATGGGCGACAGCACCATTATTGCTGATAATGTCCGCAATTCATCTGACGTATTCGGCCAGCTTTACGAAAAAAACAGCCAGCACGCCCTGCGTACCTTTTTTTTGAATGAGCGCAGCCAACTGGAATTAAAACAACTGGATGCGGGCGAATACTTTATCCGCTACCACCAGCTTGACAACGGCGAATATCTGGACAGCGAAAGCATCACCATCAGCCGCAACGGCGAGCAGGCAGTGATTTACCTGCAACGCGGCAAAGCTCCCAAAGCGCAATAAACCCAACCGTTTCAGGCTGCCTGAAACGGTTTTTTTACCATTAAAATTTCTGTCTTGACAGAAATAAATGACAACCCTATACTGCTGCCATATTCACAAAACCACGCACAATTATGCAACTGAACCCCGTTACCCAAAAATTTATCCTGCATTGGGGCGAAATGGGCACCAAATGGGGCGTAAACCGCACCGTCGCCCAAATTCACGCCCTGCTGTATATTATCGGGCGGCCGATGGCAGCCGATGAAATTACCGAGACATTAGGTGTAGCACGTTCCAATGTTTCCAACAGCATCAAAGAGTTGCAAAACCTACAACTGGTGCAGACCGTGCATATTATGGGCGACCGCCGCGACCATTTCAGCACGTCCGAAGACGTGTGGACGCTGTTCCGCACCATTGTGGAAGTGCGCCAACGCCGCGAAATCGAGCCGACCCTGCACTTTTTACAAGAGCTGATTAACAGCCCCGAATTTGCCCAAGAAAACGACACCGCCAAGCAGCGCATCGTGCAAACCAAAGACTTTATCGGTACGCTGACCGCTTGGACCAATGAAATGCTGAAACTGCCCACCGGCGTTATCAGCAAAGTCTTGAAAATGGGCGCAAGCATTCAAAAATTATTGCGTTAAACAATTTGCCGCCTGCTTTCAAGCTGCCTGAAAACAGGCAAAATTTTTCGCCTTTTATTTCTGTTTATACAGAAATTATTGTTACAAAGGATAAGCATGAACCGCCCCCTGCCCTGTTATCTGCCTGCCTCCATTGCCCTGCTGTGGCTGTGGAGCGGCCTGCAACCCGTTCTGGCGGCACGGGAAACTTCGCTGCAACTGCTGCATGCCGTCGGCATCGCCCCCGCGTGGCAACTGCCGCTGCTGCTGGCCGCCTCGCTGCTGGACATTGTCTTCGGGCTGCTCTGTTTCAGCCGCATGCGCCGCCAGCCCCTGTTTTGGCTGGCACAACTGGCCACAGTCGGCGCATACAGCCTGATTATCGCGTTCAGGCTGCCTGAAAACTGGCTGCACCCGTTTGCGCCCCTGCTGAAAAACCTGCCGATTGCCGCCTTAATTTTCTATATTTATCAACAGACAAGGAAAACATCATGAGTGCCTATCTAGCCGTCAAAACCCTGCACATTATCTCCGCCACGCTGATGGTCGGCACCGGCTTCGGCTCGGCGTTTTACCTGTTTGTTGCCAACCGCAGCGGCTCGCTGGCGGCGCAAAGCGTGGTCAGCAAATGGGTGATTAAAGCCGACTGGTGGTTTACCACGCCTGCCGTGATTTTCCAGCCGCTGTCGGGTTTGTGGATGGCGCAACACGCAGGCTGGCCGCTGAACGCCACTTGGATTTGGCTGACGCTGGCCTTATACGCGCTGGCCGGCGCGTGCTGGCTGCCGGTGGTGTGGCTGCAAATCCGCATGGCGAAAATGGCGGCAGACGCGCAGCAACAGGGCTCGGACGAAGTGCCACCACTTTACTGCCGCTATGCCCGTTATTGGGAAATGCTGGGCTACCCTGCCTTTTGCGCCATGCTGGTTGTGTATTTTCTGATGGTATTGAAACCGCAATAATAGTGAAAGCATATTGAATATAAAGGAAACGACAATGAACAAACACCAAATCTTTTACGATGCCGACTGCCCCCTGTGCGCCCGCGAAGCCGCCCTGCTGCTCAACGGCAACCGCGAAGCCGAAGGCATTCCCATTCAGGGCAACGAAGCCTTGCTGGCACAATACGGCATCAGCACCGAACAGGCGATGACCTATCTGCACGCGCGCACCCGCGACGGCGAAATCCTGTCGGGCATGGCCGCGCTGCGCCTGATGCACAATGCCGACAAACGCGGCTTTTGGTGGATACGCGCCAGCAGCCTGCCGCTTATCCGCCAACTGGCCGATTGGCTCTATCCCCGTTTTGCCCGCAACCGCTACCGTTTTCCGCGCTGGCTGCTGCCGCGCCCCGACTGTGAAAACGGCCGTTGCAAGCTGCCGCCCTCAAAAAGGTTCTATAGTTAATGTGATTTATTTTTCAGACAAGGCGGCGAGCCGCAGACAGTACAAAGAGTACGGCAAGGCGAGCCAACGCCGTATGAGAAATAAAGCATATTGACTATAACGCACAGAACCGAGTTTTTAAACCCAAAAGGAATATTCATGAACATCGTTTTATTCGGCGCAAGCGGCTTTATCGGCCGCCGTATTGCCCAACTGCTGCGCGAACGCGGCCACCAACTGCGTACCCCCAGCAGCCGCGAGATTAACTTTTTACAGCCAGACCCCAACCGTCTGCCCGAACTGTTTGCCGGACAGGACGCGGTCGTCAATGCCGTGGGCGTGATGAGCCGCCACGCACAGGTATTGGAAGCCGTGCATCACCACACGCCGCGCTTACTGGCGCAACACGCACAACAGGCCGGCGTCAAACGCTGGGTGCAACTGTCGGCATTGGGTGCGGATGCCGCCGACAGCGTCTGTTTTACCGGCAGCAAGGGGCGCGGCGATGCCGCCGTGCGCGACAGCGGCTTGTCGGTGGCGGTGGCGCGGCCGTCGGTGGTGTACGGGCGCGGCGGCGCAAGCTGCGAGCTGTTTATCAAGCTGGCGCGGCTGCCCGTGCTGGTGCTGCCCGACGGCGGCAGTTTTCTGCTCCAGCCCGTGCATGTCAATGATGTGGCGGCGGCGTTGGCGCGGCTGTGCGAATCGGACGACACCGACACGTTCACCCTAACCGGCGGCAGCCGCCTGACTTTGGCGGCATATTTGAACACGCTGCGCCGCACCCTGCACGGCAAGCCGGCGGCGGCGGTGTGGACGCTGCCTTTGCCGCTGCTGCGCCCCGTTCTGCCAACAGCCAAATATCTCAGCAACGGCATGCTCAGCCCCGACAGCATCACGCTGCTGCAACGCGGTTCAACGGGCGATAACCAAGCCTTTGCCGCCTTGCTGGGGCGCGAACCTTTGGCGGCAGAAGCGTTTGCGCGAAAGGATTAAAAACAGGCTGCCTGAAAACGGATTTTCCCGTTTCAGGCAGCCTGTTTTGCTGTGGAATATCAATGATTATCCAAATGCCAACGCCGTTCGCGCGAATCCCACATCAGATAAGGTTTGCGGTAGCCGCTTTCGTAAACGATTACAAAATGTCCGTCCGCAGTCGTGCGGTAGTCGGGCTGCCAGCCGGTTTCTTTACTGTGGCGGAAACCGAGCTGCCTGAAAGTGTTTTCATTGCTTTCAGGCAGCCTGCCCTGTTGTCGGCGGTGCTGCTCAATGCGCCCGATTAAAGTATTGCCCAGCTCAATATCTTTCTGCCGCCGCCATTCCAAAGGCAGGTTTAAATAGCCGACCACCAGCGCAATCAGACAGGCGATGCCGATAAGTGTTTGTTTCACAATTCTGCTCCAATCGTATTCATCCGCGCCCGCACCGCCTGCACATAAGGCGCGTCTTCCATTAAAAAGGCATCGTGGCCGTGATGCGACTCCACTTCAATATACTGCACGTCTTTACGCGCCCCAATCAATGCTTTAACCAATTCGTGCGAACGCGACGGCGAAAAACGCCAGTCGCTGCTGAAGCTGGCCACAAAAAATTTGGCTTTAACGCCTGCCAAGGCTGCCTGAAGGTTGTGGCCGAACTCGGCGGCAGGGTCAAAATAATCCAAAGCCTTGGTCATCAGCAAATAAGTATTGGCATCAAAATGTTCGGCGAATTTGTCGCC
This sequence comes from Conchiformibius sp., assembly GCA_030537065.1. GTDB lineage: Bacteria > Pseudomonadota > Gammaproteobacteria > Burkholderiales > Neisseriaceae > Conchiformibius. The sequence goes on from JAUNOT010000064.1 coordinate 7,619, forward strand.
CTGATAGCGCAAATAGCTTTCCACTTCAAATTCAATATCATAATGATATTGATAGGTGGCTTCGCGTAACTGGCGGCCGAATTTTGCCCCCAAACCGTGTTCGGCCAGATAAGTAATATGCCCCATCATACGGGCAATCCGCAGACCGCGGCGCGGTTTGGTGTTGTGACGAGCGTAGTGGCCGCCGTGAAAATCGGGGTCGGTAAGAATCGCTTGGCGGGCAACATCGTTAAAGGCAATGTTTTGCGTACTCAAACGCGGCGACGACGCAATCACCAGCGCGTGCCGTACCCGTTCGGGAAAATCCACTGCCCATTGCAAGGCCTGCATGCCACCCATGCTGCCGCCTACCACCGCAGCCCATTGCCCGATGCCGAGACGGTCGGCCAGCAATGCCTGCGAGCGCACCCAATCGCGCACGGTGACAACGGGAAAATCCGCGCCGTAATCCAAGCCGTTGTCGGGATTGGTGCTGAGCGGGCCGGTGCTGCCGGCGCAGCCGCCCAGATTATTCAGTCCGACCACAAAAAATTTATCGGTATCAATCGGTTTGCCCGAACCGACCATATTGTCCCACCAGCCCGGACGGGCATCTTCGGGCGTGTGCCGTCCGGCAACGTGGTGGTTGCCCGACAAGGCGTGGCAAATCAGCACGGCATTGCTTTTGTCGGCATTGAGTGTGCCGTAGGTTTCCACCATCAGTTCAAAACGCGGCAGGCTTTGGCCGTTTTGCAGGGCAAAAGGGGCATCAAAAGTAAACAGTTGCGGGGTAATCAGGGTGTGGCTGGTAATAACGGTCATAATAGCTAATCCACTTTAAAACAGTTACGGCGTCGGCTAGGGTCTGTTGATATTTCGGGCATGATATGAATTTTTTGGCGGAAAAGCCACCTTGAACGGAATATCAACAGACCTCAGCCCCGCCGTACTGTCTGCGGCTCGCCGCCTTATAACTGTTTCTTGTGAATCAGCTATAACAATCCCAAACGGCGGCGTTTCAGGCTGCCTGAAACGGTAAAACAAATTCTTTAAACTATTTATCATTCTTACGGAAGCCGGACAAACCGCCCGAGCGGCGCAGGCGTTGGCGCAAAGTATCGGCATCGGCGCGGCCGTCCACGCAAAATACTTCGTACAATACGCCGCGCACGGGGTCAATGCCGTTGTGTTTGCCGCCGATAACCTGCCATTGCGCCCGACGCGGCTGCATCCAACGCCCGCTTGTTGTATCGGCATAAGCAAAGGTTTTAACCTGCGCCCCGTCCGAACCAAGCAGGCGGTTGCCGGTAAAGCAATACAAGCCTTCGGCGGTCAAATTGTCGTAGCCGGCGGCAGAACGGCGATTTAATACATAGCGGATGGTGCGGTCATCGGCTACGGTAATGCTGTCGGGCAAAATCAGCGCCTGCCCGCGATACATGGGCGAGACATACAGTTCAAACCAGCCGCTTTGCGCCGTATCGGGAACGGGCGGCAGGGGCAGTTCGGTTTCTTGGAAAACGGTTTCGGTATCGTCATCGCCGCCCATATTGCCGAACCAGCGCGACTCGGCCGCTACGGTCGCAGCCGCCGTCAATAACAGGGAAAATAAGATGGTTCGTGTCATAGCGTGTTCCTTTTGTGGCGGATAGGAAAGTTTCAGGCTGCCTGAAACTTTTTTCAGGCAGCCTGTTCGGGTTTAGCGTCCCAATGCCGTTAAAACTTCACTTTTCACCGCTTCCACGCTTTGCGTGCCGTCAATTTTGATGTAGCGCGGTGCGTCGCTGCCTTCCAGCTTGCCGTAAAAATCCACCAAAACGGCGGTTTGTTCGTGATACACCGCCAAACGTTTTTTTACGGTTTCTTCACGGTCGTCATCGCGCTGCACCAAATCTTCGCCGGTTACATCGTCTTTGCCTTCGGTTTTGGGCGGATTGTGCAGGATGTGGTAGCTGCGGCCGGAAGCGGGATGCACGCGGCGGCCGCTTACCCGTCCGACAATCACGTCGTCCGGTACATTGATTTCCACCACCGCATCCAGTTGCACACCGGCTTCGCGCATGGCTTCGGCCTGCGCCAGCGTGCGCGGAAAACCGTCAAACAAAAAGCCGTTGGCACAGTCGTCTTGGGCAATGCGCTCTTTCACCATGCCGATGATGATGTCGTCGCGCACCAAGCCGCCTTCGTCCATAATTTTTTTGGCTTCCAAGCCCAAGGGCGTACCGGCTTTGATGGCGGCGCGCAGCATATCGCCGGTGGAAATTTGCGGAATACCGAAGGCTTGGGTGATAAATTGTGCCTGTGTGCCTTTACCGGCGCCGGGGGCGCCCAGCAGTAATACTTTCATGCTTGCTTCCTTAACAACAAATGCAGGCTGCCTGAAACGGCAAAACCGTTTTCAGGCAGCCTGCGCGGGTTTATTTTTTCTTCTTGTCGGCTTTTTCGGCGGCTGCGGCTTTTTTCACCGCGCCTTTTTCTATTTTCAGTACTTTCATATCAAATACCAAAACAGAATTAGGCGGTATTTTCGGGCTGGGCGACTGACTGCCGTAGGCCAATTTGGCGGGAACATACAGCGTATATTCACCACCTTCCTTCATCAGTTGCAGGCCTTCGGTCCAGCCCGGAATCACGCTCTGGCCGTCCAAGGGTACGCCGAAAGGCTGGCCGCCGTTTGCCTTGGTGCTGTCAAATTCGGTACCGTCGGTCAGCTTGCCGGTGTATTCCACCACCACACCGTCGCCGATGACCGGCGAATCGCCCGTGCCTTCCTTGTTTACCTTATATTGCAGGCCGGAAGCGGTGGTTTTTACACCGGCTTTGGCTTTGTTTTCCGCCAAGAATTTTTCACCGGCGGCCAGATTTTCATTGCCTTTTTTCTCAACATTGGCCTGAATCTCTTTCTGAACCGTTTCCAAAGCGTCTTTGGCTTGTTCGTCGCTCAATTTGGACGGTTTGTCGGCCAAACGGTCGGCAATGGCTTCGCTCAACAGCTTGGTATCGATTTCAATACCGTTTTTTTTCAGCTCGAGCAACTCGCCCGCCACCTGATAACCGAAAAAGTAGCTGACTTTTTTCATTGGGGTTTCCATGCCTTTCGGCTCGGATGCGGAAACGGCGGCCGCGCCGGAAGCGGCGTTACCGGCGGGAGGTGGGTTGCAGCCTGCCAGCACCAAAACGGCTGCCAGTGCGCTTAAGGGGAAACGAAGCGTTTGTTTCATATTTTTTCCGTTTGAATAAAGTTGGTAAAAGAACGGGGGATTATAACGGTTTTTTGATACGGCGGCACATGCTGTTTGCCCCTGTCGGCACCGGCAGTATAATCCGTGCTTTTTCACCCACAGGACACACCGATGTTTGCCGAAGCCCCCCCGCCTGCCGCCGCGCCCGCCGATGCGTTTGCCGAAGCGGCCGAAAAACTCAATACCGTACGGGATTTTTTACGTTTTGCCGTCAGTCGTTTTCATGAAGCGCAATTAAGTTTCGGACACGGCAGCAGCACCGCCCATGATGAAGCCGCTTATCTGATTTTATACGCGCTGCACCTGCCCGCCGATACGCTGGAGCCGTATTTAGACGCGGTTTTGCTGGACAGCGAAAAAAAATATCTGTTGGAAATCCTGCAACGGCGGGTAAACGAGCGCATTCCCGCCGCCTATCTGACCAATCAGGCGTTTCAGGGCGAATTTGAATTTTATGTAGATGAACGGGTGATTGTGCCGCGTTCGTTTATTTACGAGCTGTTGGGCGAACCGTTGCGGCCGTGGATTGAATATGACGAACTGATACACCGCGCTTTGGATTTGTGTACCGGCAGTGCCACGCTGGCCATTCAGATGGCGCACCATTATCCCGATGCCGAGATTGATGCGGTGGACATCAGCTTGGACGCTTTGGAAGTGGCGGCCATCAATATTGAAAACTATGCTTTGGAAGAACGCATCAATCTGATTCACACCGATTTGTTTGAAGGTTTGGAAGGCACTTACGACCTGATTGT
>JAUNOT010000065.1 GCA_030537065.1 Conchiformibius sp.
TTGCCACGGCAACGGATTTGGCGGATTATCTGGTGAAAAAAGGCGTACCGTTCCGTGACAGCCACGAAGTCGTTGCCCAAGCCGTGCGCCATGCCGAGCAAAACGGCTGCGATTTGGCGGATTTGTCCTTGGACGTTTTGCGCGGTTTCAGCAACCTGATTGAAGCCGATGTGTTTGCCGTACTCACGCCCGAAGGCAGCTTGAATGCGCGTAACCATTTGGGCGGTACCGCCCCCGAACAGGTGCGGGCGCAGGCGGCAAGGTGGCTGGAAAAATTACAGTCTTAATTTGTTTTTAAATTTTCAGGCTGCTTGAGCGGGAATAATCCGTTTCAGGCAGCCTGAAATTTTATTTATCTACTGTCGCACGTATTTGTTGCAATAGGGTTTGCAGGGCAAGGGCGCGGTGACTGATGCGGTTTTTTTGTTCGGGCGGCAGTTCGGCGGCGGTTTGCCCGTATTCCGGCAGGTAAAAATGCGGGTCGTAGCCGAAGCCGTGGCTGCCTGAAGGCTGTTGCTGCCAACGGCCGTGCCACACGCCTTCGGCAATCAGCGGTTGCGGGTCATCGGCGTGGCGCACCAGCACCAGCAGGCAGACGTAATAGCAGGCCGCGCCGCTTTCGCCGTTAAGGGCGGCACAAACTTTGGCATTGTTATCGGCATCACCGGCGTGTTCACCGGCAAAACGCGCCGAACGCACGCCCGGCGCACCGTTTAAGGCAGGCAGGCAGATGCCGCTGTCATCCGCCAAGGCAGGCAGGCCGCTGTGACGGCTGGCGTGGCGGGCTTTGGCCAGGGCATTTTCCACAAAAGTGACGTGCGGTTCGGGGCATTCGGATACGGCAAACTGCGACTGCGGCAGCACGGTAATACCTGCTTCGGCAAACAGGCGGGAAAATTCGCGCAGTTTGCCCTGATTGTTGCTGGCAAGGACGATTTGTTCAAACATGGCATTGGGTTTTACGGTTGTTTGTCGGGCAGGACGCTTTCGGCATCGCTGCGGGCGGCGGCCTGACGGGCGGCCTGTTCGCGTGCCACCGTCATAATATAGGCGGCGAGTGTGCCGATTTGCCCGAAGGCGGCGGCAAAGGCAAACAGAAACAGGGCAAGCGCCCATGTTTTATTGCCGACCGACATCAGATGGCTGCCTGCGGCCACCAGGGCGACAAACAGCAGGGAAAATAAAATCACTAAAATAAGAAAGGTTTTGCGGCGGTTCATAAGCAAGATGTTCAGGCTGCCTGAACAGCGTAAGGCGTTTCAGGCAGCCTGCAAAAAAGGAAAAACGGGATTAGCGCAATTCGCGGTACAGGCTGTCCAGCAGCTTGCCTTTGTCTGCGCCCTGATAGGGCTTGCCGGACTGGTTCAGCAGGTGGATACGCTGACCGTTGTCAATTTGCTCAATGGCTACAAACATCTGCGGTGCCTGTTCCGGTTTGACGTTTTCCGGTTTTTTACCGCGTATGCGGTCAAACCAGCCTTGTTTTTGATTGGCGGCACGGATAACGTCGCTTTCGGCCGGTGCGGGCTGCACCACAAACATACCGCGTTCGGCAACAAATTGTTGCACGGTCAAACCGATGCGGTCTAATGCCGCGCCGATACGGTTGATATTGCGCTCGGCACTGCCGCTGACGGCCACGCTGTCTTTTTCGCGTTTGGCAAATTCCGTACCTTGCTGCGTGTCGGCCTGTTGTGCGGTTTGTTGTTGGATAACTTTTTCATCCATGCCGATATACTGCATAAAACGGGCAAGGAAAGCCGCTTCCAGATTCGGGTCGTTGGGGCGCGGCTGCCAAACGGTGCGGTCTTGGGTTTTGCTGTCGTATACTTCTTCCAAACCCTTGTGGCTGAAGAAAATATCGTAGCCGTTTTGTTTGTTCAGCTCCATGCGGATAATAAATTTATCGCGCTCGCTGGTGGTGTAGATGCTGCCCAAGCCGACTTTGTCAAACAGCTTGCGCACGCCCTGATGCGGCAGCTTGGCACGGTTTTCCGCCCACTCGGTTTCCATCACGCCCACCTGCGGTTCTTCAGAATGGATGGTAAAACCGTTTTCCTGCCAAAAGGTGCGCAAAAGCGGCCACAGTTCGGCAGCCTGTTTGTCCTGCACGCTCAACCAGCGTTGGTTGCCGCTGCGTTCCAAACGGGCGTTTTTCACTTTAACCAATACGCGGTTGCCCTGCGGGTCGGCACGTTCCAAAGCGTCGGGGTCGGCGGTCACGCCCGCAGGCAGGCTGTACATATCGCCCTGACGCGGGTCGCGCAAATCGGGCGGTACTTCCAAACTTAAAACTTTTTTGTTTTCGGACTGATAGTCCAGTTTTGGTGCTGCACGCTCGGAGGCGCAGGCAGACAAGAAGGTCAGTGTGCTGAGCAGGATAAGGATATTTTTGTTGTTCATCAAGATTCCTTTTCGGTTTGAAACCCCGCCATCTTACGGCGGTAAAATAAGCTTTTTTATTCAGGCGGGGTGTAACCCCCGTCCGAATCAGGGCGACACATAGGGTTGTGCTTTATGTGCAGCCCTGTGAGTTGAAATCCTAACGGTTGGGTTTAAACCAAGCCGGCTGCCTGAAGGGCGGCACCGACCTGTTGGCGGCCGGACGGCGTAAGCGGTACGATGGGCAGACGGGCGTGTTCGGCACAGTGTCCCAGTTGCGCCAACGCCCATTTCACAGGCGCGGGGCTGGCTTCGCAGAACATCACGTCATACAGCGGAATCAGGCTGTCGTTTAGGCTGCGGGCTTCGGCAATGCGTCCGGCCAGCGCGTGTTCGCACATTTGGGCAAACGGTTGCGGTGCCACGTTGGCGGCCACGCTGATGATGCCGTGTCCGCCGCACAGCATAAAGGGCAGGGCGGTGGGGTCGTCGCCGGAGTAAACGGCAAAGCCTTCGGGTACGTCTTTAAACAGGCTTAAAGCGCGGCCGATGTGGCCGCTGGCTTCTTTCACGCCGACGATATTGGGAATCTGCGCCAGCCGTAAAATGGTGTCGTTGCTCATGTCCACCACGGTGCGGCCGGGCACATTGTACACAATCATGGGAATGTCGGCGGCTTCGGCAATGGTTTTGAAGTGCCGGTAGATGCCTTCTTGCGAGGGCTTGTTGTAGTAGGGGACGACCGACAGGGTGTAGTCGGCGCCGATGCGTTCGGCTTCGCGCGACAGTTCTACGGCTTCGCGGGTGTTGTTGGCGCCGGTGCCGGCAATCACGGGTATGCGTCCGGCGGCATGGCGCACGGCGGTTTCCACCACCGACAGGTGTTCCGCTACCGACAGGGTGGCCGATTCGCCGGTGGTGCCGACGGCGACAATGCCGTGCGTACCGTTGTCAATATGCCAGTCAATCAGGGCGTTCAGTTGGGTGAAATCGATGCCGCCGTCTGCGTGCATGGGGGTAATGAGGGCGACCAGGCTGCCGGTAAGCATGATAGAACCTTTATTTCCAATGGGTTTAGAAAGTGTGCGATTGTAGCGGTTTTTCAGGCTGCCTGAAAGTGTTTATAATGCCCCGTCTTTGTGCGCTGCGGCCGTGTTTGATGAAATTTGCTTTTTTGATTCTGTATTTTGTGTCGTTTTTGCCGCATTGCCTGCTGCGGGCGGCGGCGGCGGTGTTGGGGCGTTTGTGTTATTGGTTGGTATGGCCGCGCCGCCGTGTCGGTGCGGTTAATTTGCGCCTGTGTTTTCCGCAATGGACGCAACGTCAGCGCAGGCAGGTGTTAAAAAAGCATTTTTATCATATGGCTTTGCTGGTGTTGGAATACGGCGTGTGCTGGTATGCGCGGCCGCAGCGTCTCCGCGCTTTGGTGTCGTACCGCGACAAGCATTATTTGGATGATATTTTGGCGGCGGGCGGACGGGTGATTTTGCTGTATCCGCACTTTACTGCATTTGAACTGGCGGTGTATGCGCTGAATCAGGATGTTGCGCTGACCAGCGTGTATTCGCATCAGAAAAATGCGCAGTTGGATGCGCGGATTTTGCAGGGACGGCAACGTTTTAATAATGTGTTTTTGGTGGGGCGCACCGAGGGGCTGCGGGCGGTGATTCGGCAAATCCGCGCCAATCCCGCGCCGTTTTTGTATCTGCCCGACCAGGATTTCGGGGCGAAAGATTCGGTGTTTGTACCGTTTTTTGGGGTGCAGACGGCAACGGTGGACGCGCTGCCGCGCATTGCCAAGCTGACGGGGGCGCAGGTAGTACCCTTGGTGCCGCGCCGTTTGGCGGACGGACGGGTGGAGCTGCGTTTTTATCCGCCGTGGTCGGATGCCGCCGCCGATACGCCGGAAGCGGGGGCGCGGCGGATGAATGCGTTTATTGAGGAACGGGTGCGCGAGATGCCGGAGCAGTATTTTTGGCTGCACAAGCGTTTTAAAACGCGGCCGCAGGGGGAAAAAGGGGTGTACGGTTAAAATTTCAGGCTGCCTGAAACGGGTTTTTACCGTTCAGGCAGCCTGAAATTTTACGTCCGCACCAGCGTTTTACCTATAGGAGCAATGGCAATACCCGCCAGCTTTAAATGTTGCAGGCCGAAGGGAATGCCGATAATGGTCAGAAAACTGCCCACCGCCAAAGTTAAATGGCTGACCGCCAGCCACCAGCCCGCCAGCAAAAACCAGATAATATTGCCCAGCGTGCCGAGCATACCCGTGCCGATGTCGTCTTGACCGGTAACGATTTGGCGTGATACCGCTTCGCGGCCGAACGGCCACAGCGCAAACTGGCCAATCACAAAACAGGCTTTCGCCCACGGCAGCCCGACAATGCTGATGGCGGCGACCAGTCCGGCCAGCCACCAGCCCAGCGCGGTCAGCAGTCCGCCGAAAACAAACCATAAAATATTAAGCAGGGTACGCATGATTTTTCCTTTCCGTGTTGTGTTGTGGTGAAACGGAAAAATGCGGCCGTAACGGGGCAAAACAATACGCTTAACCTGTTTTTACGGTTTGCCTTTGTTTCAGCTCAAGCTGACGGCGGCTTCCAAAGCAATAACAATCATATCGTTAAAGGTTTTTTGCCGTTCTTCCGAGCTGGTGTATTCTTCGCGGACAATGTGGTCGGATACGGTGCAGATACAGGCGGCTTTGGCACCGAATTCGGCAGCGACGCCATACAGCCCCGCCGCTTCCATTTCCACGCCGAGAATGCCGTAGCGGCGCAGGGTGGCGGTCATTTCCGTATCGGGATGGTAGAACAGGTCGGAAGAAAACAGGTTGCCCACTTTGGCCTGAATGCCTTTGGTTTCGGCCGCGGCAGCCAAGGCGCGGGTCAAACCGAAATCGGCCAGCGCGGCAAAGTCGTGGCCGCGAAAACGGATGCGGTTCACTTTGCTGTCGGTACACGCGCCCATGCCGATAACGACATCGCGCACATGCACGTCGTCCAAAACCGCGCCGCATGAACCGACGCGAATCAGGTTTTTCACGCCGTATTCGGTAATCAGCTCTTTGGCGTAGATGGAGCAGGACGGAATGCCCATGCCGTGTCCCATCACCGACAGGCGTTTGCCTTGATAAGTGCCGGTGTAGCCGTACATATTGCGCACGGCGGTAATTTGTTCGGCGTTGTCTAAAAAGGTTTCGGCGATGTATTGGGCGCGCAGCGGGTCGCCGGGCATTAAAACGGTGTCGGCAAACGCGCCGGCGGGAGCGGAAATATGCGGGGTACTCATAATCGGATTCCTTAAAATTAAAGTGAAATGAACATTCAGGCAGGCTGCCTGAAACGGAAATTAGGGATACGCCCTAACGGTAAGCCGCCAAAAGACTGTAAGCAAACGGTGTCCACACCACCGCTTTCAAGCCGCTTTTTTTCAAGCGGTCGTTGGTCCAAGTATTGCAGGTGTGAAACAGATGGTAACGCCCTTCTGCTTCGTAAAACATGTCGTTGCCGCCGTATCCGGCACCGTGCAGCGCAATGGCGCGACCGTCCGCACCGATACGGAAATACGGCAAAATCTGCCGCACCAGCCGTTCGTATTCGGCGGCAGTCAGCACCATGTGGGCACGGTGGTGTCCGGCGGGCGGCGGCCGCTCCAAATAAGTCAGGTGCAGCAGGCTGCCGTTTAAACCGCTGACCGCGCCAATGGCGGTGGCCGGACGCAAATCCGACCAGTTTTGCGTGTGCAGGTAAAAATCGCGGTCGCCCCAGCCGATGGCCACATACTGCGCTGCCGCGCCGCCGTCCGCGCTGTCTTCAAGGCGGACGGTATCGCGCCAGTCGTACACCTCGTTTTGTAGGGGCAGCACAAAGTCGGTGTGCACGCCGTTGCTGTACAAATATACGTCGATGCCTTCCGTATCGGGGTCGCGGTCGGCATGCACCACCGCTGCCCCCAGCACCAGCGCGGCCAGCAGGTAAGCGCAGACGGCACCGGCAAACAGCACCAATCCGCGCAGCAGCAGGGAAAACAGGGTTTTCATGTTTCAGGCAGCCTGAAAATGGGTTGCAGCCAATTTAGCCTTGTTTGGCTGCCCATTCTTCGGGCGTGGCCGCCACGCTGATGGACAGGGCGTGCAGTTCGTTGCTGGCCAGTTTGTCGGCCAAGCCGTCTTTAATCAGGCGGTGGCGCGCCAAACGGCTTTTACCGGCAAAAGCAGGCGAAACGATTTGGGCAAAAAAGTGGTGGCCGTCGCCTTCCACCGCCAAATGTTCGCAGGGAACAATGGCGGCAATCAGTTCGCGGACATGTTCGGGGTGCAGCATGGTTTTTCCTTTACTAAACGGTTAATTCTGTTTTTCAGGCAGCCTGAAACATAAATCACATTGACTATAAATAATTATTTTTTCAAAATATATTTTCTAACGGCAGCATTGTGTTCGTCCAAAGTGCGGCTAAACTGGCTTTTGCCGCTGCCGTCCATTTTGGCAACAAAATAAATATAGTCGGCATCGCTGGGGTTGGCAGCCGCTTCCAACGCGGCTTTGCCGGGCAGGGCAATCGGCGTGGGGGTCAAACCGGCGCGGGTGTAAGTGTTATAAGGCGTGTCGCGCTCCAAATCGCTGCGGCGGATATTGCCCTGATAAGCCGCGCCCATGCCGTAAATAACGGTCGGGTCGGTTTGCAGACGCATATTTTTGTGCAGGCGGTTGCGGAACACGGCGGCCACATGGCGGCGGTCGTCGGGGTGGGCGGTTTCCTTTTCCACAATGCTGGCCATAATCAGCAGCTCGTAGGGATTTTTATACGGCAAACCGGCTTGACGGCCGTCCCAAGCCTGTGCAAGCTGTTTCTGCATGGTGCGGTAAGCGGCCTGATAAATTTGCAAATCGCTGCTGCCTTGGTCGGCTTCATAGCTGTCGGGAAAGAACAAACCTTCAGGCAGCACGGCAGGCGCATCGGCAGCGATGGTTTTTAACAGCTTTTCATCACTCCAATCAGCGGTGTCGTGGCGCAAATCGGGATTGTCGTTAATCACTTGGCGCATCTGGGCAAACTTCATCCCTTCAATAATCCGCACTCGCGTAGTTTCCGGCCGTTTTTGCAGGTGCGCCAGCAAATCCCAAGCCGATATTTTGGCGGGAATTTTATAATTGCCCGCGTGCAGGCGGGCGTGTACGCCGGAAAAACGCGCGGCTGCCTGAAACACCTGCGCTTGAAAAATCACCCCGTTGTCGGCCAACTGCTTGGCAACGGCGGCAAACGGCTGCCCCTTACCGACCGACAGCAGATAAGGTTTGCCGTTGTCTTTGGGCATAAACAGCATGGCGGCAAACCAAACGGCGGCGGCCGCAACGGCGGTCAGCAGCAGCAACAAAATTTTCTTCATCAAAATTCCTCACGGTTTCAGCCCCTTTTTATCGGGTCGGCGCGGCGCGCCCGTCATGTTTGCACCACACCGCTTGCAGGGCGTAAGTGCTTGTCGTAAAAAAGGCGCAGTATAAAGGATATGCTTATAAACAACAATCGGACGGTAAAAATGCGTCAAACTTGAGAAAAATACCGATTTTGCTTTATGATAACGCTTTACTTTTCCAATCCGACAAAAGGCAGAAGACCATGTTCCAATCCAAATTCTCCTGTGTGATGGCGCTCTCCGCCGTCCTGATGCTGGGTGCCTGTGCCGCCCAGCAGCAGAATATTCCCGCCCCCGTTGTCAGCAGTGTGGAAAACGGCAGCAACGGTGTTTACAATCCCTATACCGCCACCAATCCTTACGTTGCCCCTGCCGATACTTCTGCGGCAGGCGGTGTTTATACTAATCCTTACGGTGCTGCGCCCTACACGCCGCCTGCGGCGGGCGGTACGGTTTACCAGTCGCCTGTTGATACCACAGCCGTACAAAACACGGCAGCCGGTTTGGTCGGCCGCGTAAACGGTCAATATATCGGTAATTATTCTGCCGTGGATATTAATGCCGTTACCCACAAGGTCAGCCCGGGCGACACCGTTTTCAATATCGCCAAACGCTACGGCATCAGTCAGGACAGCCTGCGTGCATGGAACAACCTGCCTGCCGACAATACCATCAATTTGGGACAGGTATTGCGTGTAAAGCCGGTAGGCGGTACTAATACCGCCGTTGTCAGCAAACCGCAGCCTACTGTAAAACCGACCTACACGCCGCCTGCGGTCAGCAATGCCAGCATTGTGTGGACTGCCCCCACTTACGGCAACATCGTCCGTCAGTTCGGCGGTGCCAATAAGGGTGTGGACATCGGCGGTTCGCGCGGCCAGCCTGTGGTGGCGGCGGCAGACGGTCAGGTGGTTTACAGCGGCTCCAACCTGCGCGGCTACGGCAACCTGATTATTTTGCAGCACAATCAAACTTATCTGACCGCCTACGGCCATAACGACAGTCTGATGGTGCGCGAAGGTCAAATGGTCAAACGCGGCCAACAGATTGCGCGTATGGGCAGCAGCGATTCCAGCAACGGCGTGAAGCTGCATTTTGAAGTGCGCGAAAACGGCACGCCGGTTAATCCGACCCGTTTTGTGCGTTTTTAATTTACGTTTTCAGGCTGCCTGAAAATGGGTTTTATCGGGGCAAAGACAGTTTAATCCGTCTTTGCCCTTTTGTGTTAAAGGTTTAAACATGATTATCGTAATGTGCCCCGATGCGGACGGGGACGACGTGGCGCGGGTGGTGGCGCAAATTCGTGCAAAAGGCCTGCGCGAGCATATTTCACGCGGACAGGAATGCACCATTATCGGCGCGGTCGGCGATGAGCGCGTGTTTGATGCGGCGCAGATGGAAAAGCTGCCGAAAGTGGCACGCGCCATTCGGATTGTGCATGACTGGCGTTTGGTCAGCCGCGAGGCTTGGGCGCAAGATACGGTGCTGACCGTGCGCGGCCAGCAGTTCGGCGGCGGACAATGGCAAACCGTGCGGACGGCGGCGGAAGGCGTGCTGCCTGCGGAAGCGGCGGTATTTGCCGACCCGTTCGGGCTGCCTGACACGCCTTATGTTTCGCCCGAACAAACGGCACAGTCGGAGTCCGCCCGTTTGAAACACTTGGCGGCGGACATCAAAACTTGGCACGGCGCGGGCAAAACTGCATGGGTACGCATTCGCGATACGCGCCAGTTGGACGGCGTGTTGGCGGCCGGTGCGGACGTGCTGTATTTGGGCGGCGCTCTGATGGAGCAGGCAGGCTTGTTGCAGGAAGTAGGCTGCCTGAACGTGCCGGTGGTGCTGTGCAAAAACCGCCATCACACCGTGCGCGATTGGCTGGTGGCGGCGGAACAAGTAGTCGTGCGCGGCAATCCGCATATTATTTTGGGCGAGGCCGGCACCATGTCGCTGCACGGCGGACCTTTGCGCTTGGATGTGGACGCGGTGACGGAGGCAAAAAAACTCAGCCATCTGCCCGTGTTGGCGGATATTTCGGCTTTGGCACACCGTCATATGGACGAAGCCACACTGTTTAAGCTGGCGCAGGCGGCAGGCGCGGACGGGGTGTTGGTGTCGGCGGATTTTCAGGCTGCCTGAAACAAGCCGCGTACGCGCTGCAAATCTTCGGCGGTGTCCACACCGGCGGGCGGGGCTTCGCCGAACAGGCACAGTGCAATCGGTACGCCGTGCCACAAAACGCGCAGTTGTTCCAAGCTCTCGGTGTGTTCCAAGGGCGATTCGGGCAGGCTGACGTATTCGCGCAAAAAGGCGGCGCGGTAGGCGTAGATGCCGATATGGCGCAAGGGCGGCGGTTCGGGCAGTTGCAGGGGAGCGGCACGGTCGCGCGGAAAGGGTATCGGCGTACGGCTGAAATACAGGGCGTTGCCGTTGCGGTCGGCCACTACTTTTACGCAGTTGGGGTTGGCAAACTCGTCCGCGCTGTGGATGGGGTGGGCGGCGGTGGCCATCGGTGCGCTGTTGGCGGCGAGGGTGTCGGCCAAGCGGTTAATCACGGCAGGCGGCATCAGCGGTTCGTCGCCCTGTACGTTGATGATGATGCGCTCGGGCGGCAGATGCAGCAGGGCGGCGGCTTCGGCCAGCCGTGCCGTACCGCTGGGCTGTTCGCCGGTCAGGATGCAGTCAATGCCGTGTTCGGCGCAGGCTGCCTGAATGCGCGGATGGTCGGCGGCGACAATCACGCTTTCGGCCGCGCTTTGCCGCGCCTGTTCGGCCACGCGCACCACCATCGGTTTGCCGCCGATGTCGGCCAGCGCTTTTTCAGGCAGCCGCGTGGACGACAGCCGCGCCGGAATAATTACGCTGAAGGCGGTCATGATTTGGCTTCCAAATCGGTGAGGGGGCGGGCTTCGTTTTCCAGCATCACGGGAATGCCGTCGCGGATGGGGAAGGCCAAGCGTGCGCTTTTGCTCCACAATTCTTGACGGTCGGCGTGGTATTCAAGCGGCTGTTTGGTAAGCGGGCAGACCAAAAGGTGTAAAAAATCGGGTTTCATGATGATTCCTATCGTGGGGCAACAAGCGGCAGGCGTTGCAGCAGCCAGCCGCACAAATCGGGTTCAATTATCGCACAAACAGGCAACACCCAAACATTTTCCGGCGTGTCGGGCGGCAGTTTGACCGCGTCTTTTTCGGTAATAAACACATAGTCGGCAGGCGGCAGCTCGCGCAGGTTTAGGGCGGCATGGTCAGGCAGGACATGGGTATGCGCCAAGTGAATGCCCCAATCGCGCAGGCTTTGGAAGAAACGCTCGGGACGGGCAATGGCGGCGGCGGCGGCGCAGACGGCGTGTGGCGGCGGCGGTTCGGACAGGATATCGGACGGGCGGATAAAGCGGTAGGGCGTGCCGATGCGCAGGCGGCTGTGAAAACGCGCTTCAGGCAGCCTGAACGCACATTCGGGCAGGCCGTTGTCGGCTTGGGAAAACACGACGGCATCGGTGTGCGCCAGCCGCGACAAGGGTTCGCGCAACGGGCCGTTGGGCAGCAGGTCGGGACGGCGGACGGCATCGGCGCTGGGGTAAACGGCGATTTCTATATCGCGGTGTAGGCGGTAGTGTTGCAGGCCGTCGTCGCCAATCAGGATTTGCAGCTCGGGGTGTTGTGCCAACAGGGCGCGTGCGGCATCGGCGCGGTCGGCGGACACGGCTACGGGTGCGCCCGTGCGGCGGTACAGCAGCAGCGGTTCGTCGCCTGCATCGGCGGCGGTGCTGGTGTCGTTTAAAACATAGGTATCGCGGCGG